>JBCDCW010000107.1:0-12093 GCA_039180995.1 Pseudomonadota bacterium
AAACCGCGGCGCAAAAGAGAGACGCAAATCCGGAGAATCGTGCTCTTGTTCAGGCCCGAGCGGTGGGCAAGTTCGGCCAGCCCGAGCGAGGCGGGCCCGTCCTGGAAACAGGTCAGCAACACCAGTGCGCGGTCGACGGCTTCAACGCCGCCCCGTTGGGTTTCGGGATCGGGATCCATCTCGCCTCCCTTTTCAGCCTTTACGGGTGCTGGAGACTCGGCTTAGGGTTTCACCCAGAGGGATGACGTTTCACTAGACGAAACGCAAGCCCTGGGGCGCCCAATGCGCCCACCTGGATGGGAGGATACCAGATGAAAGCATTCACACTCGGCACGATGACGGCCATGGCGCTGACCATGGGCCAGATCGCCAGCGCGGATGGGCACCAGGTCGTGGACAGCGTCCATTTCCTGATCCCCGGCGGCGCCGGCGGCGGTTGGGACGGCACCGCGCGCGGCACCGGCGAGGCGCTGACCGAAGCGGGGCTGGTGGGCAACGCGACCTACGAGAACATGTCCGGCGGCGGTGGCGGCAAGGCCATCGCCCATCTGATCGAGACCGATGATCCCGGTATGATGATGGTGAACTCGACCCCCATCGTGATCCGGTCGCTGCAAGGCGTCTTCCCCCAGAGCTTCCGAGACCTGACCCCCGTGGCGGGCACCATCGGCGACTACGCCGCGCTGGTCGTCAACAGCGGCAGCGACGTCGAGTCGTTCCAGGCGCTGGTGGATCTCTACGAGGCGGATTCGTCGTCGGTCGCCATCGGCGGCGGCTCGGTCCAAGGCGGCATGGACCATTTGGTGGCCGCGCTGATCATGAAGAATGCGGGCGCCAACCCGCTGGATATCAAGTACATCCCCTATGACACAGGCGGGCCCGCCATGGCCGCGCTGCTGTCGGGCGAGATCCAGGGGCTGTCGACCGGTCTGTCGGAAGCCCTGGAATTGGCACGCCAAGGCGAGGTGGACATCCTCTGCATCACCGCGCCCGAACCGGTTGCGGCCGCGCCCGATGTGCCGACGTGCGCCTCGGCCGGGGCACCGGGGACGGAGTTCGTCAACTGGCGCGGGTTCTTCGCGGCGCCGGGCATCTCGGACGAACAGGTGGGCGCCTACCGCGAGGCGCTGACGGCCATGTACGAGACCGACGCCTGGGGCGAGGTCCGCGACCGGAACGGCTGGGTCGAGATCTTCAATTCCGGCGACGACTTCACGACCTTCCTGGAGGAGCAGGAGCAGCAGATCGGCGATCTGATGCGCGAACTCGGCTTCCTTTGAGGCCATCCGGGCCGGGCGCCCAGCGCCCGGCCCTTTCCGCCGAGGAGGGGCGCTCATGCTGACCAAGGACCGTATCGGCGGTGCGCTGATCCTGGCATTCTGTTTGTTCTATGCCTGGAAGATCGGGGACATCCGGCTTCTGCCCTTCCAGCAAGGCGACGCCTTCACCGCGAAGACCATGCCCATCGCCCTGGCGGTGCTGGCGGTCGGGCTATCGGCGATCTTGATCCTGAAACCGGGGGACGGCGCAAAACCGGAGCTGCGGGGCCTCGATTGGGGGCGGGTCGCGTTCTTCCTGGCCTGGATGTCGGCCTACGGGCTCACCGTCCGGCCGCTGGGCTTCCTGATCTCGACGATCCTGTTCCTGGCCGTCGGCTTCGCCGTCCTGGGGGAGCGGCGGCTGTGGATGCTGGCCGCCGTCGCCGTGCCGCTGGTGGGGTTATTCTGGGTGCTGATGACCCAAGGCTTGGACGTCTATATCGCCCCCCTGCCGGAGGGGTGGGGATGATCGAAGGCATCCTGATCGGCCTCGGCACGGCGCTGACGGTCCAGAACCTGGCCTTCGTGATGATGGGCTGCCTGGTGGGCACCTTCATCGGAATGCTGCCGGGCTTGGGGCCGATGTCGGCCATCGCCCTGATGATCCCCATCGCCGCCACGCTGGACCCGTCCGCCGGGATCATCCTGATGGCCGCGGTGTATTACGGGGCGATCTTCGGCGGCTCGACCTCGTCCATCCTGATCAACGCGCCGGGTGTCGCGTCGACCGTGGCGACGTCCTTCGACGGCTACCCCATGGCGCGCAAGGGCATGGCCGGGAAGGCCCTGGCCATCGCCGCCTATTCGTCGTTCTCGGGCGGGGTCATCGCGGCCTTGTTCCTGCTGGTGGCCGCGCCGTCGCTGGCCCAAGTCTCGCTGTCCTTCCATTCCACCGATTACTTCGCCCTGATGGTGCTGGGCCTGGTCGCCGTCGCCGCCTTCGCAGGCAAAGGGTCGATGGTGAAGGCGCTGCTGATGACGGTGGTCGGTCTGATGCTGTCCACCGTGGGCACCGACGAGACCCAGGGCGTGGCCCGCTTCACCTTGGGGATGCTGGACCTGATCGACGGGATCAGCTTCCTGCTTCTGGTCATGGCGACCTTCGCGCTGTCCGAAGCCCTGATGGCGATCCTGAAACCCAAGGGCGATGCCGCCCGCCTGGAGGAGAAGGAGGCATCCCAGAAGCTCGGCTCCATGAAAGTGTCGGGTGCCGAGGTCCGCGAGATGGCGCCGGTGATCGGTCGGTCGTCCGTGCTGGGCTTCCTGATCGGCGTCCTGCCGGGCGCGGGCGCCACAATCGCGTCCTTCCTGGCCTATGGGACCGAGCAGCGAATCGCCGGCCCCAAGAAGGGCGCCGAATTCGGCCAGGGGTCCGTGCGCGGCCTGTCCGCGCCGGAGACGGCCAACAACGCGGCCGCGACGGGGTCCTTCGTGCCGCTGCTGACCCTGGGTATCCCCGGCTCGGGCACCACGGCCATCATGCTGGGCGCGCTGATCGGCTACGGCATCCAGCCTGGCCCCCGTCTCTATATCGACCAGCCGGAAGTCTTCTGGTCCGTCATCGTCAGCATGTGGATCGGCAACATAATCCTCTTGATCCTCAACCTGCCGCTGATCCCCTATATCGCCCGCGTCCTGGCGATCCCGTCGCGGTTTCTGCTGCCGCTCATCCTGTTCTTCTCTCTGATCGGGGTCTATTTCGTCAGCTTCAACACGTTCGACATCCAACTGATGGTAATCTTCGCCACCGTCGCGGTAATCCTGCGCCTGCTCGACTTCCCCATGGCGCCCATGATCCTGGGCTTCATCCTAGGCGGCATGATGGAGGAGAACCTGCGCCGGGCGCTGCTGATCAACGACGGTTCCTGGTCCTTCCTGTGGGAGCGGCCATTGACGGTCGTCATCCTGGGCATCGCCGCTTTGTGCCTGTTCGCCCCGATCGTTTCGGGCCAGATCGCGGCCCGGCGGGCCAAGCTGCAGACGGCCAATGGCGGGAGCGCGGATTGACCGCTACCCATCCCCTGGCCGGGATCCGGGTGCTCGATCTGACCAACGTGCTGGCCGGCCCGTTCTGCTGCCACCAATTGGCGCATCTGGGGGCAGAGGTCATCAAGGTCGAGGCGCCGGGGCGCGGTGACCTGGCTCGCCAATTGGGCGCCGATGCTGAGTTGAACGGCAAGGGCATGGGCGTATCCTTCCTGGCCCAGAACGCCGGGAAACGGTCGGTGACGGTGAACCTCAAGCACCCAGGGGGCAAGGTCGTGCTCAAGCGCCTGGTGCGCGACGCCGACGTCCTGGTCGAAAACTTCCGGCCCGGCGTGATGGAACGGCTGGGCCTGTCAGCGGAGGTCCTGCGCGCCGAAAACCCTCGTCTGATCTACGCCGCCATCTCGGGCTTCGGGCAGGACGGCCCCTGGCGCGACCGCCCGGCCTACGACCAGATCGTCCAGGGCGTGGCGGGCGTCATGTCCGTCACTGGCCAGCCGGATGGCGACCCGACCCGCGTGGGCTACCCGGTGGCCGACACGATCGGTGGGCTGACGGCCGCCATGGCCATCACGGCCGCCTTGAACGCGCGCCCACGCGGCTGCGTCATCGACGTGTCGATGATGGAGGCGGTGCTTGCGACCATGGGCTGGGCCGTCTCGAACTGGCTGGTGGCCGGGGTTGCGCCCAGCCGGGTCGGAAACGAGAACGTCACCTCCGCCCCGTCCGGCGCGTTCCGGGCCGCCGACGGATTGCTCAACATCGCCGCCAACCGGGACGAGCAGTGGGAAACCTTGGCCCGGCACCTGGGCCGCCCCGACCTCCTGGACCGCCCCGACTATGCCACGCGCGAGGCCCGCAAGGCCAACCGCGACGCCCTGCGCGCCGACCTGGAAACCATCCTCGCCACCCGCCCCGCCGCCGATTGGGCGCGGGAGCTGTCGGCCCTCGGCGTGCCCGCAGGCCCCGTCCTGACAGTGGCGGATGCGCTGGCGCATCCGCAGATCGCGGACCGTGATCTGGTCGCCACCTTCCCGGACACCCCGGGCGTCGGCCGCGACGTCCGGGCCTTGCGCACAGCCGTCAAGATCGACGGCACGGCCCCCGGCGTCGCGGCACCTCCACCCGAACTGGGCGCCAACAGCGACGCCATCCTGCAAGCCGCCGGGTTCACCCCGCCCGAGATCGAGATGTTACGAGCGGAGGGCGCCATATGAGCGACGTCTCCGATTGGTGGCGCACCGCCATCATCGACATGGAACCAGGCCGCATCGCCCTGCGCGGCCATCCCATTCAGGACCTGATCGGCGACCTGACCTTCGCCGAGATGATCTGGCTCATGCTCCGGGGCGGCCGCCCCTCCCCCGCCGCCGCCCGCCTGCTGGAAGCGTCCCTGGTCGCCGCCGTGGACCACGGCCCCCAGGCACCCTCCATCGCCACGGCCCGCATGGCGGTCACCTGCGGCGTGCCGCTGAACGGCGCCATGGCCAGCGCCGTGAATCTGCTGGACGACGTCCATGGCGGCGCGGGCGCCCAGGCGGTCGAGCTCTACCAGCGGATCGACGCGGCCGGCGGCCCGGACGCCGTGCCAGAGGAAGTCGCCCGTTGGCGCGAAGAACGGGGCCGCTACCTGCCCGGCTTCGGCCACCGCTTCCACCCCGTCGATCCCCGCGCCCCGGCCCTTATGGCCCTCGTGGACCAGGCCGTCGCAGAAGGCACCGTCCCCGGCCGCATGAAAGCCATCGCGCTCGCCATCGAGACCCATCTGGCCGAAACCACCTCCCGCCCCGTGCCGATGAATATCGACGGCGCGACGGCCGTCATCCACGCCGAACTGGGCTTCCCGGCGCCCCTCGCCCGTGGCCTTTTCGTGCTGTCCCGCTCCGTCGGCATCCTGGCCCATGCCTGGGAGCAGACAGAACAAGGCGGCCGCAACAAGGGCCCCACCCCGCCCGGCTATCGCTGGACCTATGACGGCCCGCCCGTCGATCAGGGCGACGGCACGCCGCCCGACAAGACCTGAGCGAATTTCGGCGCGTCGATATTCCCACCGCACAGGATGACGGCCACGTTGCGGTCCCGCATCGCCCCGCGCTCCTGCATCAACCCCGCCAAGGGCGCCGCCCCCGCCCCTTCGGCCGCGTTATGCGTGGCCGACCAATAGAGGCGGATCGCCTCCGCCACCTCCGCATCCGACACCGCCAGGATCCGCGCCGCGCCGTCGCGATAGATTTCGAACGCCGCCCGCACCGGCACCCGCACGGCCATGCCGTCGGCGAAGGTATTGGCCGAATTCGTCGTCACCATCTCGCCCGCCTCGACCGACAGCTTGGCCGTCTGCGCGTTCTCCGACACGACGCCGACGATCTCGGCCCGATGACCCAGCGCATCGCGGGCCGAGATGCAGCCGCAGATCCCCGATCCGCAACCGATGGGTACATATAGCGTCTCGATCTCTGGATGGGCCGACAGCAATTCCCACGCATAGGTGGCCACCCCGCGCACCAGTTCCGTGTGAAACGGCGGAACGATGGTCAGCCCCTCGGCCTCGGCCACGCGGAACGCCTCCTCCCGCGCGACGTCGAAATCGGCACCATGCACGCGCAGGTCGGCGCCCCAGGCCTCCATGGCCGCGTTCTTCTCGGGCGAGTTGCCTTCGGGCACATAGACCACCGCCCGCAACCCCGCCGCCACGGCGGCCCGGGCCTGGCTCTGCCCATGGTTCCCGCGCGTGGCGGTGATGATGCCCGGGCTGCCGGGATGCGTCCGTTGCAGCCAATCGATGAAGGTTACCCCACCCCGCACCTTGAAGGCGCCGGTCGGGTTGTGGTTTTCGTGTTTGACCACAACCTTCGCCCCCGTCGCCAGGTCCAGCAGCGGCCAGCCCAGGGCCGGCGACGCGGGCACGGACCGGTGCACCAAGGCGGCAGCGTCTTCCAATTCAGCAAGGGTGAACATGTGGCGTCTCTTCCTCTGGCCGGAAAGACCAGTCTGTTCTGGTGTGTATGCTGGTTGCGGACCGGGCAGAACCCCCTCCGTCCTCGACCCCTGGCGCACAGGCCCATGAGGGGGGTTTCCGACAGATGGCCTTCGAGAGGTCACGTCTGGGACAGAGCAGCAGGCCCGTTTGGCACGTTTCGATTTGAGGATTTCGAGTGGTCTGTGATCCAGCCGCTTCTTCCGATGAAGTCCGGGACAAGAAGCGGCTGGATGACCGCCGGGTTCTAAACGGGATGTTCTGGCGATTCAGAACCGGACTACCCTGGCAGATATACCAGCGCGCAAAGGCCTCGTTGCGACCGGTCGCGAAAGGCCGGCCATTGAGTGCGTATTCCACACGCGATGTCGCAGGCCTATGATGACGCCGTTCAGATGAACGACAGGTCTTCGATCCGGCTCTACCAACATGGCGCGGACGGCGCCGATAAGGGGGCGATCTGTCCGCGGGGACAACAATCCCCCGGATCGGTTCCCCCCTTTAAGACCATGGCGCGCGCGGGCCTGACCATTGCCCGGCAATGCACCGCGCCGCGATGTCACGCGAGGGACCGAGAAAATCCACGCATTGGTCGACGCCGTCGACCGCCCAATCGTCCTAGAGTTCACCGAGGGCCGGGCCCATGATGGGCACTCGACGGCGGACATGTTCGCCACCGTCGTCGCCGGTCAGATCCTGCCGGCCGACCGCGCCCAGGACAGCGATGGCTTGCGTCATCTGCTTGCCGCCGCCGAGCGAAAGCCAACACCCGCCCCGCGCCCACCCGCAAGCGCGTCCCGGCTTTCGATGCCCGGCTCGACGAGACACGCAATCAGGCGAAGCGGCTCTTCAAAAAGCTCAACCACTTCCGTGCGGTCGCCGCACGCCATGACCCGCGCGACGCCAACGTCCTCGTGCCCATCCAACGCGCGTGATCGCGCATCCGGTGGCGAACTCATGAACCGGTAAGCTAGATCTCCGCCAACAGCGTTTCCCCGGCCGAGACCTCGCAAACGCCGGGATTATCCTCCACATGGATCACCTGAACCACGCCATCCTCCACATACATCGCATATCGCTTCGACCGCCCCAACAGTCCCGCCGGTGGCGCGTCGAAGCCCAGCCCCAAGGCTCGCGTAAACGCCCCATCCGCATCGGCCAACATATGCAGCCCGGCTTCGGACGCCCCCGTCGCCTCGCCCCAGGCCTTCATCACGAAGGGATCGTTTACCGATACGCAGACGATATTCTCCACGCCCTTCTCGGCGAACCCGTCCTTGGTCCGCACGAAGCTTGGCACATGGGTCACCGAACAGGTCGGCGTATACGCCCCCGGCACCGCGAACACGACCAGCTTGCCGCCCGTGGCCAGGGAATGCAGCGACACCGTCTCGGGCCCGCTTTCGCCCAACCGGATCAGCTCCGCATCCGGCAGTTTGTCACCCTTTGAAATGGCCATGTGGCGTTCCTCGCATATTTGATGTTCCGTCCGACGGGATATAGCTGTTCCCAGGGCAGGGGCCAGCGGAGGGTGCCATGGACCACATCGCCGTCATCGGAGCCGGGCAGGCTGGCGCCAGCGCGGTCGAGACCTTGCGCAAGAAAGGCTTCAAGGGTCGCCTTACCCTCTGGGGGGCCGAAGCGGAGCTGCCGTACCAGCGTCCGCCCCTCTCGAAAGCCTATCTGCTGGGCGAGATGACGCGCGACCGCTTGCACCTGCGCACCGCCGAGTTCTACGCCGACCAAGCGGTCGAATTGCGCCTGGGCACCTGGGTCGAGGCGCTGGACCCTGCCGCCAAGTCCCTCACCCATTCCACGGGGACCGAGATCTTCGATGCCGCCATCCTGGCCACCGGCTCGACGAATTACACGCTGCCCGACAGCTGCACGGCCGGCCTGCCGGGCACCCATACGATCCGGACGCTCCAGGACATCGACCGGCTTCAGCCCGAGATGACGGAAGGGCGGCAGATGCTCGTCGTCGGCGGCGGCTATATCGGGCTGGAAGCGGCGGCGGTGGCCCGCAAGATCGGCCTCCAGGTGACCCTTGTCGAACTCAATGTCCGCCTGCTGGGTCGGGTCGCCTGCAAGCCCACCGCCGATTGGTTCCGACAGCTTCACCGCGACCACGGCGTCGACATCCGCGAAGGGGTCGGGCTCGACACGCTGCTGGGCGACGGCCGGATCGAGGGCGCGCGGCTGACCGACGGCTCCGAATTGCCGGTGGACACGGTCATCGCGGGGATCGGCGCGCGGCCCGAAACGACCCTGGCCGAGGCCGCGGGGCTGACCATCGACGACGGCATCGCGGTGGACGAATTGGGCCGGACATCGGCCCCGGATATCTGGGCGGCCGGCGATTGCTGCTCCTTCCCCTATCGCGGTCGCCGGATCCGGCTGGAATCGGTTCCGAACGCAATCCATCAGGCGGAAACGGTCGCGGCCAATCTCTTGGGCGCGGAAGATCCTTACGAGGCCAAGCCCTGGTTCTGGTCCGACCAATACGACGTGAAACTACAGATCAGCGGCCTGAACGAGGGCTATGACGACATCATCGTCCGCAACGGCGACGGCCGGTCCCATTGGTACTTCGCGGGCGACGAGTTGCTGGCCGTGGACGCCATGAACGACCCCCGTGCCTATATGGTCGGCAAACGCCTGATCGACGCGGGCAAGTCCCCCGACCGGGCGGCCGTGGCCGATGGCGGCGTGCCGGTGAAGTCGCTGTTGTGAGGCCCGATTGAGGATCGTCGCGGGCCGCTGGCGCGGCCGCCGTCTGGCCTCGGTGGGCAAGGGCGATGCCGCTGCGCATTTGCGCCCGACCACGGACCGCGTGCGCGAATCCATCTTCAACCTGCTGACCAATTCCCACGGGGTAGAGATCGAGGGCGCGCGCGTGCTCGACATCTTCGCCGGCACCGGCGCCCTGGGGCTGGAGGCGCTGAGCCGCGGCGCCGCCGAGGCCACTTTCATCGAACAGGGCCGGACGGCCCTGGGGCTCCTGCGCAAGAATATCCAACTGCTCGGGGCGTCAGCCACCCGGGTCGTCCCCCGCGACGTCCGCCGCCCCGGCCCCGGCACGCCTCACGACCTGGTCTTTCTGGACCCGCCCTACGGCAAAGGCTTGGGCGAGGCCGCCCTGGCCGCGCTGCACCGGGAGGGTTGGCTGGCCCCTGGCGCCATGATCGTCTGGGAAGACGGCGCGCCCCCCGACCTGCCCCCGTTCCTCCGCCAGATCGACCAACGCCGCTACGGCGACACGGTGGTGACGTTGGCGATGTAGAATGTGAGTGTGCTCCATCTGACCGATCATTGTATGGGCCTGAATCTCGGAAGCTGTCTGCTTCGAGCCCAACCCCATCCTCAGATGCGGTGCAGCGAACGACCGATGCTTCATCCGAGAGCGTGCCAAGATAAATGTTTCTGCAGGCCGTCTGATATTACAGATCAAGTAACGACTTTGACTGGATGGGATTTGCCGCAAACCATCATTTTTCTCGGAGGCGTAGCGCTTTCTTTACTCGAACCATGGCCTCGTCAAACTCTTTCGGCTGCACTTCATAGTTTGGGATTTTAGTAATTACCCGATTCCTGACCTGTGCAGCGACATCACTTCTTTCAGGCTGCCATTCCTTGTATACATAGTCATCGATTGAGAGGGGTATTAGCACATCGCCACCGCCTATCTGCGCCTCTTTCTCTAACACTCTTTCAATTTCGTTTAGTACGCCCGGTCGATTTAGAGAATTTTGGGAGCAAAGTAGGATAACTCTATCATGCTTACTTATTCCATCTGCCATCACTCTATGAAGTTTTTCACCTGGGAGCGCATCCTTTGAGAAAAACCAAGTATGGAAACCCGCTTGTGTCAAAGTCCTGTCTACGGCAGCCGCAAATTCGGCATCTGGCCCTCCGTAGGAAATAAATACTGACCCCTCAATATCGTTGCCCGATCCGTCGAAATTCGACTCGGGATATTCGTTGTGGTCGGCATCCGCTCCGGGACATTTTGGTTCGTCCGATACAACTTCATCTTCTCGAATTGACTCGGGATCCCTCAGTACATATCCCCGGCCCCACACGGTCTCTATATAATTTACTCCACCAGCCGCAGCAGATAGTTTTTTGCGAAGTTTAGTCGCAAAGACGTCAATGATCTTTAACTCTGGTTCGTCCATGCCGCCGTAAAGATGGTTCAATATCATCTCTTTCGTCAGCGTCATGCCTTTGCCCAGCGACAGAAGTTCGAGCATCTGGTATTCTTTGCCGGTCAGATGAACAGGCTTACCCTTTACCTCGACGGTCTTGGCATCCAAGTTAACATCGATAAGGCCGGTCTTTATCACCGCTTGAGAGTGACCTTTCGAACGGCGAATAATCGCATGGATCCGGGCGACCAATTCCTCGCGGTGGAACGGTTTGGTCATATAATCATCCGCGCCGAAGCCAAAACCTTGTAGCTTGTTTTCCTTATCTGCCGCCGCAGACAGGATCAGAACCGGCGTCTCGATCCTGGCCAGACGAAGCTGCCTAACCACGTCATGACCGTTCATGTCCGGCAGATCCAAATCTAGGAGTATCAGATCGTAGTTGTAGAGTCTCGCGAGGTCGATTCCCTCGCTCCCAAGATCCGTCGCATAGACATCGATGTTAACGTTCGTCAACCACAACTCGATGCTGCGACTGGTGACTGGATCGTCTTCAACTAGTAGTACCCGCATCGTGGGTTCCCGGCCATGGTATGCGCTTATGGTGAATGTCGCAGCTTACATGATCTTGCGACGACTTGGTACGGCCATAAATCAACTTTACATAAGGGGCTGGTTATAGTTGAATCCGCGGCCCCAAAACCGCCAGAAACCGGGCTGATAAGGCATATCTCAAGCCCGAAAGCTTCGCAGATACCGTTTGAACCATACCGCGTGCAAATACCACGAATTTTGCGCAGGCCATCGCAACAAGTAATTATAGAGGCCTGGCTCGTCCAGAATTAGCGCGCAAAATCTAAGGGCCTTGGCGGCAAAAGCAGTCACAAGGCGGTAGTCGGCTAAGTCCGCATTGCCGACTCAAGCCACATAGGTAGAAAGATCGTCGCAGACGTCTTTCAGGGCCCGCCGTCGGAGGTCGGAAGATCTCGTCACGTGGTCGCAAAACCGTCGACTTTCCGAACCCCGTGGCAAGATGGGGGCGAACCCCCTTCCTACAGTCACCGCATCGCGGCACGGGCATCCTCGGCCAAGGCGGCGCCGTCGTAGCCCTTCTCAGCCATCTCGGTGATCCAATCCGCGATCACCGCGTCGCCCAAAGCCCGGATCTCGTCGGTGATCGTTTCGGACAATTCGGCGATCTGGTTGTCGGTTGCCTCCAGGACCGCGCGGCCCTCGGCGTCGCCGACGTCGTGGGCCCGTCCGGCCCAGGCGGAGGCCATGGCGCCCGAATTGGCGTCGATCACCGCGCGCAGATCATCGGGCAGGCCCTCGTAGACGTCCTTGTTCATCGCCCAGAGGAAATAGAGGTTATAGAGCGACCGGTCCCCCGCCACATCCGTGTGGCTGTCGGTCAACTCATCCAGCTTCAACGACGGCGCCTGTTCCCAGGTGATCACGCCGCCATCCAGCACGCCCCGCGACAACGCCTCGGGGAAGGCCGGGACCGGCATCCCAATCGGGTTCGCGCCCATGGCATCCAGCAGCAACGTCGCCGGCCGCGACGGGCCGCGCAGGTTCAACCCCCGGAAATCGGACACGGTCTCGGGTGCGTCGCCTTTCAGATGCACCAGCCCGGGCCCGTGCATATGCGCGGCAATGACGT
>JBCDCW010000108.1:0-11343 GCA_039180995.1 Pseudomonadota bacterium
GGCGCCGGCGTCCTCCTCGCGCGCCTGGTTGTACGTGCGCGGGGCGCGCCGCTTCCGGCCGCTCGTCGTCGTGCGAACAAGATCGCCGACCTCGAACGCCAAAAGGCACTCCTCACCGAAAAGGCGTCTACCAAGGGCCATCCCGGCAGGCACCTTTGAGGAGCGAGTAGAACCCCTCCTGCGTTTCCTGGCAAACCCCTGGAAACTCTGGAAAAGCGGCACCGTCCACACCCGCCGAACCCTTCTCAAGCTAGCTTTCGCGGGCCGCCTCGCATGCTGCCGAAATGAAGGTGTTAGAACCCCGGTAAAAGCCTTTCTCTTCAAGGCTTTAGGGGGGTTCTCAGGTGGAAATGTTGAAAATGGTGGGCGACCCTGGAATCGAACCAGGCGTGCGTCTCCGCGAGGGAGTTACAGTCCCCTGCCACACCTTGCGGCCTGTCGCCCATTGGACGCACCACGTATCGCCCACATCCCAAGGGGTCAAGCGGTGTTGTGGCCGCTTGAGGGCCGCGCGATAAGCCTTGGATCGGGTGAAGGGAACAGCCATGGCGCGGAAGCCGAAATGGGTGGTGGGTAAGGAGCGGGAGCACCGCGCCTCCGCCCGCGAAACCGTGTGGCTGTTCGGGCTGCATGCGGTACGAGACGCCCTTCAGAACCCATTGCGCAAGCGGGTTCGTCTGGTGCTGACCAAGAATGCGGCGGATCGTTTGGGCGACGTCATCGGCGCCTCCGGCATGACCCCCGAGATTGCCGATTCACGCAAGTTTCCCGTGCCGCTCGATCCGGGCTCCGTGCATCAGGGTGCTGCGCTTGAGGTGAAGCCGCTGGATTGGGGCAAGCTGGACGATGTGGCGAAGCCCGGGACGGGCGCACCGATGCTGGTGCTTCTGGACCGGGTGACGGACCCCCATAATGCAGGCGCGATCCTGCGGTCGGCCGAGGTGTTCGGAGCACGCGCCGTCGTCGCGCCTGCGCGCCATGCCGCGCCCGAGACCGGCGCATTGGCCAAGACGGCAAGCGGGGCGTTGGAGCGCCAACCCTATCTGAGGGTCGGCAATCTTGGGGATGCGATGGAGCGGTTGAAGGTGCTGGGCTATGTCTGCGTCGGCTTCGATGGCACGGCCGACGCCACATTGGCCGCAACTGCCCCCGATTTGCGAGGTTTGCCGGTCGCGGTGGTTTTCGGGGCCGAGGGGCCCGGGTTGCGAGAGCGGACCAAGGCGCTGTGCGACCGGATGGTGCGGATCGACCCGGCAGGCGGCTTCGGGTCGCTGAATGTGTCGAATGCGGCGGCCGTCGCGCTCTTTGCCTTGGGGGAGGGGCGCGTTGGCTGATCTGAAGAAAGCGACCTGCTGTTATTGTGGCAAGCGGACCATTTTGCGGAATATCGCCCATGGCGGTCACGAATTGGCCTGCGGGTCTTGCGGTGCTCCCATTCACGTGATGAAGCCGTTACCGACGGAGCGAGCCAAGGCGGCGGCGGGACATGCGCCCGCGCCAAACCCGGTGCCGCTACGGAAGACAAAGAACAAGAAACGCAAGAAAAAGAAGACGTTCTGGCGAAAGGTGACGTCTGAGATCTGGGACGAGATCGAAGACATTTTCGACTGAAACGTGAGCGGACAGACCCGGCGAAAAAAAACGTTTTCGTGAGGGAACCTTCCGGGACGAGGGGCAGTTACCCATATGTCTGTGGAAGGCGGGACCGGAACACCCGCCCTCCGTTCACTGTCCCTCGTTCCGTACCTCGGGCCCGCGCTATGATTGCTGCGGGCCCTTTTTTCTGTCTGGATGGCGTCATGACGACCACGCCTTCCGACGATCTTCTGCGTCATATGTTGCAGCGAGCCCGGACCTTCGCCTGTGTCGGCGTGTCGCCCAACCCCGTCCGGCCGAGCCATTACGTGGCCCGCTACTTAGCGTTGAAGGGGTATCGCGTCGTGCCGGTCAATCCGGGGCATGTGGGGGCCGAGTTGTTCGGCGTGCCCGTTGCGGGCGAATTGGCCGAGATCGGAGAACCGGTCGATGTGCTGGACGTCTTCCGGCGACCCGAGGCGGTGCCGGGTCTCGTCGAGGAGGCACTGGCGGTGTTGCTGGGTTTGAGCTGTGTCTGGCTGCAGATCGGCATCGTGAGCCCCGAGGCTGAGGCAATGTGTGATGCGGCGGGGGTCACGATCATCCAGGACCGCTGTCCGAAAATCGAGTATCAGCGGCTGTTTGGCGAGTTGCGGAAGGGTGGCTTCGCCACGGGGATTATCAGTAGCCGCCTGACGTGAGCGGGCTCGCAATCGGGCTATGCCGGTCGCGCGGCCTTTTCAGCCAGGCCGGACATCCCGGCGCGGGTCTCCAATTCGGCCCAGACATCCGCCAGGGGGATGTCGCGGGCGGCCAGCATCAGGCAGAAATGATAGAGCACATCAGCCGCCTCTCGGGTCAGGGCCGCCCGGTCGCCTTTGACGGCTTCGATGATGGCTTCAATGGCCTCTTCGCCGAACTTTTCGGCACATTTTTCCGGCCCCTTGGCGAGCATCTTGGCGGTCCAGCTGTCGTCTGGCGCGGCGTCGCGGCGGGCGTCGATCGTGGCCATCAGAGCGTCGAGCGGGTGGGTCATGCGAGCCTCATGGGAACCCCGGCGGCGGCCATGTGGGCCTTGGCCTGGGCGATGGTGTAGGTGCCGAAATGGAAGATGGAGGCGGCTAGGACGGCGGAGGCGCCGCCTTCGGTGACCCCTTCGACCAGGTGGTCCAGCGTGCCAACGCCGCCCGAAGCGATGACGGGAATGGAAACCGCGTCCGAGATGGCGCGGGTCAGCGGCAGATTGAAGCCCGCCTTGGTGCCGTCGCGGTCCATGGAAGTGAGGAGGATTTCGCCCGCGCCCTTTTCGGCGGCGGTCTTTGCGAATTCGACGGCGTCAATGCCGGTGGGTTTCCGACCGCCATGGGTGAAGATCTCCCATGTGCCTGCCCGTGTGGTCTTGGCGTCGATGGCGCAGACGATGCATTGGCTTCCGAATTTGTCGGCCGCCCGGCTCAGCACGTCAGGGTCGGCTACGGCGGCGGAGTTGAAGCTGACCTTGTCGGCCCCCGCCAGCAGCAGGTCGCGGACATCGTCCACCGTCCGGACGCCCCCGCCGATGGTGAGCGGCATGAAGCATTGTTCCGCCGTGCGGGTGGCCAGATCGTACATCGTGCCGCGGTTTTCGTGGGTGGCATGGATATCGAGAAAGCAGAGCTCGTCCGCGCCCGCCGCATCGTAGGCCCGGGCGGATTCCACGGGATCGCCCGCGTCGATCAGATCGACGAAGTTGACACCCTTGACCACGCGGCCGTCGGCCACGTCGAGGCAGGGGATGATGCGGGTCTTCAACATGCGGGCGGTGTAGCCCCGCGA
The DNA here is from genome assembly GCA_039180995.1 of Pseudomonadota bacterium. Lineage (GTDB taxonomy): Bacteria > Pseudomonadota > Alphaproteobacteria > Rhodobacterales > Rhodobacteraceae > Jannaschia. Next base: position 3,391 of record JBCDCW010000108.1, read on the forward strand.
CTAGGGCGGAGCAATGCGGTGGCTTGCGCGTCGGGATCGGCGGGTCTTCGCGGCCCACGGTTTCGTGAAGGGCGGCCGCTGATTCGGCGCGCTATCTGCCCCCCAGATCGCCCAGAAGGAAGATTATTATGATCCGCACTATTCTTGCCGCCTTTGCCATGACCGCCGCACCGGCCGTGGCCGAAACCGTCACCAAGCCGTCGGCCCATTCGGTGTCCGAGACGGCGGACCGGTTGGTGGCCGCCATCGAGGGCGTGGGCGCCCGGGTGATGGCGCGTGTGCCCCATTCCGAAGGCGCGGCAAGTGTCGATCTGGACTTGCCTGAATCCGAGGTGGTGATCTTCGGCAACCCGGCCGTGGGAACGTTGATCATGCAGCAGGACTTGCGGGCCGGGGTGATCCTGCCGCTGCGCGTGCTGATCCACGATGACGGCAATGGCGGCGCGGCGGTGACGTATCAGACCGCCGAGAGCCTGTTTGCAGGTTTGGATGTGGATGTGTCCTCGGAACCGGCGCAGCGGATCAATGGAGCGCTGGGGAACCTGACCGATGCAGCGACGGCGGAATAAGGCGTTTCACCAAGGGTCTTAACCGGCCTTTCTTTAAGTCGCGGGCATAATGGTCCCACGTTGCGCTTGTTCTGCTTGGAGCATCTCCGGTGGGGCGCGGGACCCTTTAGCGGCGCCTTGGGGTGAGCCCGATGACCAGAAACACCGCGAGGGCCAAAAAGAGCGGCAGCACGGCATCCCAGTCCATCGTCGTCAGCGCCCGCGCCGCGCGGGCGCCCGCATCGCCGCAGGTCCAGGCCCAGTCGGGCCACCAATCTGCGGGCGTGTCGCAGGCATAGGCGTCCAAGAAGACGCCGATCCCGATCCGCGCGGCCAGGAAGGTGACGAAGGCGGCAGAGGCTGCCAGAACCAGACGGGCCCCAGCGGGACGCTGGCGTCCCGGCTCCCCGATCGACCGACCGCGCTGGCGCGGCGGGCTCAATCGGCCAGCGCCGCCAGCGCCTCGCCAAGGTCGATTGCACCGTCATAGAGCGCTCGGCCAGAGATCGCGCCCGCGATCACATCAGTTGCCCGGAGAGCCTGGAGGTCCGCCAAGGACGACACCCCGCCCGACGCGATGATCGGGATGTCGACGGCGCGGGCCAGGGCTTCGGTGGCGGCGATATTGGGGCCGCCCATAGCGCCGTCGCGGTCGATATCGGTGTAGATGATCGCGGCGACGCCCGCGTCCTCGAAGCGGCGGGCCAGGTCGGGCGCTGCTACATCGGTCTCCTCGGCCCAGCCCTTGGTGGCGACGCGGCCCGCCCTGGCGTCGATGCCGACGGCTACCTGGCCGGGGAACGTGCGGGCGGCTTGGCGGACCAAGTCGGGGTTGTCCACGGCGATTGTGCCCAAGATGACGCGGGCGAGGCCCTTTGCCAGCCAGGTCTCAATCGTGGTCATGTCGCGGATGCCACCGCCCAATTGGCAGGGGATGTCAACCGCCGCCAAAATCGCCTCGACCACGCCGGCATTCACGGGGCGGCCTGCGAAGGCGCCGTTCAGATCGACCAGGTGGACCCATTGGCACCCGGCTTCGGCGAAGGCGCGGGCTTGGGCAGCCGGATCGTCGTTAAACACCGTGGCCGAGTCCATCTTGCCATGAACAAGGCGCACGGCCTGGCCGTTTTTCAGGTCGATGGCAGGATATAGGATCATGGCGTGGGCTCCGGTGCTTCGGGCTTTCTGCCCCAGGATGGCTGGGGTTTGAAGCCCGTGCCGTACCGTCACACTTGCCTGACGCCCGGCGGTGGCGTCAGGGTGCTGCCCACCACGGGAGGACAGAAAATGACACGCTTCTTTACTGCGCTGGTCGCCGCGCTGAGCCTTGCGACGATTGCATCTGCGGACCCGATTGAGGGCGTTTGGCAGACAGAGGTCGATGACGGCGCCTATGCCCACGTGACCATCGCGCCTTGCGGCGCGAATTACTGCGGGGTCATCACGCAAAGCTTCAATGCCTCCGGCGCCTATGACTCGCCCAATACGGGCCGCCAGATCGTGCGCGACATGGCCCCGCGCGGGGGCGGCGCTTATGAAGGTCGGGTGTGGCGGCCGTCGAATGACAAGGTCTATATTGGGAAGATCCAGCTGAACGGGAACCAGATGGCCCTGCGCGGCTGTGTGGCGGGTGGCTTGCTATGCGCGCGGCAGAACTGGGTGAAGGTGAACTGATCCGCAGCTCTCTTTTTCTTTTCGGACTTGTCCTGGGGCACATGGGGCTGGCGCCGCTGATGTCCGGCCCGCCCCTGGCGGGCCAATTCCTTATGGCGCCCAGCGGAGGAAGTTCGCGATGAGGCGCAAGCCACATTGCTGGCTTTTTTCGGGGTGGAACTGGGTGCCGACCACGTTACCCCGGGCGACGATGGCGGTGACGTCGCCGCCATAATCCACGTGGGCCAAGCGGTCGGCAGGCTGGGCCATTGTCATCGCGTAGGAATGGACGAAGTAGGCGTGGTCACCCGTGACGACGCCCCTCAGAACGGGATGGCTGCCGGTGACGATCAGATCGTTCCATCCCATATGCGGCACCTTGAGGGCCGGCTCGGTCGGAACGATGCGTTCGATGGCGCCCGGGATGAGGTCGAAGCCGGCGACGTCCTCGTATTCGCGACCGATTGTGGCGAGCATTTGCATGCCGACGCAAATCCCGATGAAGGGAACCGCGCGTGTTGTCACCGCCTCCAGCAAGGCCGCCTCCAGGCCGTCGAACCCCTGAAGCCCTCGGCGGCAGGCCGGGAAGGCGCCGTCACCGGGCAGGACCACACGGTCGGCGCGGACCACCACATCCGGATCCGAGGTGACGATGATCGGACCTGTTCCCGTCTCGATCGCCATGCGCTCAAAGGCTTTCTGCGCCGAGTGCAGGTTGCCGCTATCATAGTCGATCAGGGCACAGGTCACAGCACGCCCTTGGTGGACGGGATTGCGTCCGACTTGCGCGGATCGGCTTCCAGAGCGTCGCGCAGGGCGCGGGCCACGGATTTGAACGTGGCCTCGGCGATATGATGCGAATTGATCCCGCGCAGGCCGTCCACATGCAGGGTGATGCCCGCATGGGTCGCGAAGGCCTGGAAGAACTCGCGGACAAGTTCGGTGTCGAAGCTTTTGATATGGTTGGCGGTCATGGTCACGTCCCAACACAGATAGGGCCGCCCAGACAGATCCAGCGCCGCGCGCACCAGGGTGTCGTCCATGGGCAGCAGGCAGGCGCCATAGCGGCGGATGCCGCGCTTGTCGCCCATGGCCTGGGTCAGCGCCTGGCCCAGGGCGATGCCCACATCTTCTACCGTGTGGTGGTCGTCGATCTGTCGATCTCCGTCGCAGCGGACCGTCATGTCGATCAGGGCATGACGGGCCAGTTGGTCGAGCATGTGATCGAAGAAACCAACCCCGGTTTGATTGTCATAGGTCCCTGTCCCGTCCAGGTCGATCTGGACCGAGATATCGGTTTCGGCGGTCTTGCGGGTGATGCTGGCGCGGCGCATGGGCAGCCTCCGATTATCGTCGTTCGCCTCTTAGCGCGATGATTGATTGGGCGCAAAGCCCGTGCCTTATTCGGTGTTTCCAAATTGGCGACAACACGCGCCCGCCGTGACAACGGCGGCCCCTCGGACACAGTTCGCCGCATTTTCGTCAATTTTGTCGGCGAATCGTCGTTAACTTTAACTTGGCCGATCGAGCCCCTCTTTTATGCCCGTCTATAACGTCAGTCTCTATTCCGTCAGTCCCGTCGGTCGCCTATCCACGGGAACGGGCGGCACGGCTGTTTGGACCGGTCCGGGACAAGCGACGGGCACCGCGATCATCACCGATAACGGGCCGGGGACGGCGCAGGACGTGCTGGCAGATGAGTACACCGGTGAGACCGCGGTCGCGGATGTCACGGTGGGCGGGTTTGTCCGCACCAATGCCAATGTGGAATCCGAGCAATCCTGGCTGATCCGCGATACGATCACCGGCGAGGAAATCCGGGTCGTCCAATTTAACGTCAACGAAGGCGAGGCCTCTTTCACCCTTTCGTCGGCGCCGCTGGTCGAGGGGCGCACCTACGAAACGTTGGACTTCGAGTTTGCGGTCGACCCTGCCAATGGCGTGGCCTTCACCTATGCGGATTTCAACGACGGCACCGTACTGGGCACGGCGGGCAATGATGTCATCGACCGGGATTATACCGGCGATCCAAATGGCGACCGAGTTGATGCTAACGACCTGATGACCAGCCAGACGAGCCAGGAAAGGTTCGAGTGGCAAATCTATGGCGACAACGCCGATTTGTCGGCAGGCGCGACCCAGACACTGGGCGGCGTCGACGTCACGATCACCTCCAGCCTACCGGCCGGGTCCACGTTCATCGGGAATTTCGACAGCGGGATAGGGGCGGGGGACAACGTCTTTTCGCCACCGGGATCGGGTTTCTCGACCACGTCCACAGGCCGGTTCTTCGCCGATGGGAACGCAACCAACACCGAGCTGATCATTGATTTCGATGCGGTGGCTGGTGCTGGACAATCGACGGAAGTCCACAATGTCCAGTTCTTGATCACCGATATCGACGGCACCAACACCGTTGCCAATTTCCAGGACATCATCACCGTCCAAGCCTTTGACGCCGATGGCAATGAGGTTTCGGTCGATATCACCGGCTTCGGCAATGATGCCATTTCCGGCAACACAGTTACCGGCAGCCTGGATCTTGATAGCCCCAACCAGCCGGATGGCGCCGTCCTGATCACTGTGGCGGGCCCTGTCGAACGGATCGTCGTCGATTACGACAACGGCGGTGACACGCAGCAGGCGATCCTGTTTTCAGACATCGTCTTTGACACGGTCACCCAGCAGGGCAATGCCGACAGCATTGATGCGGGCGATGGCGACGATAGTGTCTTTGCCGGATCGGATGACGATACCGTCGATGGTGGCACGGGCAACGACACGCTGGCTGGCGGGGCTGGCGACGACATCCTGAACGGGGAAGACGGCGACGATTCGTTGTTGGGCGGGGCCGGTGCGGACACGCTCACTGGCGGCGACGGCGCCGATGTGCTGGAGGGGGGCGTCGGCAGTGATAGCCTCGATGGCGGGACCGGTGACGACGATCTCGTCGGAGAGGGCGGGGCCGACACCTTAGTCGGCGGTGCTGGAAGCGACACGCTGGATGGCGGCGCGGGCAGCGACAGTTTGGACGGCGGCGACAACGACGACAGTCTGATTGGCGGCGGTGGAAGTGACACGCTGATCGGCGGCGGAGGCAGTGATACCTTAGAAGGCGGTGCCGCGGCCGATGTGTTGGATGGCGGCGCCGGGGACGACACGTTGGACGGCGGCGGCGGGGGCGACGACCTGCAAGGCGGCCTAGGGCAAGACGTCTTGGATGGCGGTGGCGGTGCCGACGAGTTGTTCGGCGGAGAGGATGACGACGTTCTGACCGGTGGCGGTGGCCAGGATACGTTGCAGGGCGATGCTGGCGACGACGTGCTGGATGGCGGCGATAGCGCGGATGTTCTGGATGGCGGTCTTGGGTCGGACACGCTGATTACTGGCCGCAGCGACACCGCAACAGGCGGTGACGGCGACGATCTTTTCCTGATCGACCCGACCGCGACTGGCAGCGGCACGATCTTCGTGACCGGCGGCGAAGGGGATGAGACCCTCGGTGACACGCTCGATTTTGGGGGTCAGCTCGTTGCCGGGTCGATCACCTTCACCAACACGGATGACGATGCCGGGGGGTTCTCTGGCACCGCGTTGCTGCAAGACGGAACGCTCGTCAACTTCGCCGAGATCGAGACGATCATCTGTTTTGCCGACGGGACACGTATTGCGACGCCCCAAGGGGCGCGGCTGGTGGAGGACCTTCGGGAAGGGGACCTCGTTCTGACCCGGGACGATGGCCCCCAACCGCTGCGCTGGATCGGGGGGCGCCCGATCCGGCCCAAGGACAACCAGGCGCCGATCCGGTTCGAGCCGGGGACGGTCGGCAATGATCGTGTGCTTCGCGTGTCTCCCCAGCATCGGATGATTGTGCGGGGTTGGCGGGCCCAGATCCTGTTTGGTGAGGAAGAAGTTCTGGTCCCGGCCGTCGCGCTTATCGACGGTCAGGGTGTCCGGCAAGAGCGGCCGACGCCGCTGATCTATCGCCACCTGCTTTGCGACCGCCATCAGATCGTGTTCGCCGAGGGGGCCGAAGCCGAGACGTTCCTGCCCGCGGCCTTCGGGTTGAAAGGGGTCTGCGACATGGACCGGGCCCGTCTTTTCCGGCATCGCCCCGACTTGCGGGCCGATTTATCGGCCTACGGCCCCGCCGCGCGGCCTGTGCCGCCTGGTCGGCTGGCACGGCTGTTGGCCGCCTGACCGGACATGGCGCCGATATATGAGAATTCGCTGGCCTGATGTGATCGGGGCGGGGGCCTTGCCGAACTGGCGCGAGCGTCGGGCCTAGGGTTGAGTTCGATATTATATGAATCGGTGCTTTGTTGAGCCTTTTGAGGCCACCTCTACGGCTGAACCCTCGACCCAGGCAGTCGCCATTTAGGTGCCGATGGGCCGCAACATCATGGCAAGAGCGGAGCCGGCCACGATGTCCGCCATGGAGCTGGCGGTGCCCCGGTCACCGGGTTCATCTGATCGCAACCATCCTGATGTTTCGGCCAAACCGATGCATTGACGGCCGTCAAGGCGGCTTGGGCCAGGCGTGTGCGAGTCAGATCATCAATGACAAGGACCGACGCCCATGCCCGACCATGGCCATTCCCCCGGAGAGATCGCCGCGAGGCTGACCAAACCAACGGGCTATGGGCCGGAGGCAACGACGCGGGCGGTGATCGCGTCGGATCGGCAGGTCTGGATTGAGATGATGCCGACCGGCGGCGATGGGCGGAGGTCGATGACACCCATGCCCTCGCGCGCTGCATCGGCGACGTGCGGGGCGTTCTCGGCGGTGGGCCTGGTGCCGTTTTGCCATTCTTCCTGGGCGTGGAGGATCCGTTCGGACCGTTGGTGGCGGCCATGTCGCTGACCTTTCTGGCCATCGGCCAGACGACGGCGAACATCGCATATCTGATGGGGGGAATGGGCCATGTGGGGTAGGGGCGTGCGTTTGCTACGGTTGGGAAAGATCGACCTGCGGCTGGACATGAGTTGGTTCTTCATCGCGGCGCTTCTGACCTGGTCGTTGGCGGCGGGGTATTTTCCATCGTTGGTATCGGAGAGCGACCCGGCGCAGCTTTTGTTGGCAGCCCTGATCGCGATGCTGGGTCTGTTTGGATCGCTGATCCTGCACGAACTGGCCCATGCGGTCGTTGCACAGCGCGAGGGGGTCCCGGTGTGCACGATCACGTTGTTCCTGTTCGGAGGGGTGGCTGAAATGCGGAACGAGCCGCCCAATGCGGCGGCGGAACTCCGGATCGCTTTGGTCGGGCCGCTTGCGAGCCTTGTCCTGTCGGTGCTGGCCTTTGGCTTGGCGGCGGCAGCCAGGGGGATGGGGGCGCCTGATCTGGGCGTGGCGGTGCTGCGATATCTCGCGCTGGCGAACTTGGTTTTGGCCGTCTTCAACATGCTTCCGGCCTTTCCGCTGGATGGTGGACGCGTGTTCCGGGCGATGCTCTGGCGGCGGTCGCGGGACCTGTCGGCAGCGACGCGGCGGGCGGCCCAGGTTTCGGCAGCGATCGCCTATGGGATGATGGCGCTGGGGGTGGTGCAGATCCTGACGGGTGGCGGGGCGCTGGGGTTGTGGCCGGTGCTGCTGGGATTGTTCATTCTGGTGGCCGGACGGTCAGCGCAGAGCCGGATCGAGATGCGAGATGCGTTGGCAGGGCGGTCGGTCGCCGAGGTTATGCGGCGCGAGGTGGTGGCTGTCGATCCGGGCATGACGTTGCAATCCCTGGTGGACGAGGTGATCCTGACC
>JBCDCW010000109.1:0-12026 GCA_039180995.1 Pseudomonadota bacterium
AGGAGGTCCATCCTTCGGGAATGCGGGCCGAGCCGCGAATGACCAGCGGCCCGTCGATTTCGACCCGGCGGCGCGGCGCGGCGGGGGTTTCGATTTGGGTCATGAGGTCCTCGACCGTGACGTCGACCATCCGGCGGGTCGGCTGGCGCAGGGTGGTCAGGTCGTAGGCGGGCCAGGCGGCCATGGGGACGTCGTCATAGCCGACGACGGAGACCTCGTCGGGCACGCGGACGCCCAGGTCGTGGCGCAGCGTGTCCATGACGGCCAGTGCCATGTGGTCGTTGGCCACGAAGATCGCATCGGGCGGGTCGGGTCGGTCCATCAGGGCGCGGGCGGCCTCGGACGCGGTGGCGCGGTCGAACTTGCCCGGCAGATGGGCATGCAGGGGCGCGCCCGCGTCGTCGAGCCCGTCCTGGAAGCCGCGCAGGCGGTCGCGGGCGGTCTGGGCGCCGTCGAAGCCGGAGATATGGGCGATGCGGTCGTGGCCGCCGGCCAGCAGGAATTCGGCGATCCGGCGCCCGCCCGCCTGGTTGCCGGAGGTGACCGCCGAGAGGCCCGAGCCGGGCAAGCCCCGGTTGAACAGGACCAGCGGGATGCGGGCCTCGGCGCAGCGTTTGGTCAGGTCGGCGGTGATCGTGATCGAGGCCAGGATCAGGCCGTCGACCTGATAATCCAGGATGTCCTGTATGACGGTATCGGTGTCGATCCCATGCTTGCCGGTGGTGAAGATCAGCAGGTGATAGCCCTGCTGTTGCAGCGCGTTGGACAGCTTTTCGATGGCGTCGGGGTAGAACGGGTTGTCCAGATAGGCCACGACCAGCCCGATAATCCGCGACCGCCCGGTGATCAGACCGCGCGCGAGGGCGTTGGGCCGGTAGCCCAGCGCATCGGCCGAGGCGCGGACCCGCTTGGCCATGTCCGGGCTGACCGAGGCCCCGGGCGTGAAGACCCGGCTGACGGCGCTTTGGCTGACGCCCGCATGGCGGGCCACGTCGGAGGAGGTGGGCTTCTTCGTCATCCGGCGGTCCAGCCGCCATCGACCAGGATCGACGTGCCGGTGACCATGGCCGACGCGTTGGAGGCCAGGAAGGTGACGGCCCCCATGATGTCCTCGATCTCGGCGATGCGGGGCAGCTTGATCTTCTCTTCGATCCAGGCGCGGCGATCCGGGTCGTCGAAGGTGGGCTGGGTCAAGGGCGTGCGGATGAAGGTGGGGCAGATCGTGTTGACGCGGATGTTGCGCGGGCCCCATTCGATGGCCATGGCTTTGGTCATACCCTCGACCCCGTGTTTCGAGGCGCAATAGACCGCCCGGTCGATGCCCCCCACATGGCCCATCTGGCTGGAGATCTGAATGATCGAGCCGCCTGTCGCCATGCCGCGCGCGACCCGCTGGGCCAAGAAGTAGGCCGTGCGCAGGTTGAGCCCCATGACGGCATCGTAATCGTCGGGCGTGGTGTCCAACGCTGGGCTGTGTCGGGCCAGACCGGCCGAGTTGCAGAGGATATCGAAGGGGCCGTGGCGGCCGATGAAAGCGTCGAGCGCGTCCAGGTCGGTGACGTCCAGCGCCTCACCCTGGGCTTGGAAACCTGCCTCGGTCATGGCGGTCGCGGCCTCGGCCACACCCTCTGCCCCCCGCGCGCAGATCGTGACGGCGGCCCCCGCCTCGGCCAGCGCGACGGCACAGCCCAGCCCGATCCCCCGGGAGCCGCCCGGCACGAAGGCGCGTCGGCCGTCGAGGCGGAAGGAAGGCGTGCGCGGGAGGTCCATCGGAAACTCGATCATTGGGCTTGAATACCTATGCAAACATTGCGGCCCCTTGGGATCAAGGTCGAACCGCGCAACCGGATGCCGAATTGCGCGTTCCCTTGGCAAGCAGCGACGGAGCGGAAGATGGGCGCGGCAACGCAAATGGTGGACGAGTTGGAGGCCCTGGCCGATGAACGGTCCCGGCCCAGCGTGGGCGACGTGACCGCACGGCTGGGCCACCGGTCCGTCGGCGCCATCATCGCCCTGCCCGCCTTGCTGGAGATCACGCCCATCGGTGGCATCCCGGGCGTGCCGACCGTCTTGGCGACGATCATCGCCATCTTCGCCGCGCAGATCGCGATCGGCCGCGACCATCTCTGGCTGCCCGATGTGCTGGATCGGCGCAACGTCTCAGCCGAACGAGTGAAAGCGTCGGCCAACAAGCTGCGGCCCATCGCGCGATGGGCCGACGACCATTTCGGCCAATACATCCGGGCGCTGATGCGATCACCGTCCCGCCGGTTGGTGGCCGTCGCGATCCTCCTGCTGTGCCTAATCGTGCCGCCGCTGGAATTGGTGCCCTTCGCCTCGACGATCCCAATGGCCGTGATCGCGATCTTCGGCCTGGGCCTGCTGTTTCAGGACGGCCGCCTGCTGCTTCTGGGCTGGGTCGCCTTCGCCGGGGCGCTGGTGACTTTGACGATGGTGGTGCCGTGGCAGACCCTGGCGGACCGGCTATCCTAGCTGCCGCATCCGGGCGAGCACGTCGACGCCCAATTGGTCATAGATATGCAGCAGATCGACAGTGACCCAGTTTTCCCGGATCAGATCGCCCTCGATGCGCCAGAAATCCAGCGACCGCATGGTCAGCGCAGTCCCCGTGGGCGGCAGGCCCAGCCAGCCACCGCCGGACAGGGTCATGGTCATGCCGGGCCAAGCGGTGAAGCCGACATAATCGCCTTGGGCGAAGAAATGCCCGTTCTCCAGCAGGGCCTGGCGGTCCGGCATCGCGTCGAGGAACGGGATTTGGTGGTGGTCGCGGAAGCCCCGGATGCCCCGGGCCGTGCCGATGCCCCCCGGGCCGTACCAGGTGCAGCGCGGGTGCCACGCCGCGGGCAGGTCCATGGCGGCCTCGCCCTGGGGCGACAGGTGCAGGCGGTCGACCATGTCGCTGACGACTTGCAGCGCGTGGACGCCGTCGCCCGATTGCCGGGTGCCGTCTTGCGTCATCGGCCCCGGCACCAGGCCCGTGCGCCCCAACGCCGGGCCCATGGGCCAAGCTCGGGCTTGCAGCATCAGGTCGGGCAGGTCCCAGATCATCTGGATTTCGGTGGCGCGGTCGCCTTCCAACCGGAAGAATTCGTGAAACCGCAGATAGGCCAAACGATTGGTCGGCGGGATATCCAGGAACGGCGCCGCAAAGTGCCCCGCATAATGCCCTGCCTCGCCCACCCAAATCTGCCCCTGCCCGTCGCGTCCTTGGACCGAGATATCGACCCGCCGCTCCGCATCCGGCATGGCCGACCATAATGGACCGAGGGCGGCGTCCACAAACTCTCGGCCCCCAATCACATCCCCGAACGGGTGACACAGACGGACCACGGCTTCCGGCGCGATTGCAGCTTCAACCGCGGCCGCCATCCCATCGGCACTGATATTGCCAAGCGCTTCCAGCATCCCTTTCTTCCCCTCAGAAATATCCCGGAGCGCGCGAGAGGCAGCGTCTCTCGCCGGGCCGAAGGGGGCTCGATGCCCCCTTTGGCCCGCCTACTCGGCGGCGTCGCGATAGGGCGCGCCCTCGCCATAGGGGACGTTCACCCCGCCATAGCGTCGGACCCGGACGTTGCATTGCTCGGCATGGCCGACGAAGCCTTCCAACATACAGAGCCGGGAGCCATAGGCCCCGATCTCGGCCGCCGCCGCATCGGTCGTCACCTTTTGATAGCTGTGAGTTTTCAGAAACTTACCAACCCAAAGCCCGCCCGTATACCGCCCGGCCTTCTTGGTGGGCAGCGTGTGGTTGGTGCCGATGACCTTGTCACCATTGGCCACGTTGGTGCGCGGGCCGAGGAACAGCGCACCGTAGCTATGCATGTGCTCCAGATACCAATCGTCGCGGTCGGTCATGACCTGCACATGCTCCGAGGCGATGAAATTCGCCTGCGCCAGCATTTCGTCATGGTCGGCGCAGAGAATGATCTCGCCGTAATCCTCCCAAGACTTCGCGGCGGTCTCGGCGGTGGGCAGAATTTCCAGCAGCCGGTCGATCTCCTGCAAAGTCTGGTCGGCCAGCTTGCGGGACGTGGTCAGCAGCACGGCGGGCGAGTTATAGCCGTGTTCGGCCTGGCCCAGCAGGTCGGTGGCGCACATCTCGGCGTCGACACTGTCGTCGGCGATGACCATGGTCTCGGTCGGCCCGGCGAAAAGGTCGATGCCGACGCGGCCATAAAGCTGACGCTTGGCTTCGGCCACGAAGGCGTTGCCGGGGCCGACCAGCATGTCGACCGGATCCATGCTTTCGGTGCCCAGGGCCATGGCGCCCACGGCCTGCATGCCGCCCAGGACCCAGATTTCGTGCGCGCCGCCCAGATCCATGGCGGCGATGACGGCGGGGTTGGGTTTGCCCTGGAACGGCGGCGTGCAGGCCACGATGCGGGGGACGCCCGCGACCGAGGCGGTGGCGACCGACATATGGGCCGAGGCGACCATGGGGAACTTACCGGCGGGGACATAGCAGCCGACGGATTGGACGGGGATGTTCTTGTGGCCCAGGATCACGCCGGGCAGCGTCTCGACCTCGACATCCGTCATCGAATCGCGCTGGACCTGCGCGAAGTTGCGCACTTGATCCTGGGCGAAGCGGATATCGGCCAGGTCGCGAGGATCGACCTCGGCGACCAGCGTGTCGATCTCGGCGCGGGTCAGGCGGTAACTGGGGGGCGAATACTTGTCGAACTTCTCGGCAAATTCGCGGACGGCCACATCGCCCCGCGCCTCGATATCCGCCAGCGTCGTCTCGACGATGGCGCGGACCTTGGCATCGTCTTCGGCGCGCTCGGTGTCCGGTTTCGCGGTCTTCAGGTGCTCGGCCATGGCGGTGATCCTCTCCCAATGATTGGGGTCGAGGATAGGCGCCGGGCGGGCCAGGTCCAAGCGTCATTTGCATACGCTTGCAACATGATGGGCGACATCGTCCCGATCACTTATCTCGGCGGTCGGCCAGCCATTTGCGGATCATCACCATTGTGCCCAAGACGACGACCAGCAGGTTCATGCCGCCGGGAACCTGCGGCAGATCGGGCTGGCCGCTGGGGGCGTTCTTGCCGACGATCTGTTGCAGGGCTTGGGATTGGGGGCCGGAGAGCTGCGTCTCCTCCTCGGCCAGGTCCTTCAGGACCTTTTCGAGCGCCTTGACGATGTTTTCCCGCGCGCGGCGCTCGCCGTCCAGCCCGCCCCAGATGTCCAGAAGATCGGCCAGGATCCCCGCCGCTTCATCGCGCAGGCCAACGGCGTTCCCGATGCGGGACTTCAGCGATTGCCGGGCCGAAAAGTCCTTGCGCGCATCGGCCAATGCGGGAAACGGGACCTGGCGGATGTCTTGTTCGCGCGCCCGGATGAAACCGCGAAGGCGATTTTCCCAGCCGGCGAGCTTGTCTTCCAGCCCGTCGCGCGCGCCCGAATTGACATTGGGCGCGCCCATTGTCAGGCGGATGCGCTCCGCCTCGATATCGCGCGCGAGGTTGCGCAATTGGATGACCTTGGCTTCGTGGTTCACCGGGCGGGCCTCCTGCTGCGCGGATCCTGGTGCCGAGCCTAGCGGGATGCGCGATCTGCGGAAAGGTCGGGCAGTTCCGAGATCCATTGGCCGATGGCGCCGATGGCTTCGGGCGTGTGCTGGGGGCTGAGGATGTCACCCGCGATCACGTGGTGATCGGGATCATCGCCATCGGGCAGGTCGATCCGGGCGATGGTTTTGGGGCCGCCCCAACGGGCGGCGACGGCTTCGGTCGCGCGGGCATCGACGACGCGGTCGTCGGGCGAGAAATAGAACAGGGCCGGAATGTCGGTGGCGGCAAAATCGAGGTCTTCGGCATGGTCGATCAGCGCCTGGACCGGCAGGGCCGCGACCGTCGGATACGGGGTCGTCCAATGGCGGGCATGGCGGTCGTTCTGCGGCTCGAACCCGCGCAAGTCACCGACCATCATCGGCACGCCGATTTCCGCACCCGGCATGGACATGGCGAAAGCGGCCGGATGCGTGAGGCGGAAATTGGGGGAGATCAGGACCAGTCCCGCCAAATCGTCCCGCAAGGCCGCCAGGGCCGGGTCAGCGGCCGCAAGCGCGGCCAGGGTCGCGCCGGTGGAATTGCCGATCAACACGACCCGGTCGCCCAAGATGCGACCGACGGCAACGGCTTCGGCCAGATCCTCGATCCAGGCGCTGGCGCTGGCATCCAGCATGGCGGGGCCGTTGCGGCCATGACCCGTCAGTCGGGTATAGAACAGGTTGGCGCCCAGATCCTCGGCGATGCGGTCGGCCAGAGGCCGGGTTTCCCACAGCGTGGCCGAGAAGCCGTGAATGTAGACCAGCGCCAGACCGGTGCGGCGGCCGGGTCCCGCATCCCAGAGCACGCGCTTGGAATGGTCGGGGTCGACATTCGGGACCAGGCTTTCGCGGTCGGCCAGCCAGCCATCAACATCTTCGGGGATCAGCGAGGCATCGAATGCGATATCCGTCTCGACCCGTTCGGGCGGGGCAACAACCCAGAGGCCGATATAAGCGATGGCCGCCCCGCCAAGAAGCCACAACGCGGCTCGGATGATGCGTCCCATTTCGATCTCCCCTGCCTCGGCTTTTGGGCCCGGCGCTGCGGTCGGGTCAAGACGGGATGCGGGCGGTCACTTCGGCGATGCTCTGTTCGATCAGGCGCAGGCAGACCTCATCCGAGAAACGATGATCGGCGCCATCGACCAGGGTCAGCCGCATGTCGGGGCTGTCGATATGGTCCAACAGGCGGAGGGCGGTTTGGGTCGAGACCTCGGCATCGGCGGCGCCTTGCAGCATGCGGATCGGGACCGGCAGCGCGAGCGGGTCGCGCAGGACGAGGCGATGGCGTCCCTCTTCGATCAGATGTTGGGTAATGATATAGGGCTCGCCATAATCCGACGGGATTGGAACGCGGCCCTTCTCGAACAGCTCCAACCGCTGGTCTTCGGTGAAGCCGGCCCAGAAGCCGTCTTCGGTGAAATCCGGCGCGGCGGCGATGGTGACCAGGGCGGCGACATGTTCGGGATGATCGCGCGCGATCAGCAGGGAAATCCAGCCGCCCATGGACGAGCCCACCAGGATCTGGGGTCCTTTGGTCGCCTGGGCGATGACGGCCAGGGCGTCTTGGTGCCAATCGCCGATGCAGCCCGCCTCGAACGTGCCGTCGGAGATGCCGTGCCCGGAATAGTCGAGCCGCAGATAGGCCCGCCCCTCGGCCTTGGCCCAGGCTTCCAGCGCCACGGCCTTGGAGCCGTTCATGTCCGACTTGAAGCCGCCCAGGAAGACGATCCCCGGCCCGGTGCCGGTCGTGCGGTGATAGGCGATGCGGTTGCCGGCGCGGCTGATGTGATCGGGCATGGGGATCCTCCTGCCCCGGACATCTAGGCGCCCTTCGGCGGGGCTGCAAACAGGTGACCACTTAGTCACATGTATTGACATGTGACTAAGTGGTCACCTATTAGGTTGGATATGGATTCGGTCTTCAAGGCCCTTGCCGATGCCTCGCGGCGCGATCTTCTGGACGCTTTGCGCCAGGAGGATGGGCAGACGTTGTCTCAGCTGGAGGCGGCGTCGCCGCTATCGCGCTTCGGGGTGGCCAAGCACCTGAATGTGCTGGAGGCGGCGGGTTTGGTGACGCGGGTGAAGCGGGGACGGTTCACCCATCATTACCTGAACGCGGTGCCTCTGGCCGAGGCGCTGGGCCGGTGGATCGAACCCTTCAGCGTGGCGCCCGCTGTCCGGGGCGTCCTGGATTTGAAGGCTCGATTGGAGGGCGACATGGAACCGAAACCCGATTTTGTGATGAGTACGTATATTCGCTGCACGCAGGACGCGCTCTGGACCGCCCTGACCGATGCGGAGGAGATGGGGGCCTGGCATTTCCTGGCCTCGACGGTCCGGCGGGACGGAGAGGTCTATGAGTACGACCGCCCGTCTGGCGAGACGATGATGACCTGCCGGACGCTGGAGGCCGATCCGAAACGCCGCCTGGTGACCACGTTTGAATTGCATGGCGAGGGTGTCGGGGCGCCGTCCCGCGTGGTCTATCTGCTGGCCCCCGAAGGCGACAATTGCCGGCTGACCCTGGAACATTACGACCTGACCTTCCCAGTGATCCCGGGCCAGGGTGTGGCCGATGGCTGGGAACGATGGGCCGCCGGTCTGAAGACCTGGCTGGAGACCGGCCAGGGCGTGCGCTTCGCCCAAGACGCCATGGCCTGACGACACGCCCCGTTCTGATACGAAATTCCGCCGCCCCGACCGCCGGGACGGCGCCCCTGCCCTGCTGCCAAAGGAGCCCCCCATGACCGAGAAACCCGATTACGTGCTGCGTACCTTCATCCGATGTTCCCAGGACGCGCTCTGGGACGCGCTGACCGAGGCGGAGGCCGCGAAGAACTACCATCCGTTCACGCCCGATGCGGTGCGCGACGGCGATGCGCTGGTCTACAAATTGCCCGATGGCAGCGACATGCTGATCTGCCGCGAAACCGCGCTGACACCGAAGACCCGAATCGAAGCCAGCTTCGAGCCGAAATGGTCGCCGGGCGTGCCCGTCTCGCGCTTCGTGTGGATCATTGACCCGGAAGGCGACTATTGCCGCCTGACCCTGGAACATTACGACATCCCCGAAGGCGGCGAAGGCTATGCCGACGGGTGGGAGCGGCTGGTGTCGGGATTGAAGACCTGGCTGGAAACCGGCGCGGTCGCGAAGATCGGGGGTGCGGCATGACCCCGGAACTCTGGTGGATGACTTGGACCGCGATCCTGGCCGGGTCGCTGTGGATCCCGTACATTATCGGCATCAACACGGCGCCCGACGGCGCGCTGCCCGACGGCGCGGACCCGTTCGTGAAGCCGGTCGATCCCGCCCATCACCGGCCTTGGGTCCATCGGGCGTTCCGGGCGCATCTGAACCTGCTGGAACAGTTCCTGCCGATGCTGGCCTTGGTGCTGATCGCGCACATGGCGGCGGTGTCGAATGCGGTGACGATCTGGGCGACAGGTCTGTTCTTCGCCCTCCGCCTGGCCCATGCCGTCGGGATGATCACGGGAACGGCGCGGATGCCGCTGCGCCCGCTGATCTTCACCGCAGGCTGGGTTTGCATCCTGGCCATGGCCGGCGCGCTCCTGACCGCGGGGTGACCGGGACCCGGGGCGGCCCATGGGGTCGCCCCGCATCTGGTCGACGGTCCGCTTGCGGGCCGCCACCACTTGGGCGGCTGACCTGACCGGGCGGTATCGGATCATCGACAGCCCGACGCGTCCAAATCACCCCAAGCACGTGCCCGCGTCGCGCCAACCGGCGCGAACGGTCCGGCCCGCCCGGACGTCCCCGCACGTCCCGAGCCGTGTCCAAGCCCGATGACCCGCCTTAGATCCGCAGGACCGGGCCGCAGGCGGCCGCGGCGTCGGCGTCGTCATGGGTGACCATCAGGACGGGGATGCCGACCTCGTGGGCGCGGCCGAAGACCAGGTTGCGCATCTGGTCGCGGCGATCGGCGTCGAGCTTCGAGAAGGGTTCGTCCAGCAGCAGCGCGCAAGGTTTGGAGAGCAACACGCGCATCAGGGCGACTCGGGCGGCCTGTCCCCCCGACAGGGTCGCCGGGTCGCGGTCGCCATAGCCCGCGAGGCCGACCTCCTCTAAGGCAGCCGCGACCTGGGCCCGGCGCTCGGCGCGGGGGCCACCACGGGGCAGGCCGAAGGCGAGATTGGCAGCGACATCCAAATGCGGGAAGAGCAGCGGATCCTGGTAGAGGATGCCCACACCACGGGCCTCGGGCGCCAATGGCGCCAGGTCGCGCCCATCGAGACGGATTTGGCCGGTGGCCGAGAAGCCGCGCGGCAGCAGGCCCATGATATGGGCCAGCAGCGTCGATTTGCCGGAACCGGAGGGGCCCATCAGGGTGAAGATCCGCCCCGGCGGCACGCGCGTATTGACCGAAAGCAGCGGCACGTCGCCCCGGCGGATGGTGACGGAGTCCAGGGTCAGCCCCTCATCCATGGCGCAGCCCCCGGCGGTTGCGGAAGACGAGGGCCGGGATCAGCAGCGCCAGCGCGAAGGGCAGGAAGGCCGCGGCCGCCTGGCCCAAGCCCCAGACGCCGATGGCGCGGCGGTCGCCCCCGGCGGCCAGGGCCACAGCCTCGGTGGCCAGCGTCGAAACACGGCCGCCGCCCAGCAGAAGCGTGGGGAGGTACTGGCCGACGGATACGGCCATGCCGACGGCGGTCGCCGTGAGAATCGGGGCCAGCAACATCGGCGCCCGGAGGCGCCACAGCACGCGGTCTGGCGGCGCGCCGAGGCCCGCAGCCACATGGGCATAGCGCGGATCCCAGGCGCGAAAGGGGCCGGAAAGGGACAGAAAGACATAAGGCAGCACGAAGACGATATGCCCGAGCAGGACCACGGACCATTCGTTGCCCGTGTCGAGCATCGCCGGAAGAAGTTGCAACCCCGGCAGAAAGGCGACCTGAGGGACGAGCAGTGGCAGATAGAGAAGCCACAACGCCCGCTGACCGGCGCTCAGGCCGAAGCGATGCTCGGCTTCGAGGCAACCCAGGACCAGGGTCAGAGAGACCAGCGTCGCGGCGGCGGCGATCAGGATCGTATCGAACGCGACATCGACCATATCGGGCCCGAAGCGGGACCAAGAGCGGAGCGTCAGGCTTTCGGGGCCCAGATCGGGGAAGGCCCAGCGGGCGGCCACGGACCAGACGGCCAGCGCGGCGATCCCCGCAAGAATGGCCAGGGCCGAGAGGGCGGCGAGGACAAGGCCGGTGCCCCGGGCGGCGCGCTCCGGCACGCCTCGTCCGGACCAAACCCAACGGCGGCCCAGGGCGGCGACCAGACGCTCGGCGCCCAGCCAGAGGCCGAGGATGACGAGGACGGCGGCGAACTGAACGAGGGCCCCTGCGGCGGCCGTCGCCCGCCGGGCAAGGTCCGGGTCCAGCATCCAGCGCGTGACCTGAACCGAGAGCGTCGGGGGCGTGTTTGGGCCGAGGATGATGGCCACGTCCACATTGGTCATGCCGTAGACCAGAACGACCAGGACAGGCAGGCGGATTTGGGCATAGAGCCCGGGGAAGACGGCCTTTAGCCAGGCGGCCACCCGGCCCTGCCCCAGGCTGCGCGCGACGCGGTGACGCCCCTGCGGCAATTGGGTCTGCGCGGCCATCATCATCAAAAGCAGGAACGGCAGTTCCTTGGCGATCAAACCGGCGGTGAGAGAGAGGCCCAGCGGGTCCTGAAGGATCAGCAGATCCGGCGGGACATCCCACCCCAACGCTTGCGCCGGGAGACGCAGAAGCCAGCCCGAGGGGGCGATGAGAAAGGCGAGGCCCAGGGCCGCCGCCGCATGGGGAACGGCCAGAAGCGGAGACAACGCGCGCTCCAGAGCCGCGAAAACCGGGGTGCCGTGCCAGCCCGCCATGATGAGGGCCGCGATCGTGAGAGCGCCAAGGGTGGAGAGAACGCCCGACGAGACGGAAACTGTCAGCGCGCGCGGCAGGCCCGGCCAGTCGAGGGCGGCCCGGACGGCATCCAGCGACAGGCCCATGCCGGTCGGCCCAAGGCCGAAAGCGGGCAGGACGGCGCCGGCCAGGCCCAGAAAGACCGGTCCGGCCAAGACCAGCGCCGTGAGAAGCGGAAGCGGGCGGAGCATCTAGGGGCCGTCGATCCGGCAGACGCGCCCGGGCCGCTTGCGGTCCGCCCCCCGCGGCTCGACCGGCCTCCTGACGGGCCGCTGCATCGCAGCGGCGGCGGTCGGAGCGCGCCGCATCTGCGGCGGGGCGGGCTCGTCGGTCGCGTGCGCCCCTGTCGGGGCGACGGTCCCTCCTCGCCCCGGCTCGGCGGCGCCGCCGCTCGGCGGGCGGGGGCCGGGGCGTTGGAATGTTCGGAGGACCGGAGCCATGCGCACGCAACGCGCCCTAAGGCGACACGCCGTAGCGCGCGACCCAATCGTCGGCCAAGCGGGTGGCCCAGGACGGATGCGGCTCCGGCAGGGCCGGG
>JBCDCW010000110.1:0-11932 GCA_039180995.1 Pseudomonadota bacterium
CGAGATCGTCACCGAGGTCAAACTCCCCGTGCCCCAAGCGGCGGCCTATGAGAAGTTCATCCAACCCGCCTCCCGCTTCCCCCTGGTCGCCGCCTTCGTGGCCAAGTTCGCGGATGGCGTGCGCGTCGCCATCACCGGCGCCTCCTCCGACGGCGTCTTCCGATGGGCCGAAGCCGAACACGCCCTCTCCGCCAACTTCGCCCCCGACGCCCTCACCAACCTCGCACCCCCAGACCCAGCCACCATGATCACAGACCTCCACGGCGACGCAAAATACCGCGCACATCTGTGCAAGGTCATGACACTAAGAGCCGTTAAAACGGCCAGCTGAAAAGTCTTGTTTCAAGACTTCCGGGGAAATCCTTAACCTAAGGATTTCCCCCCTGAGATCGGACCTTACTCCAAGCAAAACCCTCCATGGCGCAGATCCCATGGCAGCGGTTGCGACGATGAAAGAGTCCCGCCAAACGACCTCACGGGTCTCAGGGATCTAGGGTAACCTGCCGGATGGGCTATCGGCGACACCAATGCAACCTTGCGAGCGTATCTGGGATCGCCGTTGCCCCTAACGCGCCGGACGATTATCTCGACCTGCAAAGGTCCTGGCGCGCTTTGCGCTCTCGGGACTTTTGCAGGACGACTTGACTCAAGAAAATCGTCTGACGCTTTAAAGGCTGCGTAGATTCCCCGCATGGTCCACCAAGACGACGCGACGCACGCCCGCGCTGTGCCGCAGACGGCGGATGCCCGGCAGATCGCACAGGCACATCGCCGTCGAGAGCCCATCGGCCAAAGTGGCCGTCTTCGCCTCGACGGTGACGCTCGACCAGATCGGCCGCACGGCATTCGTTGGATGTAGTATGTGTCCGTCTCGACCTAATGGCGTCGCAGCGGGGCTGGATGTCGCCATCGCACCGTCCCGCAGCGTCAGGGGGCCGAGCGCGCCATGGTTCGGGTCCACAAGCCCCAGGCGGCGCGCCGTGCCGCGGGCCGATTGTTCGCCGATATCGACGAAGACATCCGTCAGGCCATGGGCCTGCAATGCGGTCGTTACCAGGTCGGTGGCATATCCTTGGGCAATGCCATTCAGCGTCACTTGCTGACGCGGCCCCAACTGAACACGCGCGCCGTTGCGGCGCACATGTTGCCAGCCGACATGGGCCCATTCGTCGCGAACGTCGCCTTTCGCCAAAGCGGCCCAAACGGGCTGTATCGTAGGATCGAAGAGGCCGCCGGTCAGGCCATGAAGGCGATCCACCTCGTCCAGAAGAGCGCGGAAGGGGGGCGGCGCCTTGGCAAGGTGGCCGTCGCGGTTCAGTGCCGACACGGTCGAACTTGGATCATAGAGGCTGAAGAGCGTCTCTGCCCGGCGCAGCGCGGCCAAAGCGGCGGCGAGCGCTGGGCGGGTGCGGTCCGCGGGGCCCATGAGGTCCAGGCGGGCCTGAGCGCCCAGCGCGATGCCCTGCCAGCGCAGGGGCGTAGCGGCCAAGGCGGGGTAAGCTGCGAACCCGGCAGCAATCGTCAGGAACCGCCGCCGCTTCACCGGGCAGCCATCGCGGGCACACGGCGCCCCCGCGCTTCCAGGATCAGAGGGACGCATTGCGCTGGATCGTCATGGATTGTCACGCAATCCAGGCATTGGAAGCATTCGGAATAGTCGATCTTGCCAGTCTTCTCGATGGCGCCATACCGGCACTTCACCCGACAAAGCTGGCAAGGCGACCCGCAGGCCGCACGCCGCGCGATCCAATCGCGGCGGCGCAAAAGGCCGCCAAGGGCCATCAAAGCCCCCAAGGGGCAGACATAGCGGCAGAAGCCCTTGAAGAGCATCATCGACAGGACCAGCCAAAAGACCGCATAAGCCACGTAGTACCATTCCCGGACGAAGAACGTTGTGATCGCGGTTTTGAAGGGTTCGACCTCGGCGGCGGTATCGAGCCGCGCGGGCGCCAGGGCCGCCATGGCGACCAGCCAGGCCAACACGACGTATTTCACCCATTTTAGCCGCACGTCCCAGACAGCCGAGGGCTCGATCTGGGGCAGCCGCAGCAGACGGCCCAGATGGGCCGCAAATTCCTGCATGGCCCCGAACGGACAAAGCCAGCCACAAAAGAGCCCCCTGCCCCACGCCACGAACGCCCCGATGGTCACGACCCAGATCAGCAACGAAAACGGATCGTAGAGCAGGAACGCGAAGCTGCCGCCCTCGATGGCGGCGCGCAACGCCGCCAGGGGCGTCACAATCGACAATTGTCCCTGCCCCCACCAGCCGACGAAACCGACCACGCCGGCCAGGATGGTCAAGCGCAGGGGCGTGAAGGCGCGCATCTCCGCCAAGCGGTTCATCCCCGGGCCAAGTGCCGCCGCCAAAGCCGTGAGCCCGGCGCCCAAGATGGCCAAGTCAACCCAACGGCCCCGCAGCGCCTCTAGCCAGGGGGGGGCTGGTTTGGGGGCAACGGGTCGCGCGAAGAAGCGTTCGGGCGTCTGGTGCGGCACCTCCAGCGAGACCGATCCGATCTCGGGCTGGAACATGCCGTGTTCGCGCACGGCCTCGACCGTCAAGGTCCAGGGGGCCGAGGGGTCGAAGCCCAGTCTTCGGTCCGTGCGAAGGATCAGGCCAGCCCCGAAATCGACGGCATCGTGCAGTTCGAGCGGTAGGTCGTCGTGGAGTTCGATCAGCAGATCGGCATCGCGCATGGCGACTGGAAAGCCGCCCTGTTCGGCCGAGATCCAATCCGGCGAGGTGTTGCGAACGAAGTCTTCCGAAACTAGGCCGTGGCGGCCGGTTTCGATCACAAGTAAAGGTTCGTCCGTGTCGGAAATGGCCATGAAATCGGCCAGCGTCGCCAGGCCCCGCTCGCTCAGCACGGCGCGCGCAATTGAGGGTGGCCCCAGATCGACCAGCCAGAGATCCAGATAGACACCGTCCGGATCGGCCTGGCCCTCGGGATCGTCGTCCGACCAGACCGTGCCCTCGAACCGCGCGTTGACCTGGCCGTTGGTCACCGTGCGGCGGGTCACCAGACCCTGGGTCACCACATCGTCCCAATCGAGCTTTTCGTCCACCGTCGGGTTGGGATAGGCCGGGGGCCCAGCCGAGACACCGCCCATCTTCTCGCGCGCGACTTGGAGCGCGGCGGCCAATAGGCTTTCATGGGCGATGCGAACGCTGGCCGTGGCCTTGGTCACGCCGTCCAGATAGACCAGCGCGCTGCCATCGGTCGCCCCGCCATATGGTGAGCCGACGACCAGACTGTCCGAGATCGAATGACCGCGATATTGCTCGAAGAAGTCGTAGAACAACCGCTCCGGCAAGCCGGAGACGAAGATGGGCTCGTTGTGGGATATCAGCCTGACATCCAGAAACCGGCCATCCAGATCCAGGGTTACCAGCATGTTCACCGGCGCACCGGAAAAGCCTGGAAGGGGCGCCATCGGCTCCGTCTCGAAGACGTAGCCCGCCTGGGCACCGCCGGAGTTCAGCAATTCATAGACGCCCAGGTCGTTGACCGGCTCGCCCAACTCCATGGGCGGGGCGACAAGGGGGGCGATCGCGTCGCGGGGCAAGGGTTCGGCGGTGGCCGCAAAGCAGGCCGCCAGCCATGCCAGGACCACGGCCAGAAGCCGGGTCGCATATGCCGAAACGCCTCCCATTGGGCGGAGCGTAACGGCGGGGTCGGGCCATCCCCATACGACCTTGGTGCTGTCCGGCCGAACTTGCTCTGCCACCCACCCCACGACAGAGTTGGAGTATGGCCACTTCCTCGCCCGCCCGTGGCACCGCCACGTTCCTCCTCTCGATGGGCGCGATGGTCCTGCTGTGGGTGGTGGCTGCGGAATTAACGGCGGATCCGACCGTGCTGCCAGGCCCGCTGGAGGTCTGGAAGGTGATCGTGGAGGAGGCCGCCTCGGGCGAATTGGGTCGCCACGTGGCAGCGACGCTGCGGCGCGTGGCCCTGGCCTTCGCCGCCGCCATGGCGCTTGGCACCCTGCTGGGGGCCGCGCTGGGTGCATCCGACCGGTTCGACCGATGGGCCGGGCCTTGGGTGACCGTGGCGTTGAATGTGCCCGCCCTGGTGGTCATCGTCCTGTGCTATCTCTGGATCGGGCTCAACGAGGTCGCGGCCATCACCGCTGTCGCCGTCAACAAGACGGCCATGGTCGCGGTGATGATCCGGGAAGGTGTGCGGGGTCTGGACCCGGCCACCGGCGATATGGCGAAGGTCTATCGCATGTCTGCCATGGCCCGGCTGCGCCATGTGGTGTTGCCGCAGCTTTGGCCGTTCTTTTCGACGGCGATCCGCAATGGCCTGGCCATCATCTGGAAGATCGTGCTGGTCGTGGAATTTCTGGGCCGGTCGGACGGGGTGGGCTTCCGCATCCACTTGTTCTTCCAACTCTTCGAGATCGCCCATGTCCTGGCCTATTCGTTGACCTTCGTGGCGGTCATGCTGATCATCGAATATGGGCTCGTTCGCCTGCTAGAGGCGCGGTCCACCAAATGGCGCGTGGCGGCGGCGGGCTGACAGCGCGTCAGCCCCCCGATGAACTAGCTGGGTCGAGAGTCCAATAACAACTCTGCCAGGGCATTGCGCGCCAAGGGTTTTGGCAAGAGCGGGATGTCCGAAGCGCGACACCGATCCGCAAGCTCGGCCGAGCGGTCGGCCGAGATCAGGGTGGCCCGGATCGGGCCATGGCGGCGGCGCATCTCCTCGATCAGGGTGACGCCATCCATGCCCTCGCCCAACTGGTAGTCCACCAAAAAGAGATCCGGCAGGATGCCCAACTCTGCCAATAGATCCAGGGCTTCTTCACCCGACGCGCTTGGGATCACATCGCACCCCCAGCCCTCGATCATGACGGATAAGGCGCGGGCCACGTCCGGGTCGTTCTCGATCAAGGCGACGATCAGGTCCTCCGGCGCGGCGGGCACGGGCCCTCGGCACGTCGCGCCGCCAGCCAACACGGCGCCGGGTGAGGTGACGATGGGCGCGGTGACGCAGAAGCGGCTGCCCGTCCCGGGAACGGAATCGAGGCTCAAATCGTGCCCGAGCATCGCGCAGGCCCGGTCGACGATGGCCAGCCCCAGCCCCAAGCCACCCGCGCCCGAATGGCGCGCGCCCAACTGCCGGAACTCCTCGAAGATCACGCTTTGGTCGTCGGGGGCGATGCCGGGCCCCTGATCCAGAACCTCGATCCGGGCCTTTCCGCCAATGCGGCGCACGCCCAATAAGATTTCGGCCCCATCGGTATAGCGGATAGCGTTCGCCACCAGGTTCTGCATTACCCGGCGCAACACGACAGGATCGCTTTCAACCGCCAGCGATGACGGCACCACCCGCAGTCGCAGGTTTCGCGCAGCCGCCAACGGCGTCATCTCGATCCGCAGACTGTCCAAGATAGCTGAGAGTGGCACATCCCCGATCTCGAACTGCGCTTCGCCGGTATCCAGCTTGGAGATATCCAGCAACGCCTCGATGATCGTTTCGACCGAAGCAAGTGCGGAGACGGCCTTGCCCGCGATGTCCTGCATCTGGGGATCGGCCGCGCGGTCCTCCAGGCTCGCCACGAAAAGCTTCGCCGCCGAGAGCGGCTGGAGCAGGTCGTGGCTCGCCGCCGCCATGAACCGTGTCTTGGAGGCATTGGCCCGGCGAGCCTCTTCCAGGGCGTGCCCCAATTCCTCGGTGCGGTCGCGCACCCGCCGTTCCAGGGTCGAAGCCAGATTGCGGAACGCCTCGGTCGCGGCCCGTTCGGCGGTCACGTCGGTGAAGCTGACCACGAAGCCGCGATCCGGCATTTCTTGGGCAAAGACCGTGAAGATGCGGCCGCCTGCACCCCGTACCTCGAAATTCAGCGCCGGGCGCGACTGGCGTTGCGCGGCCCACGCCACCAGCGCCTGGGGCGTCACCTGGCCGGTGAAATCAAAGCTGTTTTTCAGCCGGTCGATCAGAGTGTCGAAGCCTGTTCCCACGATCTCTTCACCGAGGGGCCGCGCCAGCAGAGCTTCCATCTGGGCGTTCCATCCCAGCAGGCGGCCATCCCTGTCGAATATCGAAACGCCCTGTTCGAGATGGTCCAGCGTGGCCCGGACCATGCGGGCCTGGAGGTCGATCAGACGCTCCCGCTCGCGCCGTTCCTGGCGGATGATGCGGGTGATGTCGGTCTGCAAGATGACCGTGCCGCCGGACTGCGTGCGATGCTCGGACACCTGCACCCAGCGGTCGCGTATAAGCCGGACCTTGAACGTGGTTCGAGGATCCGCGTGGTTGCGCAGGCGATTGGCACGCCAATCCACGGGCGTTTGCCCTTCGGGCAAAGCCAATTGGGGGCTGCGACTGATCAGGTCCACATAGCGCTCGAACGCCATGCCCTGGCTCAGCGCGTTGGCGACATCGTCCAAATCTCGGCAGAACCTGGAATTGTGCATGACGAGGTGGTCTTGCGCATCGAACAGCGCGAATCCTTCCTGAACGGTCTCAATGGCCTCGGCCAGATTCGACCGCGCGGCCTCGGCCTCCGTCATGGCCTCGCCGAGACGGGCATTGGATTCGTGAAGAAGGTCGAGCGCCCGCTCCAATTCGGCGGTGCGCTGGCTGACCTCGGCCTCCAGAAGCGCCGCGCGCTCGAATTGGGCATAGGCCAGGCTGGAATGGTCCGGGCTCTGCTCGACCCGGCGCATCAGCACTTCGACGATGCGGTTCAGCTTGGTGTTTTGACGCTCCAGATCGTCGGTCGGGTCAAGCAGGCTCACGGCGCGCCCTCATCGGGGGCAAAGAACGCGACGCCGGTCATCGTCTGGTTCAAATGCATCGGTCCGGCCTGTTCGCCGTAGGTGCAGAAACCGCGGACGCCATGCCGCCGGAGGACGCGGGACACCGCCCGGCCACGCTGTGTCTGTTCGGCCTCGATCCGACGCAGAATGCAATCGCAGGCCAGAATACCCACGGGCGCTTCCGCCTCGGCCAGGCGGGCCAGGGATGTGTCCAGATGCGCGACCATGTCGTCGGCTTCCACCACGGACAGAACCATGCCTTCGTCGATGGCCGAGAAGAACACGAGTTCTTCCTGCTCGTTCACGCGCTGAATGGCGCGCACATGGTGCGTGTCGCCCAAGCGCACGGCCACGGGATGGGCGGCAAAGGTGAATTCGTTCAGCTGCCCGGGGTCTTCGCCAATGATGCGGGCATATTCCCGCCCCGCTGGTTCGGCGTTGATTTCCCGGACAATCCGGCGGTCCGGATCGGCGTCGGTGACGACCATTCGCTGCGCCGTGGGACGGAAATGGTTGAAGCTGAAGACCTTGACCCGGAAATCCGTCATGATCAGCGTCAGGACCGCCGCATCGCGCATCACCCGCCCATTCAGCGCGACGTAAGTGCGGCCGAACCGCGCACCGTCGCCTGCCGAGCCACCGAACAGCGGCATTCCGCCGAGCGCGGGCGAAATCGCGGCCGTCAGCATGTCTTCCCGCAGCGAAAGGCCATCCACCATCAGGAACGCAAACCCGTGACCCAGCCCGGGATTCGCCCGCGTCAGGCCCAGACGCGCATTCAGGATGTCGCGGGACAAGGCCGAGGCGTCCATCTCGGCCAATCCTTCGATCACGACCGATTGCGCGGCGAAGCGAGAGGCGGGCAGCCCGACAGCGATGACATGGCCGTCGACATAGCCCTCTGACCCAATCTCTCCCGCGGTGGAACAACCGGCAATAGGCAAGTCGGGACGGGCTTTCGACAGGTCTCTCATCAAAGCTGCCAAGTCCAAATCCGGACTCACGAAGAGTAGGAGTTGCGACAAATCTTGATTTGCCAGCCGCGCAACGATCTGTGCGGCTGGGGCGTCGTCCTGCGCTCGGATCTCGACCGTCACGAACGCGTTTACGATGTGGGACGACGCGAACGGGGTCTGGCCGTCGCGCTGAATGTTCAAGGTAGTCCTCCCGGTAAGGGAGAATAGATTTACGTTTCAGAGCTTGGCAAGACCGCTCGGAAGCGCGCGTCCTGCGACACGAGCACCGCCTGTGTTCGACTTCGGACCCCAAGTTTACGCATGATGGCGGTCACATGGGCCTTCACCGTCGTCTCGGCGATCGAGAGTTCCCAAGCGATCTGCTTGTTCAGTTTGCCATCACAGATCAGCTCTAGAATGCGGCCCTGTTGCGGGGTCAGCGTGGACAGACGGCTGACGGCATCGGCGGCCGGATCGCTTGCGGTCTCCACGAAATTGTCCGGCAGATAGGTGCCACCTTGGTCGATAGCTTCGAGGGCCGCTTTGAAGACGGCCCTGCTGCTATGCTTGGGCACATAGCCCGCCGCGCCCGCCTTCAGCGCGCCGGACACGATCTTGTTGTCCGTCATCGAAGAGGCAACGATGACCGGTGCCCCGTCGGCGGCTTGACGCATCCGCACCAGCCCGTCGAACCCGGTCACGTCCGGAAGGTTCAGGTCCAGCACGACCAGCGCGGGCGGCGTGTTGTCCGAAAGAAGCCCTAACCCCTCTTGCAAGGTAGCGGCCTTGACGATGGACCAATTCGGCGCGACCGATCCAAGCGTCATTTCGAGCGCATCGCAAAACAGCGGGTGGTCGTCAACGACCAAAGCCCACGCCCCGGCCGACAGGCCCCTCGTTTCGGTGGCGGTGTCTAGTGTCATACGCGAAGCATAACAGAGGTCCGGCGATCCTCATCATGTCCAATAGTCTTAGGCTGGGCAGTTGTGCAGTCCGCCCCTCGCAAAAACACGGCGCGCCCCAAAGAGCGCGCCGCCTCGTCAATCGTGTAATAGGACGATTAGTTTGACGTCTTGATGATCCGCTCGCCATCGGCATCGATATTCGCCAGGTTGCGTGGCAGCTTGAACGTCCAGAGCGTCCCACCTTGGTTGAGGTAGTTGACCTTACTGGCGACCTCGCCGCCCCAAAGCGGAACGGCCCCGCCCCAACCCGAGATGACGGTGACATATTGCTCGCCATCCTGCTCCCAGGTGATGGGCTGGCCGACGATGCCGGAGCCGGTCTGGAAGGACCACAGCTCCTCGCCGGTCTCGTCGTCATAGGCGATGAACTTACCCTCGGGCGTGCCGGTGAAGACCAGACCGCCGGCGGTCGTCATCACCCCACCCCAGAGCGGGGCCTCGTTCTGGACTTCCCAGACCCATTCACCCGTGGCCGGGTCGATGGCTTTGAGCGAGCCGATATGATCCTCGTACATTGGCTTGATCGTGAAACCCGAACCCAGATAAGCCGCGCCCTGCTTGTAGGTGATGGGCTCGTTCCAGATATCCATGCCCCATTCGTTCGAGGGCACGTAGAACAGGCCGGTCCGCTGGCTGTAGGCCATGGGCATCCAGTTCTTACCGCCCAGGAAGCCGGGGGCAGAGAATACGGTCTCGCCCTTGTTGCCGTCGGCCGCCAGCGCGGGGTCGCCGGGACGGTTGTCCTCGATGAAGATCGGGCGGCCGTCCTCGCCGATATCGGAGGCCCAAGTGATGTCCTTGACGAAGGGCCAAGCGTCGATGAAGGCGCCGTCTTCGCGATTCAGCACGTAGAAGAAGCCGTTCCGGTCGGCGGTGGCAAACTTCATGTTGCCGTCGGCATCGGTGAAGGACACGACCTCGTTGACACCGTCATAGTCCCAGCCCTCCCGCGGGGTGGTCTGATAGTGCCACTTGATCTCGCCCGTGGCGGGGTCGAGCCCGACCCGGCTGGCGGCATAGAGGTTGTCGCCGGAATTGTCCTCGGTCGGCTGGCCAGCATTGCGCAGGTGGCTGTTCCAGGGCGCCGGGTTGCCGGTGCCGTAGATGATGGTGTCGGTGTCGATGTCGTAAGACCCGCCGAGCCAGGTGGCCCCGCCACCGGTCTTCCACATGTCGCCGGGCCACGTGGCGTTCAGCTCACCCGTCATGGTGCTTTCTTCGCCGTTCAGCGTGCCCATATGCCCTTCGATCATGGGACGCGTCCAGACCAGGTCACCGGTCATGGCATCGCGGGCCTGCACCTCGCCGACGATCCCGAACTCGCCGCCGGAATTGCCGGTGATGAGCAGACCATTGACGATCATCGGGGCTGCGGTGAAGGAATACCCGGCCTTGTAATCAGCGATCTTATCGCGCCAAACCACGTCGCCGGTATCCTTGTTGAGCGCGACCAGGCGGGCGTCCAAG
This sequence comes from Pseudomonadota bacterium, assembly GCA_039180995.1. Classification (GTDB taxonomy): domain Bacteria; phylum Pseudomonadota; class Alphaproteobacteria; order Rhodobacterales; family Rhodobacteraceae; genus Jannaschia. Next base: position 10,161 of record JBCDCW010000110.1, read on the forward strand.
GTGCCGAAATAGATGTTGTCGCCGAAGATCGCGGCGCCCCTGTTCACCACGTCACAGCAGGGCAGGATGCCTTCAGGCAGACGGGCATCATATTGCCAGAGTTCCTCACCCGTCTCGACGTCGATGGCATAGAGCCGGGAGTAGGACCCGGTGATATACATCACCCCGTCATGCACCAGCGGCTGCGTCTCCTGCCCGCGCTGCTTCTCGCCCCCCAATGAGAAGGCCCAGGCCGGGACCAGATTGGCCACGTTGTCTTTGTTCAGGATGTCGAGCGGGGAATAGCGCTGAAGATCGCGGCCCATCCCGTTGGTCAGCACGTCGCCGGTGCTGGCCTGGTCGCCCGCGATCATTTCCTCGGTGACTTCGGCGTTGGCGGTGGCCAGTCCGATGGCCAGGATGCTGGCCGTCGCGGCCAGTGTGAAGCGTCTCATATCGATCCTCCCGTGTCGGGTCTCATCCGGTTGCATCGGTGCGAACCAGCCCAGGGAGAGTATCGGCCCCAGCACCCCCCACCGAAATCGGACCTTGGTCGTAAGACCATGGGTCGAGACGGCTTAGGCTGGCTGGATGAGGGTTCCGTCAGCTTAGGTGCGGGCTTTCTCGAACGCTGCCCAAGCGTCCAACAAGCTGTCGAGATCGAAATCGTCGCGGCTGGCCGGATCCAGCACAAGTCTCTCGCTGCCCTGCAATTTTTCGATCGCCGCCTGGAGGGAGCCAAGCAGGTTCGGCGGGATCACGACGGCGCCGTGGCGGTCGGCATGGATGAGGTCCCCGTCCCTGACGTCCAGGCCGAAGACCCGCACGGGGTCGCCGATGGTCTCGACCCGGACGAAGCCGTGACTGACTCCGATGCCACCCGCGAGGATCGGAAAGCCGGTCGGCAAATCCCCCAGATCGCGGACCAAGCCATCGGTCAACGCGCCCGCCAGACCCAGGCCCTTGTGGATGGCCGCATTGACCTCGCCCCACCAAGCCCCCACGCGGTCCGGGCCGTCCAGATCTTGGATGACAACCACGCTGGGCCGCGGATCGGCGGCCACGGCGCGGTGATAGTCGGCGCGGCGCTGCCGGATGACCTCTGGCGGCTCGTCGGATGGAACGACCGCGCGGATCGCCGCGGTCCGAGCGAAACCGACCATGGGCGGAGCGTCCGGCTCCGTAGCGATTAGGGTGCCGCGCGTGAAGCCGTCGAAACCGCGTCGGCCTTGGGCGACCTCGATGGCGTTGCAAACCGTCGGCGTGTCGATGCCGCGCAGGCGCGCCAGGAGGGTCGGGTCCAACACATCTCCGGTCATGTGGGGATGCGCTGTTCTGTCTTCGGATCAAAAAGATAGAGATGATCGGGGTCCAGCCGCAGCCCAACCACGTCGTCCTGATCCTTTCGCAGGTGCCGGTCCCCGCGCGCGATGACCCGCTGCTTGCCCCATTGCACGGTCAGCAGCGTCGCTTCGCCGGTATTCTCGAAAGCGTAGATGGCCGCGTCGATCTCGCCCTGCCCCGCCTCATGGACGGTGATGTCGTCGGCCCGCACACCCAGGATAACATGATCCCGATCCTCGACCCCAATGCGGGCCAGCGTCTTTCCCCCCGCCGTGACGAAAGCACCATCGCGGATCTGTCCGTCGATCAAGTTCATGGCCGGCGAGCCGATGAAGCCCGCGACGAACAGGTTTCTGGGGTCGTTATAGATCTCGTCCGGCGTGCCGAGTTGCTGGATCACACCGTGCTTCATCACGGCGACGCGGTCGGCCAGGGTCATGGCCTCGATC
>JBCDCW010000111.1:0-11866 GCA_039180995.1 Pseudomonadota bacterium
AAGCCGGGTCAGCGTCAGCGAGGTATCGTCGACCCGCTGATCGGTGGCGAAGCCGCGTTCGCGCAACTCGGCCTGGCGGTCATTGGTCCGTTGGGCCAGTTCGATCTGCGCGACCATCGCCGCGCGGGAAGCCTCTAGGCGTGCCCGCTCGGCCTGCAAAAGGCGGATGTCGAGCCGCGCGATGGGTTGGCCTTCGGCGACAACATCACCCTCGCGCACCAGGATCTGCGCGATGGTGCCCGAGCGTTCAAACGCCAGGTCGGTGTCCTGCCGGGCTTCGACTTGGCCGGAAAAGCGGCGCGTGACCTCATGGCTGTCCTGCATCTCGATCCGGCGAATTGTCACGGGTGTCGCTGGCGCCGCCTCGGGGGCGGGGCGGGCGGCGGCGCGGTCGGCGAGAACACCCCGTCCGGTGACCAAGGCGGCTGCCGCGGCGGCGATCACGATCAGGGTCAACGTGAGGCGTCCGAGGGCGTGGATGGACCGGCGGAGCAAAGATGGCTTACGATTGGTCATGGCAGCTCTCGGGTTGCAAGTTAGTGTTGCTTACATATGTAAGTGTCTCTAACTTAGGCAAGAGAAAAGTCGGAGCAGGAGCCCTTGAGCGATACTAAGTCATTGGTGAAAGCCAAGAAAAATTATCACCATGGGGATTTGCGTGGCCAATTGTTAGAGGCCGTCCGCGAACTCGTGGAGCGAAAAGGACCCGATGGGTTCTCGATTGCCGAGGCCTGCCGACTCGCCGGGGTGAGCACGGCGGCGCCGTATAAGCACTTCACCGATCGGAACGATATTCTGCGCAGTGCGGTGCTGCTGGCGATGGAGCGGCTGTACCTTGCCATGAAGGACGCGGCGGATGCCCATTCGGCGGGCGATCCCGCGCGGGTGGCCGCCTTGGGACAATCCTATGTGGATTTCGCGCGGACCGAGCCTGGCATGTTTCGCATCATGTTCGGGATGACAGACGGGCAAGAGGATTGCCCGGAACTGACCAGGGTCGGTGAATCCTGCAAGTTGATCGTGGAACAGGTCGCAGGGGACCATATGGGCGTGCCCCCCGATCATCCCATGGCGGTGGCCTGGGCCTATGCCCTGTGGTGTTTCGTGCATGGCCATAGCTTCTTGCAAATGGATGACAAGCTGGCCCAGAAGGCGCCGCCGGAAATGGAAGCGCGGATGCTGCATATGGTCGGTGAGGCGATGCCCAACCTGTCCTGACGTCGCATTGCGTGGCCATCGGGTGCGGGGTATCGGCGACAGATGGCATCGACGGATACGCTTCCGCGCCGTATGCGCAGTGGGTTGACCGGTCTGGGGGTTGGATCGGTTGCCGTGGTCGCGCTGTGCGCGCTGCCCTTGGTGGCGGTTCTGATTGTGGCGCTGTTCTCGGACCTGGAGACGTTTCGGCACCTGTCTGAGACTGTCCTGGGCGGGTATGTCGCCAACACCCTGATGCTGGTCGTGCTGGTCGCGTTAGGGACATTCTTGGTGGGGACCGGGGCCGCCTGGCTGGTCACCATGACCGACTTCCCGGGGCGGCGCTGGATCGAGATCGGGTTGGTCATCCCGCTGGCCTTCCCGGCCTATGTCTTGGCGTACGCCTATACCCATGTGCTGGACCATCCCGGCATCGTGCAAGCGCTTCTGCGGGATGTGACCGGATGGGGGCCCCGCGATTACTGGTTCCCGGAAATCCGCTCGCTTGGCGGGGCGGCGACCATGCTGGTCTTGGTTCTGTACCCTTATGTCTACCTGCTGGCCCGGGCGGCCTTCGGGGCGCAGAGCGCGTCGACATTCTTGGCCGCGCGGACCCTGGGCAAGTCGGCTTGGGCCACGGCATTGACGATCTCGCTCCCGATGGCGCGACCGGCCATCGCCTCGGGCGTGCTGCTGGCGACCATGGAAACCATCGCCGATTTCGGCACCGTCGCCCATTTCGGCGTCCCCACCTTCGCGACCGGCATCTACACCAGTTGGTTCACCTTGGCCGACCGGGGGGCGGCGGCCCAATTGGCTTTGGGGCTGCTGGCGTTTGCCTTGCTGATCGCCATGTTGGAGCGCACCACGCGGGGCGGCGCCAGCTATGCGTCCGGGCGGCGGCACGAGCGGATGGAGCGGATCGAATTGGTCGGCTGGCACCGCTGGGCCGCGTTCGGCGCCTGTGGGGTGCCGATCTTACTGGGTGTGGTGGTGCCGACGCTGACGCTCTGGGCCATGGCGCTGGGATCCGAGCAGGATCTGACGTCGCGGCGATATGTGGGGTTCATCAGAAATTCGCTGACCTTGGCGTCGGTGGCTGCTGTGGTGACCGTGCTGGCGGCCATCGTGGTGGGCAGTTTCCAGCGGCTGCGACCCGGGCGCCTGTCCGACGCGGCGGTCTATGTGGGCCGTTTGGGCTATGCGGTGCCGGGCGGGGTGATCGCGGTGGGGTTGTTCGTGCCATTCGCGGCGTTGGACAACACGATCGACGCCTGGGCGCGGGAGGTGTTGGGTATCTCGACCGGTCTTTTGTTCACCGGTTCCATTTGGGTTCTCATCGTGGCCTACATGGTTCGGTTCCTGGCCGCGGCTCTGGGCGCGTATGAGTCCGGCGCGGCGGCCATTGGCCAGAATCTGGACGCGGTCAGCCGCGTGTTAGGCCAGACGGCGGCGGGTACCGTGCGGCGGGTGCATCTGCCATTGATGACTCCGGCGGTGCTGACGGCGGCGTTGATCGTGTTCGTGGATGTCATGAAGGAACTGCCCGCGACGCTGATCATGCGGCCGTTCAACTTCGACACGCTGGCCGTGCAGGCCTTCCGTCTGGCGGCGGACGAACGGCTGGAGGGCGCGGCGGTGCCGTCCCTGGTCATCGCCGGGATCGGGCTGATCCCTGTGATTTTGCTGTGCCGGAAGGTGGGGCGAAGCGGGTAGGGCGTCGTCGTGGTGCCCAAGATTACGGGCCTGGCACGGGGTCCGGCCCGATGCAGGGCCTAGCGGAGCATCTGCGCCAATCGACCGAGATCGATCTTCGAGCGGTGGCGTCGGTCCATCGGCATCTTGTCGATTGTTCGGACCTGGTCGATGCCAAACTTGGCGGCGTTGGTTCGCCAAGTTGGCAGGTGGGCCCGGTCGCCCTCGATCGCCAGGACCGGACCGGGCGCCAGGGCCGCGCGGTGGGTACCGGGCCAAAGGCGCGCGGCGGTTTCAACGGCGAATGGATAGAGCGGGCCCGCCTGAGTCCGCACGACGGCACCGGTGCGGCCCAGCAGCCAGAGACGACCTTGGTCGTCCAAGCGGCCTGCATCGCCGGTGCGGTGCCAGATCGTGCCGCCCTCGCGAACCTTGGTCGTCGCATCCTGGGTCGGGTCCAGGTAGCCGGGGACGACGTGAGGCCCCGCCACCTGGATTTCGCCCTCCAGGATGCGGATCCGAGTGCCCGCGGCCGGCGGGCCGGCGAGCAGGCCCGCGCCCGTTTCCATGGCGTGGCGATCCGCGTCCGCGACCCCGGTGCTGTCCAGATGCGCAATCGGCTCGGCCTCGGTCGAGCCATAGACGCTGACCACCCTGAGCCGCGATTGCAGTTTGGCGACCAGGTCGGGGAAGACCGGGCCGCCGCCGGTGAAGATCGTGTGGGCGCTGTCGGGTATGCGGGTCTTGGACAAGGTCTCGCACAGGGCAGGCGGCAGAAGCAATCGGGTGACCCGATGCCGCTGGATCAAGGCCGCCAGGCGGTCCGGGGGGACGCGGTCGGCCCGCGACAGGGGCCAGTCCGGCAGGACCGAACTGCGACCCTCGGCCAGGTTCAGCAGCACGAAGACCGGAAAGGCGACCAGGTCGATCTCGGGCCGGTCCGAGGCCAACAGGGGCGCGATGGCGGCGCGTTGCGCGGCCAGGAACCCGTGATCACGGGGGATCGCCTTGGGCGCGCCGGTTGTGCCGGAGGTGAAGGAGATGAGCGCCGGATCGGTGAACTGGGCCGGGTGGGCCGGTGCCTTGGCCGCAGCCCGCAGCGGCAGACGTCGGACGTGCCAGAGAGCCGGAACGAGGCGGAGCAGACGGTAGGGACCGGCTGTGACCATTGCATCGACGGGCACGGCGTCGAGGGCCGCGCGCAGGCCCGGCAGGCCGGTCGCGGGTTCGGGCAGGATGGCGGTGGCGCCCCGCGCCCAAAGGGCGGCGAGGGCGGCGTAAAGGTCTGCGCCGAGCGGCAGCGCGATCAGGACGCGGGCGCCAGGGCCAAGGTCGGACCAAGCGGCGGCGAGGCCGTCGATACGGGATCGAAGGTCGGCATAGGTGACCGCGGTGCCGTTGGGCTCGACGAGGGCCACACGGTCGGGATGGTGCGCGGCGGCCGCGGCGAAGGCGGCCAGCAGATCAGACAAGGCGCAAGCCCATCAGCGCGTAGCGGCGGAAGATGGCCGCGCCCTCTTGACGGGACCGGTCGGCCGAAATGTTGTCGTCGTGGATCAGGGCATGGATCGCCATGTCATAGCCCGAGGCAGCAGCGTTGGCGTGGAAGGTCTGGGCCAAGGCCCGGCCGACCCCCCGGGCGAGGCTGGCATAGGTCTTGAGGATCGCGGTCTTGGTTCCTGGCCCCTCGGCGTAGTCCGGGATGCCGAACAGGAAGCCGGTCAGCCGGTCGCCATCGCGCGCAAACAGAACCAGGTCCGGCTTCAGCATCGGGATCACAGGGCGATACATGCCCAGGAAGGTGTCCAAGTCGATCGGCTTGTAAAAGGCGTTGTCGGCAAAGGCTTCGCAACTGAGCCTGTGGACTTGGGTGAAGAGCGCGTCGGGATCGCTGCCGTCCCAGATTTGGATGCTGGCATCCGGGATACCTTGGACCAGTGGCCGGGCGGCGGAGAAATAGCGGCTGATCGTCTGGAACCCGGCGGCTTCAAACGCTTGCAGCAGATGTGCGGGCGACGTCGGCTCCATCAGGAAGGGCGGGCGGCCGTCGGTCTCGGTCACTAAGCGGTAGCTGTGCCAGGTATCGCCGTCCATCGGGCCGATCAGCGCTTCGGCCCCCAGGGCCTTGGCCCGCTGCCGGATGTGATCAAGCAGGGCGTTCGCCGTCTCGATGTCGGGCGCCTTCAGCGCTCCGATGGCCATCGTTCCCAGGCCGTCCCAACTGGGCGCTTCCAGATAGAGGGTCGCTTTGGCGCCATCCAGTTCGATTTTTTCAGACGTCATACCCAACCCTCCATCCGGGCGGCGGACCACGCGAAGCTAGACAGCGGCGCGACGAGCGCGAGGCCCGCCAGGCGCCCTGCGCGCCCCGTGGTGAACAGTCGGGGTGTCGTGAGCGGAACCAAGATGCACAGTGTCAGGCTGACCACGGCCAGCGGCGTCAGCTCGACCGTCCAACCGGTCATCGGCATGTTCATGGGCGCGACCTGCCGCCAGAGCATCAGAAGGATGGCGGCGGTGGCGATGGGCAGGAGATATCGGATCGGGCCCCGGATCGGCTGGACGGCCAGCGAGACCAGGGCCACGCAAAGCGACGCGCAGGTCACGCCCCAGAAGTCGAGCGCATTGTAGCCCGCCGCAAGGCCGAGCCCGAGCCAGCCGAAGCTGACCAGGGCGAGGGTCGCCACAATGTCGAGTTCCGGGTGCGCCGCGTCCGAGGGGTTGAAGCGGCGGGCGAGGCCATGGGCGACAAAGACCAAGGTGGGCAGGACGACGTTCTGTAGCGCGGTGGCCGAGATCAGGACGAAGATGGCGATGACGTAGACCCGGGCCGTATGGGCCGACAGGCCGAGATGGCGGGCGGCGCGCAGGAAGGCCCAGGTGACGGCGATGAAGGCCGCGGCGATCAGGATCAGTTCATGGGGCGCGTCGTCGAGATGGCCGTCCAGGAAGATCGCGACGCCCGCAGGCAGGAAGAAGTTGTCGAAGCCGCGCCAGGATTCCGCCTCGACCTGGGTGGCGAAGGCGGCGACGATGATCGACAGAAGGATCACGCCCTCGCGGCTGACCTCCGACAGCAACAGCAGGCAGACCATCGATAGGATCAAGGTGACGGTGAAGAAGGCGACGGAGCCTTCGACAGATTTCACGCCGTCCTCGACCGGGAAGAAGGCGCGGCCATAGCGGCTGCCGGTCAGGGCGGCGGCGGCATCGGCCAGCGTTAGGATGGCGAGCGGCAGGATGTAGAGGATCGGGTTGCCGTCCGACAAAAGGAAGACCGTGAGGACGGCCAGCGCCAGGAGGATATCGCCCCAGGATTGGCGTTCCACGCTGTGCAGGGTCGAGCCGAGGCCGCGGTTCGCGATGGCGGGGAGGCGGAGGATCGCCATGGCGACCAGCGTCAAGGCGATCAGGACGAAGACCGGCCAGCGGTCGGTGAAGAGCCAGGGCAGCGTCAAAGCGTAGAGACCGGTGCCGATATGGACGAGCTTGCGCTGGACCTCGGCCGGGAGGTCGCGGGCGCCGGCCAGGCGGCGGACGAGCCACATGAGGGCCAGCAATGTGATCACGGAGCCTGCCGCCGTGAGCAACTGCCAGGGCCCCGTGATCACGACCGGACCTGCTCGATGACGAAGTCGGAGTAAAAGAAGGCTTTGTCGGCCGCTTTGAGGATGTCTTCTTCGGCTGCGCGAGTTTCGATGCGGTCGGCGAAGGCAGGCGGCACGCGGCGCGGGGCCATCATGTTCCAGTAGACCAAGCGGGCGCCGGGGTTCGCGGCGTTCAGGATGTCGCCGTAGACCTGCGCGAAGGTGTCGGGAGACATATACTCGAAGATATCCGACAGGTTGAAGCCGTCGAACCGTTCGCCGGTACCGATGGCGGCCTCTAGAGGGCCGGGGCGGATGTCGAGGCGGTCGAGGCGGTCGCGGATCGTGTCGTAATGCTCGGGCCGCCAGGTCATGGGCAGGGCCTCGCCATGCGTCCCTTTCATGATCCAGTGCAGATAGGGGTTCTCGGCCGGGTCCAGGTCGATGGCGGCGTGGCGGATGCGGCGGGTGACATGGGCGGCTACGGAGCCGTCCACATGGTCGAAGAACGCCTTGTCGCGGCCCATGCGGCCCATGACGAAGCGCGAGAAGAAGAGGTTGAGGAGGAGCCTCCAGCGCCAGGTCTCGAAGCGGTCGCGCAGGAAATCGGCCCGGGCGTCCGGGGGCCGGGAGACTAAGATGTCGTCGATGGTCCTCCTGGAATGGGCGAGCGGGAGGAGCCGGGTGCGGAAGAGGCGGAAGTACCGCTCGAACTTGCCGACGCCGCCGGCGCCGTGGGCGTCGACCTCGGGTCGGAGGATTTGCCAGAAGGCGGTGGTCTCGGCATCCAGGGGCTCGAGCGCGCGGGCCAGGAGGGTGGCGCGCCGGGTGGATGGGCGGGCGCCCATCAGTTCCAGGAACTCGGGATGGGTAAGGGTCTGAAAAGACCCTATTCGGAGGTTTAGACACGCAATCTGTGCCGGAGACAGATCGACCACGACCACCTTGGCGGGGTCGAGCGCGAGCATGGCGAGGGCGTTGTCGCCAGCCGAGCAGATGGACATCAGCGTCGCCCCCGGCCGGGGGCCGAGGGCTTGGGTGAGGACATCGGCATCCTCCCACAGCTGGGCGTAGCGGATGTGGTCGAAGCGGGCTTTGGTGGCGATCTCGGACGTTGTCATGGCTTGGTCACCTCGCCGGTCGCGCCGTCGACGCGCAGGGTCTCGCCAGTGTCGACCCAGCGGGTGGCGTTCTTGAGGCCCACGACGCAAGGGATGCCCAGTTCGCGCGCGACGATGGCCGAATGGCTGAGGAGCGAGCCGCGTTCGACCACGATGGCCGAGGCGTTGGAGAAGACGGCGATCCAGCCGGGATCGGTGTGGCGCGCGACGAGGATCTCGCCGGGGGTGAGGGCCTCGCGGCGCGGGTCGCGGATGACGCGGGCCTTGGCGGTGACGGTGCCCGCCGAGCAACCGGTGCCTTGGCGGCTGGTGCCGGTCTGCGCCTCGGCCGGGCCGGTGTCGTCGGTCGGCGTGTAGATCGCCGGGCCGGTGAGCGCGATGCGCGTCGGCGGATCGGGGCGCTGGGCGCTGGCGTCATCCTCGGCGCGGCGGGCCTTGGCGATCGCCGCGAGGTTGGGGGACAGGGCGCTGCCTTCGACGGCGCCCAGGGCTTCGGGGACGGTCAGCCAGAAGATGTCGCGGGGGTCGTCCAGATGGCCGCGCGCGTAGAGCTGGGTGCCCAGGGCCCGGAAGACCCGGCGGGCGCGACCGAAGATGCGGGTGCGCTCGAACCGCAGGTTCTCCCGGTCGCGGACGCGGGCCTTGGTCCAGGGAATCAGGCGCTTGGCGATGGCCTTGCGGATCGGGTGGCCTTGGAAGAGCGCGTCCCAATCGGGGTCCGGCGGGGCCTGATGCGGGGCCGGCGGGCGGTCGGCCTGTGCGGCGATGGCGGCGAGCAGTTGGCTCGGGTCGTCCGTCAGGGGCAGGGATTCGAGCTTGAGTTCCTCGGTGCAGCGGTCGCCGAAGCGGGCGAGATAAGCGTCGATCTCGGCGCGGATCCGCGGGTGATCGTCGAGCGCGGCGAGGCCGTCCTGGCGAAGCGCGTCGGCGAGCCCAGCCTCGGCCACCAGGGCGGCGATCTGGGCGATGCGGCGGGCGGGTTCGGCGGAGACGATGTCGCCCTGGCCGATCATGACGTCATTGTGGAGGGTCAAACCTTGGGGGCCGAGCCACTTTTCCAGGAGGTTCCGCGAGGTGCCGAAGGCGATCATGCAGAGGAAGTCGTTGACCAGGGGCGCGTCCCAGCGGTCGAGCAGGTCGGCTTCGATGCGGCGGTATTCCCGGACCAGGTCGGCGGGCGTCGCGGTCTCGGGCTCCGCCCCCTCTTCCAACGCGCGGTTCAAGCGGGCGTAAAAGTCGCGGCGCGTGCGCGGCAGGCGGATCGCCGCGAGGAGGAGGCCGACGGCCGTGCGACCGAGCTTGACGTATTCTGTGAGCTTGGCGAGCCCGGTCGCGGCCGGGGGGCCGATGGTTGTCGCTACGTCGGGCGGGAGCGGATCGTCCACGCCCATCATCGTCTCCATATAGGCTCTATTCAAGGAGAATCCGGGCAAGAGGGCGAGCGCGCGGTACCAGTTTAGGAGGTTGTAATAGACCCGTCCGTCGGCGCGCGAGAGCATGTTGGCGAAGAGCGCCGCATTCGCCTCGACGGTCTTCGGGCGCACGCCGAGCAGGGCGACGAAGGCGCGGTAGACTCGGTCGTAGACATGGGTCGCGAAGCTGTAGGTCAGGGGGGTGACGAGGCCGGGATAGCTTTCGACGATGTTGGAATTGTCGAGGATCGTGACGGTCTCGTCCGGGATCGGATGGGGGCGCAGCGGCGTGGTGATCGGGCGGGCCTGGAGGATGTGGAGGCCGTCGCCGTCGATGGCCCATTCGATATCCTGGGGGGCGCCGAACGCCGTTTCGGCGCGGCGGGCGAGGATGGCGACCTGCTCGACCTCCGTGCGGGTGAGAGGGCCATCGTTCGGGCCCTCGATGGTTACCCCGACCGTCCAGGTGGTGCCGTCCTCCTCGCCGGAGACGAGGCGATCGCCGAGGCCCTCGATGGCCGAGACGACGACGTGGTCGCGCCGGCCCGAGACCGGATCGGCGGAGAAGGCGACGCCGGAGGCGCGGGCGGCGATCATGCGCTGCACGACGATGGCGGGGGCTTCGGCCTGGGCGCCGGTTTTCAGGGCGCGATAGGTCTCGACCGTGGCGGAAAAGCCGGATTGCCAGACCTGCGCCGCGGCTGTGATCACATCCTCGGCGGCGACGTTCAGGACGGTGTCGAACTGGCCCGCATGGCTATGCTCGGCGCCGTCTTCGGCCCGACCGGAGGAGCGGACGGCGTAGGGTCCGGGGCCGAGATCAGCCAGTGCTTCCGTCAGAGTCTGTGAGAGGCCGGGCTGAGGGTCGGGATCGAAGGCGCCGGGCTCGATCACGAAGAAGGCGGGCGGTGCGAAGCCGTGCTCTGCCAGGCGGGCGAGGGCCGCGCCCTTGCCCCCGACGCGGGCCGGGTCGGTGACGTCGTGGAGGATCATGGCCCGCCTCCGACGAGGAGGGGGCCGAAGCCGGCGGCGGCGTAGCAGAGGAAGACCCAGAGGCCCGCCGCCGTGTCGATGCGGGATTGGGCTTTGGGCGTCGGGTCGGCCAGGTAGGCGCGGCCGATCCAGGCGCAAGCGGCGAACCCCATCAAGCCGAGGAGAGCGAGGAGCGTCGCGGCCTGCGTGGCGAGGCCGACGCCGATCAGGAGGAGGAGGGCGAGCGCCGTGAAGGCCAGCCAGACGGCGACGGCCTTTCGGGGGCCCCAGAGGGCGGAATACGTCTCTACACCGGGTCTTTCGCTGTCTGGAGACCAGATTTTGCGACCCAGTTCCAGGACCACGCCGTTGGCGAAGGAGAGGGCCAGGAAGAGCCAGAGGCCCGGCGCCGGGCTGCCGGAGGGGAGCCATTCGGCGCCGGTCAGCATCAGGTCGATCAGTGGCATGATCGCCATGTGAGAGAGGAGGTAGGCCCAGGGGCGGGACTTGAGCCAGGCGGGGATGCCGAACTCGAACGTCATCGCGGCGAGCCAGGCATAGGTCAGCAGCAGGAGCCAGATCAGGCCGTGCCCGTAGGTGAGCGCGATGGCGGCGGCGAGCGGGAGGCCCGCCAGGCCCAGGCCGACGATCAGGCGCAGGCTGACCAGGCCGCGCGGGATCGGGCGTTCGGGGCGGTAGCGGCGGTCGTCGTCGAGATCCTTCACCTCGTCGCAGACGCGCATCTGGAAGAACAGGATCAGGACGAGGGCGAAGGCCGCGAGGTAGGCGTCCCAGCCCGGGAGCGGCCGGTCGGCGAGCACGGCAGAGACCGTGACCGATGCCGCCGAGAAGACGGCCAGCAACGGCACGACCTTCTTCAAAGGGAAGCGCTCGGATTGGTAGGTCCAGAGGGCGGTGGCCAGGCTCATCGGTGGCGGGCCAGCTTTTCGTGGGCGCGGGTGAAGTGCCCGGCCGCGATGGCGGCGACGATGGAGATCTCGCCGCACAGACAGAGCGCGGCGGTCACCTCGGCCAGGGCGCGGCCATGGCCCGCCCCGTGCAGGCCCATCAGGCGCAACGCGGCGGCTTGCGAGGGCAGGCCGGTGCCGCCGCCGACGCTGCCGACGAGGATGTTGGGCATGGTCACGGCGCAGAAGAGGTCGTCGCCCCGCGCCTCCATTCGGGTGAAGCCCACGGCGCTTTCGGCGACGCAGGCGGCATCCTGGCCCGTGGCGATGTAGAACGCGGCCAGCCCGTTGGCGTAGTGGGCTTGCGCGCCCATCTGACCTGACAGCAGCGAGCCGAGATTGGCGACGCGGCCATAGGCCAGCATGTCCTCGACACTGGTGCCCAGATGCCGTTCCACCAGATCGGCGGGTAGGGTGACCGAGGCGCTGACCTTGCGGCCACGGCCGGTGACGAGGCCCAGGGCGCTGGCCTTCTTGTCGCCCGAGAAGTTGCCCTCGATATACCAGCGCTGGATCGGCACGGGGCAGGCCCCGGCGATGTGGCGACAGAGCGCCTCGGTCGCGATGGTCACCATGTTCTGGCCCGATGCGTCGCCGGTCGAATAGCGGCAGATCAGGAAGACCGTGTCGTTGTCGATCACCGGGTCGATGGCCAGGAGCTTGCCGTGGCGCGTGGTAGATTGGGCGATCTCGGGCAGGTCCGTCTGTTGCTCGATCCAGTCGACGAACATGCCGGCATGCAGCAGATCGGTGAAGCGGAAGGCCGGGGTGCGGATGACGCCTTCATAGAGCACGGCCGCCTGCACGCCGCCGGCCTTGGTCGCCACATGGACGCCGCGCCCGTAGGATGCGACAAGGGCCGCTTCCGTTGTGGCCAGGGGGACGTGGATGTCGCCGGACGCGTTGACGCCGCG
>JBCDCW010000112.1:0-11695 GCA_039180995.1 Pseudomonadota bacterium
CCGCTTTCCGCTTCGGTCATACCTTGGTGGCGTCGCAACTCGAACGGGTCGAGGATGACGGAACGGTCTCGGAGGCCGGGCATCAAGGGTTGATGGACGCCTTCTTCGATCCGGGCGGCGTCCGCGAGGGCGGCTTGGACGACTACCTCCGAGGCATGGCCCAGCAATCGGCGCAGGATCTGGACACCAAAGTCGTCGACGCGCTGAACTTCTTTCTGGCGACGCCGGACGGGGTTTCGGGCTTTTCGCTACCTGCACTGAACCTCCTCCGCTCGGCCGATCACGGGATGGACAGCTACGTCAATGTCCGCGCCCAGCTTTTGGGCGATATCGATCCAGCGGCGCTAGATCCGTCGAACTTTTCAATCATCACAGCCGATACCGATCTCCAGGCCGAACTGGCGTCGGTCTACGGGACTGTCCATGATGTGGATCTCTGGGTTGGCGGTTTGGCCGAAGATCAGGTCGAGGGCACGATGCTGGGGCCGCTCTTCGGCCATATCGTGTCAGATCAGTTTGTCAGGACCGCCACGGCGGACGAGACTTTCGGAACGCTCGACCCGGCGCTCGGCTTACAGATCATCGCGGATGCACGGGCGTCGGATCTGCAGCACATCATCCTGCGAAACACGAATATCGACCATCTTCAGGACAACCCGTTCCTGATGGAAACCCGATCGTTGACCGAGGTCATGACCATCCAGGGCAGCCCGCAGAACGACGCTGTCGACATCGCCGCGCTGGAGGTCGAGACGACCGTCATCACCCGATCCGGTGACGATTCCGTAATCGTGACGAGCGGCAGCCGCCTGCAGGATGGTGTCAACTTGGGCGGCGGGGACGACCGTTTCGAGATGAGCTCGGGCTCGGTCGATGGCGGCGTTTCCGGCGGGTCCGGCGCGGATGCGGTCGGCTTGGATGGCACGGCCCGCGCGGATCAGCTTCGGGGCGGCGCCGGCAACGATACGATCCGTCTTGATGAGGTGGCAGCCGCCCAGGCGATCAAGGGACAAGCGGGGCACGACGCCATCCACCTGATGGGCAAGGCCGCCGCGGGAGCTATCACCGGCAATGCGGGCGATGATCGCATCGAGTTGTCAGATACCGCCTCGGCCTCTGTGATCCGGGGCGGGCGGGGCGATGATAGCGTGTGGGTCGCCGATGGCGCCCATGCAGGCGATATCCATCTCGGAACCGGCGACGACCTGACCAGGCTCGATGGACCCGGCACGCACCAGGTCGATGGCGGCAAGGGAACGGATGTCTTGCAGGTCGGCGCCGGTGCTAAGGTCATGTTCGACGGCGACACGGACGGGACGATCACCTGGGCGGACGGTGACAAAACGACCTTTCGCAACTTCGAGGTGGTCACCTGCTTCACGCCCGGCACCCTGATCGTCACGGCCGCCGGCAAGCGCCCGATCGAGACCCTGAAATCCGGCGCGCGGGTCCTGACGCTGGACCACGGCCTGCAACCCATTCGTTGGGTCGGCCGCACCAAGGTTCCGGCCCAGGGACGGTTGGCGCCGATCCGGATCGACGCCCAGGCGCTGGGCAATACCCGCCGTCTGGACGTGTCGCCACAACATCGAATGCTGCTGACATCGGCCCATGCCGAGATGCTGTTCGGCGCCACCGACATGCTGGCGCCCGCCCTTGCTTTGATCGACCGGGATGGCGTGGCCCGGTGCGAAGGCGGCGAGGTGGATTACATCCACCTTCTGTTCGATCGCCACGAAATCATCTTCGCCGAAGGCATCCCGTCCGAAAGCTTTCATCCCGGCCTCGTCGCCCTGTCGGCCCTGGATCGAGCAGCGCGGGATGAAATCCAGAGGCTATTTCCCGATCTCCCAAGGGACGGCTATGGGGCAGATGCGCGCCCCGCCCTGCGCGGGCGAGAAGCGCGTCTTCTGGCGCGACTGCTGGCCTAGCGGCCCAATCCATCGTAATGGGCCTGAAGGCGTTGCAGGGCGATGCGCAGCACGACCTTTCCTGACCGGGCCGACCAGCCCATGCGCTTCTCGGCCGTCTCCAATCCCTCCAGGAAGCAGCAGACCCGCAGCACAACGTCGCCAAGACCCGGGCCCAATGCGCGCAGCGCGTCCGACACCCGGGCCCGCGCGGCCTCCGACCCGCCGCCGCCGCCACCGGGGCGAAAATCGCTGCGGACGCCCGCAGTCAGAAAGCCGTCCCAATCCTGGCCGACCCGCGGGCCCATCTGGGCCGCCTCGAAATCCGAGCGCAACCGTTCGCCCGCGATCACCAGGGCCATCGACAGAAAGGCCTTTCCATCCTTGTCCTTCTTGCGTGCCAGCGACCCCAGGGGAGACTCGGCCAGATTGACGCGCAGAACCTCTTCGCCGTCCACGCCTTGGACGATCCGCTCGCCCTCGATGTGATGTTGCGTCAGGAATGGACTGGGTGCTTCGGCCATGCCGCGGGCCTCGACCTTTGCCCGCAAGTCTTCGCCCAGCAGTCGCTTCAGAGCGCCCCGGCCCGCATCGGTGATGCGATATCGCGTGATCCGCCCGCTGCGAAAGCAAGACACCCAATCCTTCAAGACGAAGGCCTGCGCCACCGATCGCGGAAGCGTCGCGGTGCGCGTCGGTACCTCTCCGCTTTCGCGCAGGACGACCGCCTGTGGCATGCCCTGCCCCACCGCAAGGATCGCATCCGCCTCGCAGAGCCGGCGAAGCACGCGGCGGGCTTCGCGGTTCAAAGTGTCGTCGTCGATCAGGGCCGCTTGGGAAGGCATGGATGACATCGGAATGGAATCCTTTTGGTCTGAGGGGAGCGTACCGTCTCCTGTGGCTACTGCGAGCCGTTCCAGGATGTCGTCCACCAGCGGGTCGTCGCGCCGGGCTTCCAGACGTCGGACTTGGCGCAGGATGGTCGACGGGGCAACGCCCTCGTCCATCGCCAACGCCCGAAGGGGCCGTCCGACCACCGCATGCGCCACATAGGTCCGCGCCTCGGCGGGCACCCAGTCGGGCAACCCCTGGGCAGGCGGCGAAGCGGAAAGACACGGCGATATGGACGACATCCGAAAGTCCTGAGGAAGCTGTGGAAAACAAGGCCACATCAACTGTCGATTGGTTACCAAGACGTTAATTGTGGCAGCTCAAGGCGAGAATGTTTCCAGTTTGTAAACGGCTCAAACACACCGTTCGCTGCCCCCCCTATTTGCGCAACACGCCCCGTACTCGGTCAATGATTACAGCATCTTCGATACTGACTGGAGCTGTTCGATGTGCAAGATTTCCAAGGATCTCGACACCCTGCGTCGCCCTGGATTGCTGGTTGAGGCCGCAGCCCATGGCACCCAAACCTACGAACGCCGCCGGGACCTGCGGCGGATGTTGCGCACGGCGATTCCCTCGACGGCGCGCGCCGCCCTAGAACGGTTGTTGCCGCTGGAAGAAGCGTTGGAGAAGCGCCGCGTCCGCGGCGACGGGACCTATAGTTTCGCGCGCCATGTGGACATCCTGGCCGCCCTTCTGGCCGAGGCCCGCAGCTTCCGCAACGCCTGACCGTCGTCAAATGTGCGCGTCGGGCATCTCCGACTTCCGGCGCGCAACATAGGCCTGAAGGGCCTCGCGGATGGCCGGGTCCATCGGCGGCTCCTCATAGGTCGCCAGCAAGATCTCCATGCGCGTCTCGGCCAGAGTGCCCGTATCGCGCGACCCCTCGTCCGACCAAGTCTCGTAGGGTTTGTAGTCGAACAATTCCGAGCGCCAGAACGCCGTCTTGTAATTGTCCTGGGTATGCGCGCAGCCCAGATAATGCCCGCCAGGCCCGACTTCGCGGATCGCATCCAGGGCCTGCGCGTTCTCATCCAATGGTACGCCCTGCGCCACCTTGTGCAGTGTCCCAAGCTGGTCGGCATCCATGACGAACTTCTTGAAATCGGCGACCAATCCCCCCTCCAGCCAGCCGCAGGCATGGAGCATGAAGTTCACCCCGGACAGCAAACCTGCGTTCAACGAATTCGCGCTCTCATACGCAGCTTGGGCGTCCGGCAGTTTCGAGCCGCAGAAGGCGCCACCCGATCGGAACGGCAGACCCAATCGACGCGCCAATTGTCCTGCCCCATAGGTGATCTGTGTCGCCTCGGGGGTGCCGAATGTCGGAGCGCCGGAATTCATGTCAATCGACGTGACGAAGGCCCCAAAGATGACCGGCGCACCGGACCGGACCAATTGGGAATAGGCGACGCCCGCCATCACCTCGGCCAACACCTGCGTCAGTGTGCCGACAACCGAAACCGGCGCCATGGCGCCGCCGACGATGAAGGGTGAGATGATACAGGCCTGATTCGCCGCGGCGTATTCTTCCAACGCGCCCATCATGATCGAATCGAAAGTAAGTGGCGAATTGATATTGACCAGCGACACCAAGGCCGTCCGATCGTTCAGCCCGCCAAAGAGGATATCGCACATCTCGACGGAATCGCGCGCGCGTGATGGCTCGGTCACCGAACCCATAAAGGGCTTGTCGGTGAGCGTCATATGCGCCAACAGCATGGCCAGGTGCCGCTTGTTCACCGGCACATCCGTGGGTTCGCAAACGGTCCCGCCGGAATGCTGTAGCCACCTGGATTGATGGCCGAGTTTCACGAAGGTTCGGAAATCCTCCATAGTCGCATAGCGCCGCCCGGTCCCATCGCGGACGAAGGGCGGCCCGTATACCGGGGCGAGCACCAGGTTGCGGCCACCGATCTCGACCGACTTTTCGGGGTTGCGGGCGATCTGGGTGAAGCTGGACGGCGCAGTTTGGCAGAGCGACCGGGCCAGGCCACGGGGGATATGGACGATTTCGCCACGCACTTCGGCCCCGGCCTCACGCCATCGGTCCAGTGCGGCAGGGTTCTCGACGAAGGCGACACCGACCTCCTCCAGGATGGTCTCAGCATTGCGTTCGATGATCTCCAGCGCTTCGTCGTCCAAGAGTTCGAAATCGGGAATGGCCCGGGTGATCACCTTCGCGGTTTCGACCCGGGTCGAGGTCCGCTCGGCCCGCCGGGCCGCCCCGCCCCCGCCGCGCTTTCTGCGTGCAACGCCTTCAGCCATGCCCCGGACTCCTCGTCGCGATCCACCTTCTTTGACCCCTAACCGGTCCAGAAGCGGCCGTTCGGCAGGATTGCGGCGCCGGGAACAGGAAAGCGACATCCCGGCGGCCGGACCTTTGGCAAGCTAATCTTAACGATAGGGGCCTAAGCATCAGGCATCATTCCCGGGATTCTGGCTTCATGGGGCTTCTTGCACTCTTCGACTTCTTGGATACCAACGGCTCGGCCACTGCCCAAGACAGTGCAGGGGCGCCGCAAAACGCCACGTTCTACGGCGACGCCACAACCGACGGCGCAGGTACCGCGACATTCGATGGGGACGACGATTATGCGGTGGTCGACCCGGATCCCGCGTTTGACCTCAGCCAGGGCACTATCGAACTCTCGTTCACGCTGAACTCGACGTCGCCGGGAAACTCGCCCTTCGGAAATAGCGCGGCCTACACGATCTTTTCGTCGGACGCGAAGGGTACAATGGATGGCCATATCAATGTCTTCGTGACCAACAGCGGAACCATTGCCATTCGGCACCAGACCGATGGTCAGCATCATTACTATACCGGGGGCAACGCGGCAGTCGGGTCCGAGGTGGATGTCAGCTATTCGTTCGGCCCAACGGGCAGTGTCCTGGTCGTCAACGGCGTGACCGTCGACACCGGGACCCAGGCCCACACGATGGCGGGCGGAACGAATCCGATCGTCATCGGCGCATCGACCGCCAAGGCCTCGCCCGGCACGGCCAACACGACCGAGGGTCATCTCGACGGTACTATCTCGCGCGTGGCGATCTATGATGATCAGACCGGATCCCGCGGCGCGCCGGCCTGCGTTGTCAGCGCCACGTCCATCGCAACGTTGGCCGGTCCCTGCCCGGCCGGATCATTGCAGCCGGGGATGCTGCTCCCGACGCTCGACAATGGCCCGGTCGCCATCGTTCACGTCATGCGGCAGACGGTGCACTTGGCCCGCCTCGCGACCGAACCGACGTTCAGACCGATCAAAATCGCCGCGGGTGCGCTCGGGAACGCGACACCTCTGACGGTGTCGCGGCAGCATTGCCTGTTGATGGATCTTGACGGACGGCAGGTCCTGATCCGCGCAGGTCATCTGGCCGAATTCGGCCCCGGTCGCTTCCGCAGGGCCGATGGCGCCCGCGTGGTCACTTATGTCCACCTGCTGCTGACCCGCCATGAACTGATCCGGGCCGAGGGATGCTGGGTCGAAAGCCTGCGCCCGGAAAGCCCGGTCGTGCCGATGCGCCTACGTCGCCAGGCACCGCCGCCCGAGGCGGGACCCTGCCGCCCCATCCTGGCCAGTGGCGAAGTGCGTCGCGCGCTGCAACAGGGCCGTCTCAAGGCCCTCGATCCCCTACCGCTCGCCTCCTGACCTTGCGGGCCAGTCGCCCCTGCGCTACGCGCCCGGACATGGATACGGCCTCCCACCAGCGCCTGCTCATCGTCGATTTCGGCAGTCAGGTCACGCAGCTCATCGCGCGCCGCCTGCGCGAATTGAACGTCTATTGCGAGATCCATCCCATTCAATCGGTGACCGCCGCCTTCCTCGCGGAGTTCGCCCCCCGCGCCGTCATCCTGTCGGGCGGACCGGCCAGCGTGCCGGACGCGGAAAGCCCCCGTCCGCCAGAAGAGATATTCGACCTGGGCATTCCCATCCTGGGCATCTGCTATGGCCAGCAGGTGATGATGCAAATGCTGGGCGGCCAAGTGACGCGCGGCGAGGGCACGGCCGAGTTCGGCCGAGCCTATGTGGAACCGAAAGGCCGGTTGGACCTTTTGGACGGCTGGTTCGACGGCCTGGACGCGACCGGCCGTGAACAGGTCTGGATGTCCCATGGCGATCACGTTTCCCGGATCGCGCCGGGATTCGAGGTCTTCGGGACATCCCCCAACGCGCCCTACGCGATCACCGCCGATACCGACCGCCATTTCTACGCCGTTCAATTCCACCCGGAAGTGCATCACACCCCAAAGGGCGCGCGGCTCTATGAAAACTTCGTGCGCCTGGCGGGGTTCATAGGGGATTGGACGATGGCGGGCTATCGGGAGCAAGCCATCGCCACCATCCGCGCGCAGGTCGGCGATGCGAAGGTCATCTGCGGCCTGTCCGGCGGAGTCGACAGCTCGGTCGCCGCCGTTCTGATCCATGAAGCCATCGGGGATCAGCTGACCTGTGTCTTCGTCGATCATGGCCTGCTGCGCCAGGGCGAGGCCGATGAGGTCGTCACCATGTTCCGCGACCATTACAACATG
Source organism: Pseudomonadota bacterium (assembly GCA_039180995.1). Lineage (GTDB taxonomy): Bacteria > Pseudomonadota > Alphaproteobacteria > Rhodobacterales > Rhodobacteraceae > Jannaschia. The sequence goes on from JBCDCW010000112.1 coordinate 7,336, forward strand.
CCGCTGATCCATGCCGACGAGCAGGATCTGTTCTTGAACGCCTTGGACGGCGTCAGCGATCCGGAGACGAAGCGCAAGATCATCGGCAAGCTCTTCATCGACGTCTTCCAGAAGCACGCGGGCGAGGTCGGTGGCGCCGAGTTCCTGGCCCAAGGCACGCTCTATCCCGACGTGATCGAAAGCGTCAGCTTCTCCGGCGGCCCGTCGGTCACAATCAAGAGCCATCACAACGTCGGCGGTCTGCCCGAGAAGATGGGCTTGAAGCTGGTCGAACCGCTGCGCGAGCTCTTCAAGGACGAGGTCCGTGCCCTGGGCCGCGAACTGGGCCTGCCGCCCAGCTTCATCGGCCGCCACCCCTTCCCCGGACCCGGCCTCGCGATCCGCTGCCCGGGCGAAATCACGCGTCCGAAGCTGGACATCCTGCGCAAGGCCGATGCCGTCTATATCGACCAGATCCGTCGCCACGGTCTCTATGACGAGATCTGGCAGGCCTTCGTAGCCATCCTCCCCGTCCGAACCGTAGGCGTGATGGGGGACGGCCGCACCTACGATTACGCCTGCGCCCTCCGCGCGGTGACGTCGGTCGATGGCATGACGGCGGATTACTATCCGTTCAGCCATGAATTCCTGGGCGAAACGGCAACCCGGATCATCAACGAAGTGCCGGGGATCAACCGGGTGACATACGATATCACGTCGAAGCCGCCCGGAACCATCGAATGGGAGTGATCTAAGGTCGTTTCAGACCATCCCGCTCGGTGCCGAAAGTCGCTCGATCTGGTTGACTACAAAGGATAATTATTCCCACCCCGTATCGCTGCATGTCACCCCAACCCAGTCATTCTGTTGGCGGAGATTTTGGTGCGACCCAGGATGGTCAAGACACGGGCCATCGCGACCAACAGCCTGTCTTGTTCGTATCGTTTCGCCCCAGACCGGATACAGATTTATGGGCAAGCTTACTAATAAAGAACCAAAAAAACCTAAAACCGAAGACCAAGCTTGGCCTGCTGCCGGTTTCGTGGACACCGAGATGGGGTATTCCATGAGACCGGAGGTTCGCGATGGCGAGACGGAAGTTCGGCGAGGAGTTCAGGCGCGAGGTGGTGCATCCACTGCCCGTCAGGGCAATGCCCAGCGATGTCCCGACAGGGGGATCACGGTCCGTGGGGTCAGTACGGCCCAGGCGGCGCGCGATCTAGATGTACATGCGACGGTTCTGCGGCGGTGGGTGCGCGCGGACCGCGTCCACGGTCTGGATCCGCTGACGGACGAGGACGTCCCGCGCCTTGTGGTCTAGGCGGGCCGCCTGCCGCTCGGCCGACCTCACCGGCATGAGGCGCATGATGGGCCGGGTGACGGTTTCGCAGATCGCCTCGGCATCGACCGCGCCCGTCTTGCCGCGCTTCACAGGTGGCATCACATAAGTCGATCACCGCGCTTTCGAGGCCCCACCGGGGCCACGGTCGCGGTTCACCATCCATCGGACCTCATGACCCCGCGTGCCGAGCTCCCGTGCCCAGTGACGGCGCCCGAGCAGGCTTCCCGCCCCACCAGACACGGCTCCAACGGCTCAAAGACTGCCAGCATCTGCGAACGCCGCATCGGACGGCGGACGACAACTGCCCATCGGCGTCGACGCCGTGACCCTGAAAGACGTTCTTGGCCAGATCGAGGCCGATGGCGGGAGGCTGGGCCAGGGATGGCTCCTTTCGGTGGATGCGTCGCGGCTCCCACTCTGGCACATCGAGATGCCGCAAGCGGGGGCCATCCACACCATCAATGACGCAACAATGATCGCCGCCCATGCCCGCATAGACCTTCTTCCAGCGATAGAGCATGGCCTCCGCGACCCGCATCTTCCGGCAAATCTCGCCGACATTTGTCCCGGCTGCTGCCTGCCTCAGCGCGAAAGCAATCTGCTCATGGCTGAATCGTTTCTTCGCCATCGGTACATTCCTCTCGTGCCAGAAATGTACCCAAAAATTGATACGCAGTTCGGACCAGCTTCTGGAGGAAAGACCAAGCCGCCAGTGGTAGAGTCTCCGCAGGCTAACCCTCGACCACCCCCTCTAATTCAGGCAGCAGCACCACGCTCTCCTGCTCGTGCGGGTCCGTCCGCGCAATCACCGCCCGGACCGGCGCACCCGATGGGTTCACTGGCAAATGCGGGCAATCGGCAGGGATGTAGATCAGGTCGCCCGCCACCGTCTCCATCCGGTGCTCCAGCCGCTCGCCCCAATACATCAGTGCCTCGCCCTCCAGCACATAGATCGCCGTCTCATGGGTGGCATGCTTATGCGCCTTCGCTCGCCCACCCGGCGGAATCGTCAGCAGATGCATGCAGATCCCCTCCGCTCCGACCGTCTCCTTCGCAATTCCTTCGAAGTAGTCGAACCCCTGCTTGCCCGCATATGTCCCGCCCGGCCGCACCTTGCGGCACCCGGCCCGCGTCTGGTCACCCATGACACCCTCCTTTTCCCTGCACCGGGATCATGGCACAAATTAACCCGTCATGCTCATCTCCCAACTCCTTGCCACAATCAGAAACCGGCCTCTGCCATGACGAAGCGCGCCCCTGACCACGTCGTCCGTCTCGACGGTCGATCCATGACGTCCAAGGAAGGCTTCCACCGCACCTTCGCGGACGCGCTCGGCTTCCCCGATTTCTATGGCGCGAATATGGATGCATGGCTCGATTGTATGAGTTGCATCGATCACCCAGCGAGCGGGATGTCATCCATCCACGTTCCGCCCGGCGGCCGTCTGGTCGTTCGTATCGACAATGCTGGAATTATGCGGAAAGCCGCGCCCGACCTATGGAAACAAGTGCAAGAGGTCCTGGAATACGTAAACGAGCGCCTGCGGAGCGACGAAGGTTCGCGGATCCGGATCGTCAAAGGTCGATCCACACAGTAGAGAGTTTCCATGGCCCTCATCTCTGCCCAATCCCTGGATCTCACCTTCCAAACCGGCGACGGCCCGGTCCACGCCTTGCGCGATGTGTCCCTCGCCATCGCCGAGGGCGAGTTCGTCTCCTTCATCGGCCCGTCGGGCTGCGGCAAGACCACCTTCCTGCGCTGCGTCGCCGCCCTGGAGACCCCGACCGGCGGCACCCTCACGGTCAACGGAATGGACCCAGATGACGCCCGCAGGGCCAGGGCCTACGGTTACGTGTTCCAGGCCGCCGGCCTCTATCCTTGGCGGACCATCGGCCGGAACGTCACCCTGCCGCTTGAAATCATGGGCACCCCCGCCGAGGAGCGCGCGAAGCGACGCGACGAGGTCCTGTCCATGGTCGAACTCGACGGGTTCGCCAACAAATACCCCTGGCAACTCTCGGGTGGCATGCAGCAACGCGCCTCCATCGCCCGGGCGCTTGCCTTCGACGCGCCGATCCTGCTCATGGACGAACCCTTCGGCGCGCTCGACGAAATCGTGCGCGACCGGCTGAACGAAGAACTGCTCGGCCTCTGGAAACGCACCACCAAGACCACGCTCTTCGTCACCCATTCCATTCCTGAAGCCGTTTACCTGTCGACCAAGATCGTCGTCATGTCCCCCCGGCCCGGCCGCATCACCGACATCATCGACAGCCCGCTGCCAAAGGACCGCCCCCTCGACATCCGCGACACGCCCGAGTTCCTGGCCGTCGCCCACCGTGTCCGCGAAGGCCTGCGCGAAGGGGTGGAGGCAGCTTGATCCGCCAAGCCACCCAAGCCGACGCCCCCGCCTGTGCGGCGATTCTAGACGCCTGGATAGACGCGACGCCTTGGATGCCACGCATCCACCCGTCCGACGATGTCGTGCGCTATTTCCGCAAGACGGTCTTGCCCGAACGCCGCGTCTGGGTGGTGGGACAGCCGCTCTCCGGCTTCTTGGCGCTGGACGAAGACGCGGGGGACATCACAGCCCTCTATCTGGCCGAAACGGCACGCGGCCAAGGCTTCGGCCGCCGCCTCCTCGGCGCCGCAAAAACAGTGGCGACGCAGCTCACACTCTGGACCTTCGTGGCCAATACGGGCGCCCAGCGCTTCTATGCAGCCAACGGCTTCAAACAGATCGACCGCACGGACGGCGATAATGAAGAGGGCTTCCCAGACCTCCGCTATCGCTGGACTGCGACATGAGCCGGGCGATGGGCCAAACCCTCGGCGATCTGATTGGCATCGGCGTCGCGATCTGGTTCCTCCTGGACCGCACCCTCCCGGGCGCCGACATCCGCTTCCTGCAAGGCGTCGCACTCTTCGTCATCGGCCTCTCGCTCTGGCGCATCTGGCACCGCTGGCGGCAGCCGCGATGACCCTCACCATCCGCCGCGCCACCGCGGACGATGCCCCGGCCTGCGCCGCCATCGTCG
>JBCDCW010000113.1:0-11676 GCA_039180995.1 Pseudomonadota bacterium
AGAAATCCTCGGCATTCAACGCCGAGATCAGCGTCGGATCCCGCGACAGCAACAGCGGCACGACGGAGTTGCGCTGCAACTCCGACAGGATCGCCCCCGCATAGAGCGCCTGGCGCAACTCCGCCCGGTTCCGCGTGGTCTCGACGAACCGGTCGGTCAGCAGCGAATTGGCGATCCAGACCGCCAGACACGCCGCCACCAGGCCGCCCAGGATGAATAGCCGGATCGCCCACGGCAAGGTCGGCAGCACCGGATCTTGGCCCGGCGGGATCGTCGTATGGCTGGTCTGTCTACGCCAGATCATGCCTTTGGCCTATCGCGCGCCGCGCCCTGCCTCAAGCGGGGGGCTACTCTCAGGCGGCGATCAGCGCATCGGCGAGGCCCCGAAACAAGGCCGCGCCGTCGATATTTCCCTGGATCGGATCGGCTGCCCGCTCCGGATGCGGCATAAGCCCCAAGACCCGGCGATTCGGCGACAAGATTCCCGCGATGTCATCCGTGGCCCCATTCGGTGTGTCGGCATAGCGAAACGCCACCAATCCCTCGCCCGTCAGCCGCGCGACAGTTTCGGGGTCGGCGGTGTAGTTCCCCTCGTGATGCGCGATGGGGATGCGGATTTCTGCGCCTGCGTCATACGAACGGGTAAAGGCGCTCTCTGCCTCGTCCACGCGCAAAACCACGGTCTTGCAGATGTATTTCAACCCGGCATTGCGCAACAGCGCGCCAGGCAACAGCCCCGCCTCGGTCAAGATCTGGAACCCGTTGCACGGCGCCAGCACATAGCCACCCCGCTCCGCATGGGCCGCCAATGCCGCCGCAACCGGAGATCTTGCCGCAATCGCCCCGCAGCGCAGGTAGTCCCCGTAAGAAAACCCGCCGGGGACCCCCACCACATCCGTGCCATCGGGCAAGGACGTTTCCTTGTGCCAGACCATCTCGGTTTTGAACCCGGCGGCGCGGAAGGCGACCGCTAGGTCGCGGTCACAATTGGACCCGGGGAAGACAAGAATGGCGGCTTTCATACTTTGGCCTGTTACACCGGCCCGTCGCCGATGTGTAGGTCCGGTTGGACCGGCGATCCGCGACCCAAAACCGCTTCACAACAGCCCCGAGACAGAGCTTTTCGGGCAACCCATAATGTCCCAGTCGTTGCCGCTCGCCAATGCTTCGGATCAAGAAAGCCCTGAACCGACAACCACCACCTCATGTCCAGTCCGATCCGTCGACGGGCCCCGGCGCGGCGATCCAAACGACGTTCGACGATGCGCTATGATCCAAATGCATTTCGCCGCCGAAGCCATGCACCAAGCTTTGCCAGATCGCCCTGGCGGGGCGAGGCGCCGCGATGGCGCCGCACGGCCACCCGCCGCTATCCAGCGGCGAGTTGGTTGTGCTTGCGGGCCATGAAGTTTTTCGCCGTCTCGACCGCCACGGCCGCATCGCGGCAATAGGCGTCGGCGCCGATGGCTTTGCCGAACTCCTCGTTCAAGGGCGCGCCGCCGACCATGACGATGTAATCGTCGCGCATGCCCTTCTCGACCAATTGGTCGATGACGACCTTCATATACGGCATGGTCGTGGTCAGCAGGGCGGACATGCCCAGGATATCGGCGTCTTCGGCGACGATGGCCTCCAGATAGGCCTCGGCGGCGTTGTTGATGCCCAGATCCACGACCTCGAACCCGGCGCCTTCCATCATCATCGACACCAGGTTCTTGCCGATGTCGTGGATGTCGCCCTTCACGGTGCCGATGACCATCTTGCCCATGCGCGGCGCGCCGGTTTCGGCCAGAAGCGGCTTCAGGATCGCCATACCACCCTTCATGGCATTGGCGGCCAGCAGGACTTCGGGAACGAACAGAATGCCATCGCGGAAGTCGTTGCCGACGATGGTCATGCCGCCGACCAGCGCCTTGGTCAGCACATCATAGGGCTGCCACCCCCGGTCCAAGAGGATGGTCACGCCCTCTTCGATCTCCTCCTTGAGGCCATCGTAGAGGTCGTCGAACATCTGATTGACGAGATCCTCGTCGTTCAGCTCGCTCAGGACGATGTCGTCTTCTTCGTCGGACATGGGGACGGTCTCCGGGACGTTTTGTCAGCTTTGAACGGGGCGCGGCGATTTGACAGGCGGAAAAGCGACATCGTGCCGACTCCGGGCGACCATCGCTTGAAGGTGAAGGGTTAATGTTCTACTTATGTTCTCATTCGTCGGAACAATATTGGTCGGAGGGTTGCCCCCATGGAACAGATCGCACCGCATCATCTGGACGGCTCCGCGCCCATCGCGGGGCGGGGGGCGTTGTCGAACGATGCCGGGCGGTACGAGGCGTTCGCCCGCGATGCCGCGCGGCCCGAAAGCTTGCGCACCGAAGTGCGCGATGAGGCGATCAAGCGGGTGATCCAGACGAATCGGTCGCCGGATCTGGGGTTCGACCGGTCGGTGAACCCGTATCGCGGGTGCGAGCATGGCTGCATCTATTGCTACGCCCGACCGACCCATGCGTGGTTGGGGATGTCGCCGGGCCTGGATTTCGAAAGCCGGTTGATCGCCCGGCCCGGCGCGGCCGAGGCCCTTGCGCGGGAATTGGGCACGCCGGGATATGAACCGAAGATGCTGGCGATCGGGACGAATACGGATCCCTATCAGCCGATCGAGCGGGATCGGCAGATCATGCGCAAGCTGCTGGAGGTTTTGCGGGATCACCGGCATCCGGTGGGGATCACGACCAAGGGGACCATGGTCGAGCGGGATATGGATATCCTGGTCGAGATGGGGCCGGAATTGGCCCGCGTGGGGCTGTCGCTGACCACGCTGGATCCGAAGGTCGCACGGGCCATGGAACCGCGGGTGCCGTCGCCCGCGCGGCGCCTGCAAGCGATCGAGACGCTGGCCAAGGCGGGCGTGGTTGTGCGGGTGATGGTGTCGCCCGTCGTGCCGGGATTGACGGACCACGAGGTGGAGGCCGCGTTGACAGCCGCGCGGGATGCGGGGGCGCAGGCTGCCAGCATGATCCCGCTCCGGCTGCCGTTGGAGGTGGCGCCCTTGTTCGAGGAATGGCTGCGGCTGCATTTCCCGGATCGGGCCCGCAGGGTATTGAACCGCATCCGCGAATTCCACGGCGGCAAGCTCTACGATGCCGGGTTCGGGCATCGAATGCGGGGCAAGGGCGTGCATGCGGATTTGTTGCAGCAGCGGTTCCATCGGGCCTGTGATGCGCTGGGACTGGCCAAGCAACTGCCGCCACTTCGGACGGATTTGTTCCGGGCGCCCCAGAAGGCCGGGGATCAGCTGACGCTGTTCTAGGACGCGGCCCCAGGGAGAGAGAGACCGAACGCTCCGGGGGACCTCCCTGCCCTGGGGCCGGCCGTCGCCGGGACTGCCCCCTGGCGGCGGCCTCTGGGCTTGGCCGGTCATTGGGCCATCGGCCCGATGCGGGCCAGTTGCGCGGTATGATCCGAGCCATGGCGGTCGGTAACGGTGAGCGTGCCCGACCAGGCGAGGGGGATCAGGACGTGGTCAATGTTCAATTGCACCAGGCCACGCGTCAGCGGCAGCGTGGTGGCCAGGCTCGGGATCGGGGCGGTGCCCGTCGCGGCGGCGATCCGGGCGACGGTGGCCGACCACGGGGTTTGGTTGAAATCGCCTGCGACGACGACCGGGCGGGGGAGCATTGTCAGGGTCGCCATGACCCGCGTGACATGATCGACCTGACCTTTGGGCCACGGCCAGTGGAGGTGCAGTGAGGCCAGGGTGACCGGACGATGCGCGGTATCCACCCGAAGCCAAGCGCCGCCTTCAAAGCAGCCGCGGTCGGTGACGGGCAGGCGGGTCAGCGCGGCCGAGTTGCCGACGGCGGCGAAGGGGCAGGTTTGGACGGTCCAATCGTCATCTAGCGTCGCGAGGGTCGGGACGGCGTCGCGAACCTCTTGCAGGGCGACGAGATCGGCCTGCGCAATACGGGCCGGAAGATCGACGGCGGGATTGCTGAATTTGAGGTTGTGCTGCGTCAGGCGCAGCGGCTGGGCAGGCTCTGCGGCTTGTAAACCGGCAAGGGGCAGAAGTTGCAGACCGCTGAGGATAAGGATCGCACAGGCGAGACACGCGCTAAGCCTGCGGCCGGCAAGGACGAAGGCAAGGGCGCCGACGGCGGCGGCAGACATGCCATAGACCAGACCGACGCCGAGGGAATCGAGCGCGGGATGCAGGTGGTCCGTCGCCGCGGCCAGGGTCGTGATCGCCGCCGGGAACAAAACCAACCAGCCGAGGACGGCCAGGACACGGCGCATCGGGTCAGGCGCGGGCGCGGCGGCGGTTACGCCGCTCGCGCGTGGGACCGGCACCGTCGGTGCCGTCGCTTTCCGACGAGAAGCCGCCAAGGGTCGCGGCCACATGGGCCAAATCGGGGGCCGCACCCTTGGGCTGGGTTTCCAGCGCGGCGCGCATGGCCCGCAGGTGGTCGGGCGTGGTGCCGCAGCAACCGCCGATGATCCGCGCGCCCGCATCGCGGGCCAGGATCGCGTATTCGGCCATCAGATCGGGCGTCCCGTCGTAATGGATGTGACCGTCGTGGTATTTGGGGATACCCGCATTGCCCTTGGCGATGATCGGTCCACCGCCAAAGCCCAGCACGGTGCGGATCAGATCCGACGCACCCACGCCGCAATTGGCGCCATAGGCCACGGGGCCGTGGGTCAGTTTGCCGATCAGGCGGGTCATGGCCTCGGACGTGGTGCCCATCATCGTCCGGCCAGCGGTGTCGAACGACATGGTCACGCACCAGGGCATCCGAGCCAGGGCAGCAGCTTCGGCTGCGGCTTTCAGCTCCTCCGGGGCACTGATGGTTTCCACCCAGAGCACGTCGGCGCCGCCATCCTTCAAGCCTTCGGCCTGTTCATGGAAAAGCTCAACCGCGGTTTCGTGGGTCAGCGGCCCCATGGGCGCCATGATTTCACCCGTCGGCCCCATCGAGCCCGCGACGACGACCGGCCGCCCGGCCCGGTCGGCGACCTCACGGCCGATCTCGGCGCCCGCACGGTTCAACTCGCGCACCCGGGATTGGCCGTCATGCAGCTTCAGGCGGGCGGCGTTGCCGCCGAAGGTATTGGTCAGGAAGATGTCCGACCCCGCTTCGACGGCGCCCTCGTATAGCTTGGTGATCCGGTCGGGGTGGTCCACGTTCCAGAATTCCGGCGCGTCGCCCGACGACAATCCCATGTTGAACAGCGTCGTGCCCGTGGCGCCATCGGCCAGAAGCCAGTCACGGGTGCGCAGAAGGGCAGTCAGGGCATCGGCGGGCATAATGAACCTCAAAGGTAGGTTCACCGCCTATGACGCGCGCGCCTCCCGCGCGCAAACTCATAATCCGCAAGTCGGACTTGCCCTTCAACTCATGATAGTTCGGTCATGACCTGCTGTTTCGCCGTCTCTTTGAGGTCGACCATCCGGGTACGGATCTCGGTCTCGGTCGCTTTGTTGCCCAAATCGCCGGACACCTTGCGGAACACGTCCTCGTCCCCGGCCTCCTCGAAGTCGGACTTCACGACTTCGGTCGCATAGGCCTTCAGATCGTCCCCGCTTTTGCCCAGCAGGCCACCGGCCCACTCGCCCAGCAGGCGATTCCGCCGCGCCTCGACTTTGAATTGAAGCTCAGCGTCGTGGGCGAACTTGTTCTCAAAGCTCTTCTCGCGGTCTTTGAAATTGTCGGACATGGCGCGCTCCCCTTAATGGTCGATTTATAAATAGGGGCCGGGCGGGGGCAGAGGCAAGGCTGCAACGCCAACGCGGCAGGCATCTTTTTATGGTCCGGCGCGCGCAACAATGATTTCAGATTTGTCTTCTCCTCTCCCCCGACCGGCCCGCTCCGGCCGGTCCTGCAATCGGACGCAAAGTCGCCGCAGCCACGAGAGATCGTTTAACGATGGGATTGCTTTTCAACCTGCGCAGAAGTGCGGCTCGGACCCCAGATATCGCCACGGCCAAGGTCGTTCTGGTGCCGTCGCCCCCGCTGATGGCCTCGGATGACGGGATCGCGACGATCCCGCCTCGGGCCGCCTGATGTCCGGGTCCGAGCGATATAGCACCCAGCGGTTGACCCAAGCCTTCACGGCCCATGTTCTGTTTTCGGCGCGGTTGGAGGTCGAGGGGCCGGAAGTCTTGGCGGCCGCGACAGAGGATTACCCCGAAATCATCTGGCCCCGGGACCCGCTGTTTCCGGGACGGTTCGACACCGGCGGCATCTCGATGCTCGTGGCGGACGACATGTCCGATACCGGCTCGTTGATCGTCACCGGAAGGCCGGGTCCGCTGGGCCTGGCGCGCGGCCACATCGGCGCGACGTCAGCCCCTATCCCAGGGGCGGATACCGCCCGGCGGTTCTTGGTCGGCCACAGCGACCATCTGTCGATTTCAGTGTCTTCCCTGGACAACGACATGTCAGTCGCAGCGCGGTTCGCGGCGGCTCGCAAGATGGCCTGTCTGGCAGGCGTTCTGGCAAAGCTGCCAACAGCCGTGGGCGTCTATGTTCCCCAGCGCGGACCTTGTCGTCACACCCAACCGCTGGCTGCACGGCGTCCAGTTGGCCCGCAAGGGACAATTGCCGCTGTCGGAATGGTTCAACATCGTGTGGACCTTCGGAGGCGGTTTCGGCGCGCGCGAGCTTTGGAGCGCGTCGACCGTCGGCCTGGCGGCCTTCACAGGGCACGAAATCAACGTGCCGCGCGCGCCGGTCAGCGTGGCGACGATGGGCCAAGTCACGGGTATGGCGGCGCGCATGCTGGTCGAAGCGGGTCACGTCTTCCACGATTTCGACACCTTGGACGGCGAAGGCGAGCCCGCGAAATGGCGCATCCGCCACATGGCCGAAACGCCGGACGGTCCTCAGACCGACCTCTGGGTGTTGCTGCACCCAGAAGCCGATATCCAGGAAGACGCGGTCTTCGGCCCCCGCCCGCTGCCGTTTGCGCCGACCGTCACGGACAATCCGATCTCGGGCGATTGGACCTCGCTTCACCGCGGCCTGGAAGGCTTGATGGATCAAACGACCCATTGATCAAAGGGCCCGGGCCGGTCCGCTCCGGCCCCATGCGCCGGATTGCAGGCCGCCGATGCGCAGGCGCGGCTTTCCAGCGACGAGCCTACGCTTGCGACAGCGCCGGGATACGCTTATGTGCGGCAAACGGTAATTCCCCCGGAGACAGCATGGCCAGACGCAAGAAGGTCTACGAAGGCAAGGCCAAGATCCTCTATGAAGGCCCCGAGCCAGGGACACTGGTCCAGTATTTCAAGGACGATGCGACCGCCTTCAACGCAGAAAAGAAGGACGTGATCGACGGCAAGGGCGTGCTGAACAACCGCTTGTCGGAGTTCTTCATGACCGGCCTCGGCCAAGTCGGCGTGCCGACCCATTTCATCAAGCGGCTGAACATGCGCGAGCAGTTGATCCGCGCCTGCGAGATCATCCCGCTAGAGGTGGTCGTGCGCAACGTGGCCGCCGGAAGCCTGTCCACCCGGCTGGGCATCGAAGAGGGCACGCCGCTGCCCCGCCCGATCATCGAGTTCTGCTATAAGGACGACAAGCTGGGCGATCCGCTTGTGGCGGAGGAGCATATCCTGGCCTTCGGCTGGGCCAACCAGCAGGATCTGGACGACATCATCGCCCTGGCCTTGCGGGTGAACGACTTTCTGTCGGGCTGCATGCTGGCCGTCGGCATCAAGCTGGTCGACTTCAAGATCGAGATCGGCCGGGTCTGGGACAACGATTACATGCGCCTGATCCTGGCAGACGAGATCAGCCCCGATTCGTGCCGTCTGTGGGATATCGAGACCGGAAAGAAGCTGGATAAGGACGTGTTCCGGCGCGATCTGGGCTCGCTGGCCGATGCCTATACGGAAGTCGCGCGGCGGTTGGGCGTGCTGCCCACCAACTCGGCGCCGATGACCAAGCCACATCTCATAAATTGACCCGCTTTCGCCCCGGGACGACCCCGGTTCGGCCCTGAAATCGCCCTGAGGCAGGCGCAGCGTTGGTTAAACGCCGCTCTGCCGGGGCATTGTCATGCTGCACGATCTAAACGCCTTTCCCATGGTGTCGCCCGAATTGGTCGATGCCAACGACGCCGTGCGCCGGGTGCTGCTGGCCCAGGGCGATGACGGGATCACCGCGCGCCGGGTGGATTTCGGCTTCCGCCGGGCGCGGCTGCTGGCGGCGCGGACGGACGCGTTCCTGGCGCGGATGGGCCGGCTGGGCTTGACGCCGCTGCCCGGCTCGGAGACGACGGGCGCCGAGGGCGATCTGATCCTTTGGGTCCAGGCAAGCCCCCATGCCGTGGATTTCGACCTGTTCGATTCGATGGTGACCGAAGCCGCGACCGATTGCGGCTGGCGCAACGAGGGCTGGTCGTCCTTCGTCTGCGAGGGCGTCTGACACGACCGGTCGAGGGCGTGCCATGAAGGCCAAGGTGACGGTGATGCTGAAACAGGGGGTTCTGGATCCCCAGGGCGAGGCCGTGCGCCATGCACTGGGCGCGCTGGGCTTTCACGGGGTCGAAGGCGTGCGCCAGGGCAAGCTGATCGAGCTGGACCTGGCCGAGGGCACGACCGAGGCCGACGTGACGGCCATGTGCGAGAAGCTGCTGGCGAACACGGTGATCGAGAGCTACCGCATCGACATGTGATCGCCGGCTCAGCGGTGCTGGTCGATCAGGATCGCATTGCCGTCCGGGTCCCGCAGGGTGATATGGGCCGGGCCGCTGCCATCCGGGTCGCATTCGACTTCCAGCGCAAGGCCCTGATCTTTCAGGCGCGCCTGTATGGCGCGGACGTCCTCGAACGGCTCGGGGACATTTTCGGCGCCCTGGGTCCAGCCCGGATTGAAGGTCAGCGTGTTGGCCGGGATATGGCCCTTGAACAACCCCAGCAAGGTGTCGCCGTCCCGCAGGATCAGCCAGCCCTGGTCTGCATCGCCGCCCGCCGTCTCGAAGCCGAGCGTTTCGTAGAAATCCCTCGACGCATCGAGGTCTTTGACGTTCAGGCTCATGGAAAAGGCACCCAGCCGCATATCGCGTCCTCCGTGGTTCGCGGCGAGCTTAGCACAGATGGGTCGTCACCCGGCATCGGGTCCGACGCGCACGACGACCTTGCCGAAATTGCGCCCGGCCAAGACGTCGTTCAGCGCGGCGGGCGCGGCGTCCAGACCGTCGACCACCTGTTCGGTATAGCGCACCGCGCCCTCGGCCAGCCAAATGCGCATGTCGCCCACGAATGCGCCATAGGCTTCGCGCGGGAAGCTATCGTAGATGATGAAGCCCTGCATCTTCACCTTCATTCGCAACAGCGTGGACATGATTTGGGGGCCGTGGTCCGGCCCATCCGGCAGGCCGGTCAGGTTGTACCAGGCGGCCACGCCGCAGACCGGGACGCGGGCGAAGGGGTTCAGCAGGGGCAGCACCCCATAAAGCGGCCGGCCTCCGACATTGTCCCAGTAGATGTCGACGCCATCGGGACAGGCGGCCCTGAGCTGCGCCTCGAAATCGTCGGCGCGGTGGTCGATGCAGGCATCGAAGCCCTGGCTCTCGACGGCATGGGCGCATTTCTCCGGGCCGCCCGCGATGCCGACCACGCGGCAGCCCTTGATCCTGGCGATTTGGCCGACCGTCGCGCCCACGGGACCGGTCGCGGCGCTGACGACCAAGGTCTCGCCCGCTTTCGGCTCGCCGATCCGCAACAGGCCCGCATGGGCGGTGTAGCCCGGCATGCCCAGGATGCCGAGCGCCCAGGAGGGGTTGTCGGGCTTGGGACCCAGATTGAGTACATCCGCGCCGCCCGAGACGGCCCAATCCTGCCACCCGCTCATGGCCAGAACCAGGTCGCCGGGCGCGTAGCCGTTCAGGTTCGACTGGACGATTTCAGCGACCACTTGGCCGGTCATCACGCCGCCGATCTCGACCGGGGTGGCGTAGGATTTCGCATCGTTCATGCGGCCGCGCATGTAAGGGTCGATGGACAGCCAGATCGTGCGCAGCAGCATTTCGCCCGGTCCGGGTGTCGGGATCGGCGCGGTTTCCAGGCGCAGCGTGTCGTCGTCGGGCGTGCCCTTGGGGCGCTGGGCCAGGACGATCCGGCGGTTGGTATCGGGGCTTTGTGGCATGGCATCCTCGCTCGCAGTGGGCCGAGCATGGCAGGCGCGCGCCCGGCGTCAATATCGCGGCGCTTGCCATGGCCCGGTCAACACGGCCAAGGTCGCGGCCGAGGGAGGATCACCATGCGCGCAGCCGTTCTACGGGCCTATAATGCCCCGCTTGCCATCGAGGACGTGGCCGAGCCCGAGGCGCCGCCGGACGGTGTCGTGCTGAAGGTTCTGGCCTGTGGGGTCTGCCGGTCGGATTGGCATGGCTGGGTCGGCGAGCATCCACGGGTGAAGCCGGGTCAGATCGGCGGGCACGAATATTGCGGCGAGGTGGTCGCGGCCGGGCCGGACGCGCAATATGCGGTGGGCGACCGGCTGGTCGCGCCCTTCATCCTGGCCTGCGGGACCTGTCCGCAATGCCGGTCGGGGGCGTCGAATACCTGTCTGGATCAACGGCTTCCGGGGTTCATCGAACCCGGAGCCTTCGCAGAATATGTGGCCGTGCCCCGGGACCACAATCTGGCGCGGTTGCCCGAGGCGATCAGCCCGACCGTGGCGGCCGGTTTGGGGTGCCGGGTGACGACGGCGTGGCATGCGCTGACCGGTCGGGCAGGTTTGCAGCCGGGCGAGTGGTTGGCAGTGCATGGGACTGGCGGCATTGGACTTTCCGCCGCGATCCTGGGGCGGGCCATGGGCGCGCGGGTCGTCGTGGTGGACGTGGTGCGCGAGAAGTTGGACCACGCGCTGGGCCTGGGGATGGAGGCCGCGGTGATGGCGGGCGAGGACACCGCCGCCGAGATCAAGGAGATCACCGGCGGCGGGGCCCATGTCTCGGTCGAGGCGCTGGGCCTGCCGGTGACCGTGAATGCCTCGCTCCGGTGCCTGCGCCCGCTGGGGCGGCATGTTCAGGTCGGTTTGCCCACCGGCCATACGGCGATCATGGAGGTGGATATGTCCGCCGTTTATCAAGGAAATCTCGCGCTTTACGGAACACGGGGAATGCCGGCCTGGCGCTATCCGTCGCTCTTGGGGCTGATCACGTCGGGGGCGGCGGACATGGCCCCGTTGATCGCGCGGGAAGTCGGCTTGTCGGACGTCTCGGCCGAACTGGCGGCCTTCAACGGGCCGACGCCACCGGGGGTGGCCGTGGTAACGGATTTCGCGGCCTGACAGGCGCCGCGGCCAGTCGACGACCAATTCATAAGACGTTCGGCATTTTTCCTCCAGGTGACCGCGCGGGCCACCGAAAGCCCTTCTTGCGCGCCGAAACGAGGGGCAGACCCCGCGTTTGAACGGTGATATCGACCGGGTCGCGACCTCGCCGGGAACCGGCCTCTCCGACGTTTGCAACTGCCTCTCCAGCAGCGACAGCGGTATGGAAACGCCCTTCCCGCTCGACCATTCGAGCGGCGATCAGGCTGCGCGGCCCCGACAGATGCACCAACACTCCCCCTGGCACGCCCGCGCAGACCCGGTCGCGATGGGCGCGCTTCAGGGTCGAGCAGGCGATCACGCAGGTCCAACAATCGTCCTGGGCCAACGCGGCCCA
>JBCDCW010000114.1:0-11671 GCA_039180995.1 Pseudomonadota bacterium
CATCGACTGCCGTAACGGCCGCAGGTCGCGGGACTTGAGACCGTCGATGCGTCGATCTTCCAGCGTGATCGCGCCCTCGGACGAAATCAGACGCATGATCGCCAAGGCCAGCGTCGTCTTGCCCGACCCGGATTCGCCGACGATGCCGACGGTTTCCCCGGCCCGAACGGCCAGGGTCGCGTCATTGACCGCCTTCACATAACCCGCCGTACGTTTCAGAAGACCCTTCTGGATCGGGAACCAGATTTTCAGGTTCTCGCTGGCGACGATTTCCCGCGCGTCCGGCTCCACTGGTTCCGGCACGCCGGTGGATTCTGCAGCCAGCAACTTTTGGGTATAGGGATGCTGGGGGCGGTCGAAGATATCGGCGACTTGGCCATGTTCGACGATCACCCCCTTCTCCATCACGCAGACGCGGTCGGCGAAGCGACGCACGATCCCCAGATCGTGCGTGATGAAGAGCATGGACATGCCCTCATCGCGCTTCAGATCGGCCAAGAGTTCCAGGATCTGCGCCTGGATGGTCACGTCCAGTGCTGTCGTGGGCTCGTCCGCGATCAGCAGGTCGGGGCCGTTTGCCAGAGCCATGGCGATCATGACGCGCTGGCGCTGCCCGCCTGAGAGTTGGTGGGGATAGGCCGAAAGCCGGCTCTCGGCATCCACGATCCCGACCTTATCAAGCAGGTCCAGGATCCGGGCCCGGGCCCGATCACCGCTCAGGCCTTGATGCAGCTTCAGGGATTCCGCTAGCTGCTTCTCAATCGTGTGGAGCGGGTTCAGCGATGTCATCGGCTCTTGGAAGATGAAGCTGATATCGTTGCCCCGCACCCGCCGCAGCTCCCGCTCATCCGCGCCGATCATCTGGGCGCCGTCATAGGTGACGGAGCCGGTCACCTTTGCGCTGTCCGGCAGCAGAGACACGGTGCTGAGCGCCGTAATCGACTTCCCCGACCCGGATTCACCCACCAACGCGACGGTCTCGCCTTTTTCCACGGTGAACGAGACGCCCTTGACCGCTTCCGTATCGGCGCCGTCCTGACGGAAGGCGATCCGCAGGTCTTTGACCGTCAGAAGGCTCACGAGAACGTCTTCCGCGGGTCGAACGCGTCGCGGACGCCCTCAAAGATGAAGACGAGCAGCGACAGCATGATGGCGAAGGTCACGAAGGCCGTGATGCCCAGCCACGGCGCCTGGAGATTGTCTTTGGCTTGCAAGGTCAACTCGCCCAGGGACGGCGCCGAGGATGGCAGACCGAAGCCCAGGAAGTCGAGCCCGGCCAACCCGCCGATCGTGCCGGTGACGATGAACGGCAGGAAGGTCAGCGTGGCGACCATGGCGTTGGGCAGCACGTGACGGAACATGATCGTCCCGTCGCCTACCCCCAGCGCGCGCGCCGCGCGCACATATTCGAAGTTGCGGGCGCGCAGGAACTCGGCCCGCACCACGCCCACCAGGGCCGTCCAGCCGAACAAGGTCATCAACCCAACCAGGACCCAGAAGTTCATCGGAATGATCGCGGCCACGATGATGATGATGTAAAGGCTGGGCGTCGACCCCCAGATCTCGATGATCCGTTGCAGGATCAGGTCGGTCCAGCCGCCGAAGAACCCCTGCACGGCGCCCGCCGCGATCCCGACGATGGAGGTCAAGACCGTCACGATCAGCGCGAAGGCCACCGACAAGCGAAAGCCGTAGATCACCCGGGCCAAGACGTCCCGGGCGGTGTCGTCGGTGCCCAACCAGTGTTCGGCGTCCGGGGCACTGGGCGCCGCGCCCGAGATGTCGTTGACCGTGTTGTAGCTATAGGGCACCGGCGGCCAGAGCAGCCAGCCTTCATCCACGGGATTGCCGTTAAACGCACCCGTGGCCTGGACCTCCTCGATCACCTCGTCCGGAAAGTCGAAGCAATCCTCCAACCCGCCGGATACGATCAGGCATTGCACCTCATCGTCGCGGTAAACGGCTTCGGTCCGGAAGTCTCCGCCGAACGCGGTTTCAGGATAGAATCTGAGGAACGGCACGTGCAGATCGCCCTGGTAGCTCACCAAAAGCGGCTTGTCGTTTGCGACGAACTCCGCCGGCATCGCAATCAAGCAGAGCAGACCGAAGATCCAAAGCGACCAAACCGCCCGGCGGTTGCGCTGGAAGTTCCTCAGACGGCGGCGGTTCAGCGGCGACAGCGTGAACATTCCCATCTCAGGCCTCGCGCCGCTCGAAGTCGATGCGCGGGTCGACGAGAACGTAAGTCAGGTCCGTGATCAAGTTCATCACCAGGCCAAGCAGAGCAAAGGCATAGAGCGTCCCGAACATGACCGGGTAATCCCGACCAATCGCGGCCTCGAACCCCAGACGCCCCAATCCGTCCAGCGAAAAGATCGTCTCGATCAGAAGGGACCCGCCGAAGAACACCGCGATAAAGAGCTGGGGGAACCCCGAAATCACGATCAGCATCGCGTTGCGGAAGACATGACCATAGAGAACGGCGCCTTCCTTCAATCCCTTGGCCTTGGCGGTCACCACATATTGCTTTCGGACCTCGTCCAAAAACGAGTTCTTCGTCAGCAGCGTCAGGCCGGCAAACGCCGACAGGGTCAATGCAGCAACCGGCAGCGTGATATGCCACAGGTAATCGCCAACCTGCCCGAACAGCGTGAACGTTCCCGTCGGCATCGGCGCGCCAGCTGGTACGTTGTTGATCGCGCCGAAATTAGAGCCGAGCCCGAGGACCAGAAAACCCACGAAGACCCCGGGAACGGCGCGCAGCGTGATCCGGCCAGCAGCCTGAACCATGGTGCCCCAAGCCGCATCGTGCTCGGACCGACGCAGGAACAGCCACGCCGAGATCAGCCCCCCGACCACAGGCGTCAAGACGACATAGAGATGCTGCGCGCCCGTTCCGATCACGTCCCCCGCCAATGGTACGATCAGCAGGGCAGCTGGCACGAGCGCCACCAATCCTCCGGCCAACATCGCCCGATCAGCCGTCAGCGTGCGGCGCTCGGCCGTCAGGGCCGCCGCTGGGCCTGCATTCGAGATAGCGTCGGGCAGGCTGCCCGACCCGACCCCGTTCCGGCCGATCCGCGCGGCCATCGCCGCTCCGATCACGGCGGCGGCGAAGGCCAACGCCATCCAGGGAGCATAGAGCCCCATGCGCCCGAAGGCCGTCAGCGAACCGAAGTCGTCGGACGTCAAACCGCGCAACGGAAAGGCTTGGAAATACGAGCCCCCCGCGAACACCACCAGCAGTAGGATGGCAAACAAGAAGGACGGAATGGCGTAGGCCACAATGACGATTGCAGACGTCCACGTATCGAAGCCCGATCCGTCGCGCACCGCCTTCTGGATGCCCAACGGGATCGAGATCAAATAGGCCAGCAGCGTCGACCACAGGCCCAGGGTAATCGACACCGGCATCTTCTCGATCACCAGGTCCACGACCGAGACGGAGCGGAAGTAGCTCTCGCCGAAATCGAAGCGCATATAGTCCCACATCATGTTCAGGAACCGCTCAAGCGGCGGTTTGTCGAACCCGAACTGGGCTTCCAACTCGTCGATGAATTCCTGGGGCAGCCCCTGCGCGCCGATATAGCCGCTGTCGTTCCCGGCATTGTCCTGCAATTCCGTCGATCCGCCGGTGATCCCCGCGAAGACGTCGCAGCTACCTTCCAGTTGAGCAATGATCTGCTGCACCGGGCCGCCGGGCACGAACTGCACCAGCGTAAAGTTGATGATCATAATCCCCAACAGCGTTGGGATCATCAACAGCAGACGTCGGATGATATAAGCGCCCATGGCTC
This sequence comes from Pseudomonadota bacterium, assembly GCA_039180995.1. GTDB lineage: Bacteria > Pseudomonadota > Alphaproteobacteria > Rhodobacterales > Rhodobacteraceae > Jannaschia. The sequence goes on from JBCDCW010000114.1 coordinate 3,798, forward strand.
AGAGAGCCCCAGCCTCGCGCAGGGCCTCCGCCTTTTCAGCGTCATACCACCAGAAATCGAGCACCCCAGTCGCCAACGGTGGCAGGGGATCGGGACGGCCATATTGGTTCCAATAGGCGGCCCAGATGTCCCGCGTCTCCCATTGAGCCACCCAGAAGCCGGAGGCGCGAAGGACGCGGTCAAGCGCACGGGTGCGGTCGCGCAAATCATCCAAATTGTCCGACACCACAACGTCTTCGATCAATTGGTCGACCGCCGGGTCGGCCAGGCCCATGATGTTCCGGCTGCTGTCTTCCCGCGTCGCGCTGCCGAACCATTGAACAAGGCCCGGACCGGGTTCGTATCCCTGACCTGGGATAATGTTGGACAGGTCCCATTCGCGACCCCGCCGCAACTCGACATATTGCGAGGTGTCCGTGCGGCGCAGGCTGGCATCTATCCCGATGCTGCGCAGGTTCTGAATGAACGGATTCATCACCCGGTCCAAATTGGCGTCGAACTGGATGATCGAAAGCGTCAGCGTCTCGCCATCCGCGTTCCGGGCCATCCCGTCCGCGCCGACGTCCCAACCTGCCTCCGACAGCAACCGAACGGCCATTCTGCGGGTCCGGCGGTCGATCGCGTTGCTTTCGGCATTGTTCACCGGCGGCATCACGGCCTCGTCCGTCAGGATCGAGGCGTCCAGCAAGCCTTCCTCGACCAGCGGCTCCAAGACGGCCAACTCGCCCGGCGTCGGCAAACCCTCGGCCGCCAGGTCCGAATTGCCCCAGAACGAATAGGGCCGCTCGTATAGCTCGTAGAACAGGGTCCGGTTTGACCATTCGAAGTTGAACATCAACCGGACGGCGTCGCGGACCCGAGGGTCTTGCCAGGGTTCCCGGCGCAGGTTGAAGGCCAAGCCCCGCGAGGCGTCAATCCCGCTATCCGGGATCGTCTCGGCCAGCACATGGCCGCGCTGTAAGGCTGGAAAATCGTACTGTGTCGCCCATTCCTGGGCATCCGCTGGCGTTCTGTAGGTATATTCGCCGACCTTGAACGCTTCCAGCGCCGCGGTCTGGTCCAGAAACGCCTCGATACGAATACTGTCGAAGTTATTCCGGCCTCTGTTCATCGGCACGTCCGCACCCCACCAATCGGGGTCTCGCGCATAGACCACGGTCCGTCCCATATCTACGCGGTCCAGCACATAGGGTCCCGTTCCAAGGAACGGGCGCTCCGAGCTGTCGTCCAGCCGGGTCTCCGTCTCCTCAAACCAGGTCTTGGACCAGGCGAGCCATGCGCCGGATTGCGCCACGCGCGTGCGCATGTCGGCATCCTCGCCAAACTCGAACCGGACCTGATGCGTCCCCGTCGCTTCGATCTTCGAGAAGAAATCGCCAATGGCGAGGCGGAACTCCGGGATCCCCTGTTCCAGGAATAGATTGGCCGTGAAGACCACATCTTCTGCGGTAAACGGTCGACCGTCCGAGAAGGTCACATCCTCGCGCAGGTTGATGACGACCCAATCCAGGCTCTCGGGATACTCGATGGTCGTGCAAAGATAACAATAGGTTCCATAGGGATCGTCAGCCGCAGACACCATGATCCGCTCGTATAGAAGGGCGACGCCGGTCGATTCCGGTACCCCCTTGATGGTAAACGGGTTGAAGCTGTCGAACGTGGCCAGGGTGGCCAAACTGATCTCGCCCCCTTTGGGCGCGTCAGGATTTACATAGTCGAAAACTTCGTCCGGCCCGTATTTCAGCTCTCCGAAATTGGAATAGCCATGGCTGACGGTGATCTCCTCCGCGTGGGCGGCGGTGGTGGCGATCAAGGCGACGGCGGCCAAGGTTCGGACGAGCATGCGGCGGGCTCCCTTATTGGTTTGCCGACAGGTAAGGGGCCGCCCCACGGCAGCGCAAGGGCCCCTGCGTCACTTGGGAGTGAGACTAGCGCGGCGACGGAATTGGCAAATGGTACCCTGCGCGCCATCATCGGATCTTCGATGGCCCATCTCGGCTTCCAAAAAACGCAGAAGGCCGCCCAGAAGGACGGCCCAAACGCTCAGCGTGATGACGGATCAATCCGAGAAAGTCGCGATATAAGCGATCAGGTTCGCCCGATCCTCGACGTCGTCCATCCCGCGATAGGCCATCTTCGTGCCCGGCGCGTAATCGGTTGGTGCTTCGATGAAGGCGCTGATGTTCTCGGGCGTCCAGGCGCCGTCCTGACCAAGAAGTGCTTCAGAATAGGCGTAACCCTCCGCAGCATGCTTCTCGCGCCCCACGACGTTGTAGAGATAAGGACCCGTCCCGTTCGCGCCATCCTCCAGGCGGTGACAGGCCGAACATTGACGCCAGAGACGTTCGCCCGCCTCGGCGGAGGCATTGACATAGACCTCATCGAACGGAACTTCCGGCGCGGCTTCGACCTCTTCGGCCTCCGAACCATCGTCGACCGCGATCACGAACCCCGCGGTATGTTCGTCGTCATGCCCATGCGAGCCGACATGGTACAGGCTCTCGGCCCCCCAAGCGCCGAGCAGGAACACCAGCAGCGCGGCGCAGATCGAACCGCCGGCCTTGGTGATGGTCATCGTGTCCATGTGCGGGTCCCTCTCGCCTCTTCCGTCGCGCGTATGTATGGGACATCGCACCCGGGGCGCAACCGTTCCGATCCGCGACGAAACGCACCAGCAGGGCAGGGGGACATCATGGCCAAGATCGCCTTCCAGGGAGAGCTTGGATCCTATTCCCACCAGGCCAGCATGGAGGCCCGTCCCGACCACGATCCCCTGCCTTGTACGACCTTTGAAGACGCCTTGGCCGCCGTGCGCGAGGGCGCGGCCGACCTGGGCATGATCGCCATCGAGAATTCGACCTATGGCCGGGTCGCCGACGTCCACCGTCTGCTGCCGGGCTCGGGGCTCAACATCGTGGGCGAGTCCTTCGTGCGCGTCCGCATCGCCTTGATGGCCCCGAAAGGCACGGCGCTGGATCAGATTGACCATGTCCGCGCCCATGTGGTCCTGCTGCCCCAAGCCCGCGCCTTCCTGGACAGCCTCAACATCCGCTCCGAAGCCGCCGCCGACAGCGCTGGCGCCGCCGCCCACTTGGTCGACAACCCCGTGGCAGGTCGGGGCGTGCTGGCCTCGGAACTGGCCGCGCGCACCTACGGCCTCGACGTGCTGGCCCACGACATCGAGGATCATGGCCACAACACCACGCGTTTCCTCTTGATGTCGCGTGACCCGCACCGGCCGGATGCGACATCGGGCCCGATCAAGACCACCTTCGTCTTCCAGGTCCGCAACCTGCCCGCCGCGCTCTACAAGGCCATGGGGGGCTTTGCGACCAACGGCGTGAACATGACCAAGTTGGAAAGCTACATGGTCGATGGCCGGTTCACCGCGACCCAATTCTACGCCGATATCGAAGGTCATCCCGACGACCCACCCGTCCAACGCGCCTTGGAGGAGTTGGACTATTTCACCACCTCGCTCGACATCTTGGGCGTCTACCCAGCGGACCCGGACCATTTCGAGGGCGGCGGCCACTTGCCATGATGGCGCCGGTGACGCTGCATGGCTATCGGTTCAGCGTCTACCACCGGATCGCGCGGATGGCGCTGGCGGAAAAGTCGGTCGCCTACGCGGTAGCCCACGTCGACCCCTTCGACCCAGCGCTGCCCGCCACCTGGCTCCGGATGCATCCGTTCGGCCGTGTTCCGGTCCTGGCCCATGGCGATTTCCACCTCTATGAGACGGTCGCGATCACACGCTATATCGACGCGGCCTTTCCCGGGCCCCGCCTGACGCCAGCCCCCGCGAACGCCTTGGCCCCGGATGACCCAAGTCATTGCCATCACGGACAATTACGCCTATCGCCCGCTTGTTCGGCAAGTCTTCGCCCATAGCGTCTTTCGCCCGGCAGCGGGCCAACCGGGCGATCCGGGCGAAATCTCGGCCGGCCTAGACGCGGCGATACCGGTCCTATCGGCCCTCGATCGGATCGCGCGGGAAGGCCTGGTCCTCACCGGCACAACGATCACCCTCGCCGATTGCCACCTCGCCCCGATGATCGCCTATTTCACCGCCGCTGCCGAAGGCGCCCGCGCGGTCGACCGGGCCCCATCGCTCGCGGCCTGGTGGCACGCAATGTCCCTGCGAACCAGCCTCCGGCAAACCGACCTGGGTCTGCCCCAGCCGAATGTCTGACCCTCAGGCGGCAGGCGAATAGCCCGCTTCGATGGTCCCCGCAAAATCCGCCACCCGCCCCTTGTAGCGCTTCGCCAACGTCTGCCGCGCCAGCTTCGCCGATTGCAGCATCAGCCGGGCTGTCATGGTCCGGGCCTTCGCCTCGGTCGTCACCGTCAGCCGGGTGCGCGTCGGTGCCTGGGCATCCAGTTCCACCAGAATGGTCACCACCATCCCGTCAGTGCCCGCCGTCAAAGCCATCTCGCCAGGCGCGTCCATCCGGTCCAGCGTCACCTTCACCTGCCGCTTCTTGCCCATGATCTCGGCCGTCCCGGACCAACGCGTTCCCGCCCCGGCCGGGCCCGGCGGCACACGGTCCACCTGGCCCACGCGGCTGGCGATGCGGCGCTCGAACATCTCGGTGTCCGAAACGCGGGACCAGACATGCTCGATGGGGGTGGCGACATCCTCGACGGCAACGAATTTCATGGCAGCTCCGGGGGCGCTTGGACAATGTTGCGAGCGTACCTACGTCCTGCGCTCCGCAAATCAATGCGGGCCGCTTAATCCAGCCGGTCGGCGAGCCAATTCCACAACAGAAAATGCGCGATGGCGCCCTTGCGCGCGGGCACGACGCTGGGATGCAGCCCCGCGAAGACATCCGCCAATTCCTCGCGGCTCAGCCAGACGGCTTCGGCGATTTCCTCTGGGTCGATCTCGATTTCCTCGCTGATCGCCTCGCCATGGGCGCCCAGCATCAACGAGCCCGGAAATGGCCAGGGTTGGCTCGACAGATAGCGCACCGGCCCGACGCGCACGCCGGTCTCTTCCCAGACCTCCCGGCGCACGGCGGATTCCAAGGTCTCGCCGGGCTCCATGAACCCGGCCAGGCAGGAAAAGAAGCCGTCGGGCCAGCCATGCGAGCGGCCCAGCAGAACCTTCTCGCCCCGCGTCACCAACATGATCACCACCGGATCGGTGCGCGGAAACTGCATCCGCCCACACCCCGGGCAGCCGCGCATCCAGCCTGCTTTGCCGGGCTGCGTTTCGGTCCCGCAATTGGGGCAGAAGCCATGGGTCCGGTGCCATTCCAACACACCCTTCGCCGTCGCCGCGATCTCTGCCTCCAATGGCGTCAGGTCCAGCATCCGCTGCCGCAACTCATGGAATCCGGCGCCCTCCGGCAGTCCGTGATACGACTGCACCGACGGATCTCGAAAGCCGCCGACGGCTTCATCGACCGCGCCCACGTCCAGGGCAGACACGTCGCGCGTGAACAGCGCCTCGCCGTTGACGCGGCCCACCAAGACGGGAAACCCCACCTCTGGAAAGGCATGCCCGTTCAGCATCACCAACCCAGTCCCATCCATCGCCGGCTTCCCACGCCAGAGCGGCAACGTCCGGGCGGGCAGTTCCGCCAGCAATTCAGGATGCCGCCGAAAATCCTCGGCGCGATCCAGACCGCCGCCCCCGAATGTCACTTGCTCCGCAATCTTCATCCGCACCCCCTGCTTCCATCCTGCCCTAAATATCCTGGGCTCCGGGGCAAAGCCCTGGATTGCCTAAAAAACAGGCATCGACACCGGAAATCGCTTGAATCCCCGTCGACCTTGCGGCCACGATGCGTGCCACCGGCGGCCTGTCTGGTCCTCACCAAAGAAGGGACCGCATCACAATCGCCGGATCAATCTGGGGAGACACCATGTTCACACGATTCGCCGCGCTCGCCGCCGCGCTGACCCTGGCCGCGCCCGCCGCGGCCCAGACCGAAATGCCCTTCGCGCTCGACTGGAAATTCGAGGGCCCATCGGCCGCCTATTTCGCCGCCATTGATAACGGCCATTTTGAGGCCGAGGGGCTGTCGGTCGAGGTCAGCGCGGGCCAAGGCTCGCTCGACGCCATCCCGAAGGTCGCCACCGGCGCGTTCCCGGTCGGCTTCGCGGACATCAACTCCCTGATGCGCTTCCTCGACCAGAACCAAGGCGCCCCCGTCACCGCCGTGATGATGGTCTACGACAAACCCCCCTTCGCCGTCGTGGGCCGCAAATCCCAAGGGATCAACGGCGTCGCCGATCTGGAGGGTTCGATCCTGGGCGCTCCGCCGCCCGATGGCGCTTGGGCTCAGTTCCCGATCTTCGCCGCCGAGAACGACCTGAACATGGATGCCATCACCGTCGAGCCCGTGGGTTTCCCCACGCGAGAACCGATGCTGGCCGAGGGCCAAGTGGATTCAGTGACCGGTTTCAGCTTCTCCAGCTATCTCAACCTGGTGCGCCTGGGCGTGCCCGAGGATGACATCACGACCATCCTGATGGCCGATCACGGCGTCGATCTTTATGGCAACGCGATCATCGTCAACACCGACTTCGCGGCCGCGAACCCCGACGCCGTCAAAGGCTTCCTGAAAGCCGTGGCCGCCGGTTGGAAAGATGTCATCGCCGACCCGGCCATGGGCGCCCAAGCGGTCATCGACCGCAACCCGGCTGGCGATGTCGCGCTGGAACAGCGCCGCCTGCAACTGGCCATCGACGCCAACGTGGCCACACCCTTCGCGCTGGAAAACTGCATGGGCGGCGTGGATACCGACCGCCTGGCCCGCGCCATCGAGCAGACGAAGCTGGTCTACGACTTCCAGAACGACCCCGATCCCAGCCTCTATTTCGACGCCAGTTTCCTGCCCGACGCGGCTGACCGTCAGCTGCAATAGGCCACATCGCGGCGTTCTTATGGGGGCGCCGCGTCAACACAATCTCAACGAATGGGGGTCAAGGATGCCGATGAACACATCGACCGATGTCCGGCCGCAAAGGGATTGCCTTGACAAGGACGCCATCTTCCACCGACCACAGGGGCGAACCGCCCCTGTCGGATCGGGTCGCCGCCGACCAGGCCGAGGTCGAGCTTCTTGCCGACCAGATGAACGAGGGGACCGGCCTCTCCTGGCTTTGGACCTTTCTCTTTGGTCCCATCTACTATGCGGTCTTCGGGTTTTGGGGCCGCGCCGGACTGGTCTTCCTGCTGAGCCTCTTCTTCATCGGCATCATCGTCTCCCCCTTCCTGGCGGCGGGGGCGTGACGCGGGCGAGCATTGGAAAAAGCCGAAAAGATGATCCTTCTGGACCGCGTGCGGACCCGGTAGCACCGCCGCCGGGGGACGAGATCTGATGTCCGTTCCCATCGCGCTCGACCACGTTACCCATGCCTATCAGACAGCGGCTGGCCCGCTGCCTGTGCTCGACGACCTCAATATGGACATGCCCGAAGGCAGCTTTACCGCCGTGGTCGGCCCATCGGGCTGCGGAAAATCGACGCTAACCCGTCTGGTCGCCGGCCTCATGAGCCCCGATCAGGGTGTTGTCAAATTGGGCGGCAAGCCGGTCACAGGTCCGCGCAAAACCGTGGGCATGGCGTTCCAGAACCCCGTCCTGTTGGAATGGCGCACGATCCTGCAAAACGTCATGCTGCCGCTCGAAATCGTCTCCACCGACATGTCAAAGACCCAACAACAGGACCGCGCGCGCGAGTTGCTGGCGCTCGTCGGCCTCGACGGGTTCGAGGACAAGAAGCCATCCGAACTCTCCGGCGGGATGCGCCAGCGCGCCTCGCTCTGCCGCTCGATCGTCCACCGCCCCGAGGTTTTGATCCTAGACGAACCCTTCGGCGCGCTGGACGCCTTCACCCGAGAGGATCTGTGGCAAACC
>JBCDCW010000115.1:0-11584 GCA_039180995.1 Pseudomonadota bacterium
CCGGAAGCCGCTCGCCCTTGGCGAACCGGGTCACCCAAACTTTGGTGGTGTCGCGGCCCAAAAACTCGAAGTCGATCTCGTCTTGCGGATCGCCGTAGAACGGGCCCGTATACGTAAAGAAACTGGAGATGACGCCGTAACCCCGCGCCGCGGTCATCACCACTTCGTAACGTCCGAAATGGGTTCGGCGTTTGCGCTGGATTTCGGCGCCTAAGAACACCTTGTCATCCTCGGGTGGGGCCGGGATCAACGCGAGTTGGAGCGCGCCATCGACCCAGCCGACCGAGTCGCGGCGCCAAGCCGTGCGAAAATCGTCCTGGCGAATCGCAAAATGCGAGACCTGCCAACCGTCCCCCAGCCGTGCGTTCTGATCGAAACGCGATAGAAAGGCACCTTCCGGCTCCGCCAAGGCGGGAAGGACGAAAGCGCCCAACCCAAATAGGACGGACGCCACCAGACGACGCTGGACGCGGCTCATGGCAATTGTAAACATCTCAAACGAACTTCAATAAATCCATTGAATGCGGTGAGTTTACGCCGATGACGAACATCAAAGCAACGGTGATCATCGCCGCATGGAACGCCCAGGCGGAGTTGTCGCGAAGTGTCCACAGTGCGCTGGCACAACGGAACGTGTCGCTTGAGGTGATCGTCGTGGACGATGCCTCGGCAGATGACACGGCGTTGGTGGCCGGGGATCTGGCGGCAGCCGATCCTCGGGTCCGGCTGGTCCGCTTGGCGGCCAATGGGGGACCCGGGGCGGCGCGCAACGCGGCAATCGACACAGCCAAAGGCGATTGGATCGCGATTTTGGATGCCGATGACACGATGCGCCCCGATCGTTTGGCCAAGATGATCGGCGAAGGAGAAGCGGTAGATGCCGATGCCATCTTCGACGACTTCCAGGCCGTCGATCCGTGTGGCGAGCCGTTGGGTGGCAGCCATCTTGCGCCGTTGGCGCTGTCGGCGCCGGAACGCTGGGATCTCGCGCGGTTTCTGGAAGGATGTCAGGCGCGTCCAGATGCGCCGTCGCTGGGCTATCTGAAACCCGTTCTGCGGGCGTCCTTTTTGAACAGAACCGGCCTTCGATATGATCCCTCGTTGCGGAACGGAGAAGACTTCCACCTGATCGCCGAATTGTTGGCCAGGGGGGGGCATCTGCGGGTGCTGCCGACGGTGGGGTATCTCTATACCCGGCGGCCAGGCTCGGTCTCGGCACGGCTTCGGCCCGATCATGCCCGTGCTTTGGCCAAGGCGGATTGGGCCTTTCTGGATCGCTACGATCTGGTGCCCTTGGAACGATCTCTCTTGCTGTCCCGCCGTCGCCGTCTCGACGATTTGACGGCCGTCGAGGATTGGATGGCGCAACTGCGGGCCGGGCGGATCGACCGCATGCTCCTTGGCCTGGGGCGGCGTCCGCGTGCGGCGGGACGATTTGCCCACCAACTGGTCGAAGGGGTCAGCCGCCGCCTACGGCGGTGATTCGACCGACTCGTTCGAGAAACCTTGCCATGATTCTGATCGAATGCTGCCAGAAAGATCGCATGATCCATACCATATGTTGTGTCTACATAATAAATATCGACTAAATAGGCTATTAACGTAATTCTGCGGTTGCGAGAAGGATCAAAGTCTTAATAATCTCTTAACGTGGCGTTGGGCATCACTCTGGGCAATTTCCGCCCTGCTTGATCCGCATAGAAGTATTTTGTCTGCCTTTTTCTTTTCGACTTTTTCGGGGGTCATATGTTTCATCACGGCGAGAGCCCGGCCGATCTCGGCAGCGTGGCTCCTGATACCAATGTACTCAAACGCGCAGCGAAACGTGGTGTCGATATTGCTTTGTCGGCCTTCCTGCTCGTCCTGACGGCGCCGTTGATGGCGTTGATTGCATTGATGATTTACCTGCGCGACGGAGACGAGGTGATCTACCCGCACGAGCGCATAGGTCAAAACGGCGTGCCGTTTCCCTGCTACAAGTTCCGGACGATGGTGAAAGACGCGGATATCCGGCTAGAGGCGCTTCTCGCCTCCGATCCGGGCGCACGGCGCGAATGGGACGAGTGCCGCAAGCTGCAGTCCGATCCGCGTATTCTGCAAGGTGTGGGCCACGTGCTGCGAAGCTCTAGTCTCGACGAACTTCCGCAACTTTGGAACGTCTTGCGCGGTGACATGAGCTTGGTTGGCCCGCGCCCGGTCGTCAAAACGGAGCTGGAGGTCTATTATGGCGCGGCAGCGGGATTGTATGCGTCTGTCCGCCCGGGGATAACCGGCCCTTGGCAGGTCGGCGACCGGTCCGATGGCACCTACGAATCCCGGGTTCGCGACGACACGGCCTATGTCCGCAACTGGACGCTGACAAATGACCTCGCGATCATCTTGAAAACAGCGGGTATCGTTCTGCGGGGTCGATCCCCGGGGGCATACTGACGGTCGAGGTAGGTTTTAGACGTTAGGTGAGTCTGAGTGGCCCAGCCCTGCTGGTTTAGGCTTCTTGGGCCGTCGGACAACGTCGGGGGCAGGAATGTCAGCACACCACCACGCAATCCCAAGCGTGGTGATCACACCGCCGAACCAGAAAGCCAATGCGACGGACCAAAAAGACCAGGGCGTTCCCAAGAAAAGAAGCAAGGCCACAATACCGGCTAATCCGTATCCTAGGACAACAGATCTGATCATCGCGTTTCCCGAACAACCCTTCTTTGTCAGTCTTACGACCAAACAGTGTAGTTTAGTAGAGAGTCCAGACCAGCATGGTTCACAATCCAGCAGTCGACCCAAGGTCAAGCACCGGAACGGCGGGGATTCGCCATGATGGAGCTGTATCTGACGCGCCCGGCCGCCGCCGGGCGCGCTGGTCTTGGTTGATCAAGGCTGGAATCTGCGTCGCTCTTATGTCTTGGATCGTGCGATCTGCGGACCTGGACGCTGTTTTTTCGGCGATGTCCGGGGCCGACTTTCGCTTACTTGCCTTGGCAGTTGGGATGCAGGTGCTCGGAGCCGCCATCATCGCGCTCCGATGGCAGCGTCTTCTGGCAGTGGGCGGCATCGAACCCGGCTTCCCGTTTCTTTGGGGCTCGACGGTGAGTTCGTGCTTCTTCCGGCAGTTCCTGCCATCGGTTTTCGGGGGCGACGCTATCCGCGGCTACGATGCCTGGCGGGCGGGCGCGCGGCCGGGCTTTGCGGCCATGTCGTTGATCGTCGACCGGTTGTTCGGCCTGCTGGCCTTGGTCTTTTTCATCGCCGTTGCGGGACTGGCCATGAACCAGATGGCAGATGGCCTACCCGGCCTGTGGGCTTGGACGATGCTGGCTGCCATCGGGGTCATCGGCGGTCTGGCCGTCCTGCTGGCCCCGGGCCATATCCCGCTGCCGCGCCGAACGCCCGCGAAGATACACAAGATGATTCAAGCCCTGCGCGCCTTCCAAGGCGCGCGCGGAGTTATCGGCCCCTGCCTGGGTTTCTCACTGCTGCTGCAAATCAATGTCGTGACATTCTATTGGGTCTTGTCGCAAAGCCTTGGCTTGGATGTTCCCTATGCGGCTTTCTACGCCATCGTCCCAATCGCCATCTTCGCGATGATGGCGCCGTTCACCATCAATGGGATCGGCATCCGCGAGGCGATCTTCATCTTCCTGCTGGGCCTATGGGGCATAGACGCTTCGCTGGCGCTGGCCTTCGCCTGGATCGAGTTCGCGACCGTCCTGGCCGTCGGCCTGGTGGGCGGGGCGGTCTACGCCTTGCGACGGGCCCCCATGCCGCCCCGGGCTCCGACAATGGATGCGCCCCATGGCCCTTAAGTATCGCCCCGATATCGACGGTCTGCGGGCCGTGGCCGTTCTGCCAGTCTTGGCCTTCCATTTCGACCAACCCTGGGCACCCGGCGGCTTCGTCGGTGTCGACGTATTCTTCGTGATTTCGGGCTTCTTGATCACCTCGATCATCAGGCGCGAACTGGCGGAGGGAACGTTCTCGCTGGCCCGCTTCTATGAACGCCGCATCCGGCGGATTCTCCCGGCGCTGTTCGCAATGATGGCCGTCACCATGGTGGCTGCGACACTCCTCTTCCTACCGACCCATCTGCGCGACGCTGCCCAAAGCGCGGTTGCGGCCGCCTTCTTCGCCTCCAACATCCTGTTCTGGATCGAGGCGGGCTACTTCGATGCCGCCGCCTATACCAAGCCGCTGCTGCACACATGGTCGCTGGCCATCGAGGAGCAGTTCTACATCTTCGTCCCGTTGATCCTGATGGCGCTGGCGCGGTTCCGGCGCAGCGCCGTCTTGTGGATCGGTCTGCTGACGCTGGCCTCGTTCGCGCTGTCGGCGTTGACGACCGAACGGGCGCCGACCTCGGCCTATTACCTGCTGCCCTGGCGCGCGTGGGAATTGGGCTTGGGCGCCCTGCTTGCACTGGTGACCTTGCCGCCCCTTCGCGCGCCGCTGTTGCGCGATGCCGCCGCGCTGTCGGGGCTGGGCCTGATCGTTTTAGCCATCGGCACGCTGGACAAGACGACGGCGTTTCCCGGCATCGCCGCGCTGCTGCCGGTCCTGGGGGCGGGTCTGGTGATCTATGCGGGCGCTTCGGGGCCGGGCCGGATCGGCGGCTTGTTGGGGTCGGCGCTGCCCGTCTGGATCGGCAAGCGCTCCTATTCGCTCTATCTCTGGCATTGGCCCCTGGTCGTGGGTTTCGCCTACATGACCATGGACTTGCCAGGACCTTTGGCTGCCGCGGGCCTGTTTGTCGCCTCCGTGATCCTGGCCGATCTGTCTTATCGCTTTGTCGAAACCCCGTTCCGTCAGTCGCCTGGAACCCGGGCCGGGTTGCGCCGCGCCTTCGTGGGCGCCGGTACAGTGACCGCCATGTTGGTCGCGCTGGCCATGGTCCCGGTGCTGCGCGACGGCTTGCCGGGGCGCCTGCCACCCGAGGCGGCGACCCTGGCGGCCTTCGGACAAGACCGGCATGCTGGCGCCCGCGCCTGCGAACGCCGTCAGAACGCCAAGGATTGGACCGAGCCGTGCCTGTTCGGCGCCGACAGCGCGGGACCGCCCAGCATCGTTCTGCTGGGCGACAGCCACGGCCCCGCTTTGCTGCCCGCCTTGGATCAGGCCGCCCGCATGGTGGGTTTGTCGGGCAAGCTGCTGGCCCATGACGGTTGTCCGAATTTCCCCGATTTCCAGGTCTTCTGGACGGGCGAGGACCATGATTGCGCGCCCTACATCGACACCACCTGGGACGGTCTTCTGGCCGATCCCGATGTGGATCTGGTCGTCTACACGCTGCGGGCGCAGATGTATGTGCATGGCTGGCTTGACCGCGGCTTCGCCGAAAGCCGCCGTTTGCCCCTGACAATCGGTCCCCGGGCCGGGCCGCTGCCCGAAGGCGAAGACCGCGCAGATTTCTTTCTGACCCGGTTGGATGCGTCGGTGCGGGCACTGAAGGCGGCGGGCAAGCAGGTCATGCTGGTCTATCCCTTGCCCGAAGCCGCGCGCCGTGTCCCCGAGGCGGCCGCCCGCGCGCTGATGCGCGGCGGCGACCCGCTGGCATTATCCATCCCGAGGGATCAGTATGACGCCCGCACCGCTGCGATCATCGAAGGCTACGACCGCATCGTGGCCGAACACGGTCTGCTGGCGCTGCGGCCGCAAGATCGGCTCTGCGATCAGAAGCGATGCCGCTTGTTCCTGGATGACATCCCCCTTTATCGCGACACCAATCATCTGACGGAAACGGCGGCGCGCCGCCTGGCCCCCGATGTGGCGCGGGCGCTCGGCTGGCTGGAGGCGAGCCGTTGACCGCCCACGACCCGAAAACCCACAACGCCCCGGAAAAGGACCGGGTGGTCGCCGCGCTCTCGGCGCCCGGATCGCCGGTTGCGAAGTATCGCGCGTTCTTCATCGGGCGACCCGGCCTGGGCGCCTTCCTGCGCTACGAGCTGGCCATGACGATCGCCGTCGGCGCTGGCGGCGCCCTCGGTTTCGCGCTTCGTAAAGCGCTGTTCCCGGGTCTCTTCGGACAGATTGGGCGCGGGGCGAATTTCGGGCGGAACTTGTCCCTGCGCTGTCCCGGCTGGATGCAGATCGGCGATGACGTCAATATCGACGATGGCTGCGCCCTGGACGCGCGGGGCACGAAGGGCAACGCCACGTTCTCGATCGGCGACCGCACCCTGATCGCCCGGGACACGGTGATCGTGGTCAAACAGGGCCATCTGCGCATCGGTTCCGATTGCTCCATCGGCTCGCAATGCACGCTGTCCGCGGTGTCGGGTCTAGAGATCGGCGACCATGCGATCATCGCGGGACAATGCTATTTCGGCGGTGGCCGCTATCGAACCGAGCTTGGGGCCGGCCCAATGGTCGAGCAAGGTCTCGTGACCAAGGGCCCCGTGGTGCTGGGCCGTGACGTCTGGGTCGGCGCGGGTGTGCGGGTCTTGGATGGCGTCCGCGTCGGGGATGGCGCGATCCTGGGCGCCGGGTCGGTCATCACCAAGGATGTTCCCGCCAACGCGATCATGGGCGGCGTGCCTGCCCGTCAGATCGGCCAGCGTAGCTAGGGGTTCCGATGCCAACCGCGCCAGATACCCAGGCCCACCGCCAGCCACCACGCCGCAACCAGAGCAAGGCCCAGGTAAGACATGAAGTCTCGCCATCCTGTCGGATGGACATGCAGAGCCGTGACCTCGACCGCGTCCGGCCCGGTGAACCGACCCTGGACCGATACGGCCCTGGCCTCCTCCGGCAAGGTCAGGCCGGTCATGGCCAAGCTCTCGCCCGTCCAAACTCGCAAACTCGCTTGCCCTTCGCGTCGTGCCACGCCCGCCCGGTCAAAGGCGATGGCCCGGCCCTCGCGCGCCTCCACGGCCCGAAGTGTACCGGCGAAATGGGCATCCGCCCGCTCCGCCGCGGGCCAGAAGACGACTGGGCCGATCAACCAGATCGCCGCCAGCAGGGCGGCGAATATGGCGCGCCGTTGCCCCGGTGCGGCGGCGGCCCAGCTGGCCCCCGGCCGCAAGGCGACCCAAATGAACACCGCCAGCCCCAGGGCTGTAAGGGCCAGGGTCAGGCCCTGTTCGGGCCAGTAGAAGCCGAAGTTCAAGACGCGCCAGTCGAAGGGCGCGGCCAAGATCACGCCGTTGCCCCATTTCGTCTGGGTCGCATCCAGCAACAGGTGCAACCCGGATCCCAACGCCAAGATTGCAAAGACCCGGCCGGGCCGCGTCGCCAGACAGGCGGCGGCGGCCGCGCCGATCAGGCAGAACAACAGGCTGCTTTGGACGATGGCATGCAGCCGGATGTCGATCGGCGACAGATCCAAGGGCAGGGTTCGCAGGACCCGCTGACCGATCCAGGGCAGATCGGGCAACACGCAGCCCAACCAGATCCAGCCGTAGGGCGCATCGCGGACAGCGCCGCGGGTCACCAAGGCTTGGAAACCCAGATGCGCCAGCGTGTTCGGCATTCTATTCTCCGTCCCCAAGACCGCCTGTCTCGAACGCTAGGGGCGGGTCGGGATCAAGGCAACCTGCGCCGGGCATCCCCATGGAAAGCGTAGTGCCCCGCCAATCCAGAGCGATCCCGGTCATCGCTTGGTCTGCGATCGTGATCGGCCTCGGCGCGCTGGCCATGCGTCTCGGCTTGATGGGCGCACCGGCGGAGTTCGACGAACTCTACCATGTCTTAGCCGCCCGCGGGATCCTTGAGACCGGTGATCCGACCATTCTGGACGGCCAATATGTGCGTGGCGCACTGTTTACCCGCACCGTTGCGGCCATGCTGTGGCTGACCGGCGATACGGGCTTAGCCACGGCCCGGATCGTCTCGGTCATCGCGGGCACGCTGATCCCGGTCGTGCTGTTTCTTTGGCTGGCCCGCGTCGCGACCATCGCCGTGGGGGCAGTGGCAGCGGCCTTCGCGATCCTCTGGCCCCAGGCCATCATCGAAGCCCAGTTTGTCCGCTTCTACGCCGTCCACGTCCTCTTCTTCCTCAGCGGCGCCGCAGCCATACATCTGGCCCTCGACACAAGCGGGCGAACGCGCGTCACGCTGATCCTGGGCGCCGCGGCGTGTTGGGCCCTTGCGCTCGGCTTCCAGGTCACCACGGCCATCGGTGCGGCAGGGGTTCTGCTGGCAACCTTCCTGATCTTAGCAGCACGCCATGTCCGAACGGTCCGGGGTCGTTTGCTGACGGCCAGCATCTGCCTGTCGCTGGTGGTGGTCGGTCTCGGCATCGGACTGACAACTGGCCTGCTGGAAAAGGCCATGGCCTTCTACCGTTGGGTGCCGGACCACGCCGCCGCGCTGCGTGATTATCGCACCTTCTACTTCGACCAGTTGGAACGCAGTTACGGCACGCTCTGGTACGCCACGCTCATCCTCGGGTTGCTCGCGCTGCGCGCCCGCCCTGGGCTGACCGTGTTCTGCGCCACGGCCTTCCTGTCGACCTTCCTGGTCCACTCGTTCGGCGGCATGAAAGCGCTGCGCTATCTGTCCTATGCCATGCCGTTCCTCTTCACGATCTGGGCAATCGGCATTCTGGACATCGCACATCTGGTGCTTCGCCGGCTGCCCCGCCTCGGCCTCATCGCTCCGGCCGCCGCTATTTTCGTTGCCCTGGCCGCGGTTACCCCTTTCGCCCAACGCAGTCTGACCCTGGCCACGGGCCAGGGCCTGCCCGCGCGCGGCGATTGGTCCGAAGCACGGTCCGTGATCGGCGATTGGATCGACGCACCCTTCGTTGCGACCACGCGCGAATTGCATCAGATCGCCCATGTGGGCCCCTACGACATGCTGATCAGCCGCAGCCGGGTCACCGAACTGGTCCCACCGCAGGATTTCGGGATCGACGTGCGAACCGGACGCCCCGTCATCGCCGAGCCTGCCTCGCTTGCGCGGATGTTCGATTGCCGGCCCGATGGGCTGCTGGTGACCTCGCCCCATTGGTGGGAGGTCGAAGGACATGCCGAACGGCTTGCGCCGATGATCGCGACGCGGGGCTATGGCCTGGAAATCCGGCAGGCGGGCGCCGTTCTCGCCGTCCGCTGGCGCGGCGCGGCCGCGACCGGTTGCGAGACGTTGGCGCCGCCTGTCGCAGCGGCGGACTGACTCGGTTAAGCCGCCAGACCCGACTGGTCCACGGATGCGCTGATCTCATCCCGGCTCTGCCGAAATGTCCCCTCCGGCATCTCCAGCAAAGCCCGCCGACGCGCCGCCAGATCTTCCCGTGTCAGACGGCTCAGCAAGGATTCCAGCGCCTCCGCATCCGGGCTCGGGATCGCCCAGCCCAAGCCGTCGGCCACGCGCCGTCCGGTCTCGGTCCCGGTCACGGCGATCGTCGGGCAACCAAAATACCCGGCTTCATAAATCCGATTCGGTAGAAGCCAGGTCGAATTCGTGCCCCATTGCCAGAGATCCTGGGCCCAGACCGCATCGCACGCCCGATAGATATCGCGCAGGCCGTCCGGATAGCGATACGGGCCCCGATAGGTAAGGTTTTCCTGACCCGCTACCAGAGCATCGAAATCAAGCAGCGAGTCCCGATGCACGATCCCATGCAGCCGTATCTCGATCTTTGGTCCCATCCGACGCGCGACATCCGCCAGGATCTCCAGGCTGCGGGCGCAGCGCAAGGTGCCGACCCATCCCAACACCATAGGGCCATCCGTCCGGGTGCGCACATCTGCCGCCGCTGGCCTGGGCGGCGCATCGGGCCCCAGCCAGATCTTGTTTTCCACCAGCCGCACGTCGCCGGTCCAGCCTTGGATCGGCGCGAAGTAGTTCCGAACGAAAGCATCGGACGACACGACGATGGCATCGCACCGGGCCAGAAGCCGCCGTTCGACCGCACGAGCCACCCGCCCCTTGGCCCCCGGATCCGTCATCATCCCGTGGATATCCAGGCATTCGTAGACCAGCCGCGGCCGCGGCCGCAGCATCGCCTGCGCGGCAGCCCCCAGGATCAGCATATCCAAATTGCGCGCCACGATCGTCCGCGCCCCGCGCATGCGATCCCGCGCGCGCCAAATCTTGGGAAGCGCGGCGGCGATGGCGCGCAGACGCTGTCCCATGGCGGCATTTTGGGTCTCGCCCAAAGGGACGTTGTCCCAAAACGGCTCCGCATCATGGGTCATATTCTGGCGTCGCATGGTCAGGCCAAGCACGTCATAGCCGCATTCCATATAGGATCGGATGCGGCGACGCTGCGCCGCCTCGGACGCGTCGAAGCCGAAGACGACCAGCTTCCGATCCGGTCCCGCCGCCGCCGAAACGGGTGCGGCGGCCTGTGGATCCGCCAGGGTCACGGCGGCGATCCGTCCCAAGGCAGGGTCTCGCGCCCAAGCATCTCGCGCAGGGCGTCCATCTCGGGCGCGAAGATTGCGCGCAATTGGGCCTCGGTCTCGGGCTGCATCGCCGGGATCTCGTCGCGGATCTCGATGCTGTTCGCCCGAAGCAGGCCAGCCACCGGACGGGCAGCCTTGATGCGCGCCAGGACCGGCTCCAGCCCCCGGCGGCGCATCCAATCGCCTCCGGCCCGCAAACCGGTGCGCAGCATCGGCAGCCGGGCCCGGTCGCTGCCGTTCCGGCGTTCGTCCAGAATGGCGCTGTGAAACGTGTCATCCACATCCAGGATGCGGAACAGCGCCCGTGCCGCGCCCGCCGGATCGGCCGAGACTTCCTCGGCGAACATCACATGCACTCGCGCCCCGAAGGCGTCGCGCCAGCGTTGCAGATGGGTGGCATAGCGCCCTTGCTCCACATAGGCAGGGTTGTTCGCCAGACCCGCCTCGAAGGGCAGGGGCGGGATATGACCTTTGATGATCTCGTGTGCGTGGTTCGAGAAAGCCCGCTTAACCGGATCGCGCAACAGCAGCACGACCTGCAGATCCGGGTTATATGCCCTCGCCCGTGCCGGGGCACGGGGGTCGTGGAAGTAAGATGGCGAACTCTCGAAGCGGATCGGGCGGTCGGTTTCTCCGAAATGACGCTCGTACCATCGGTAACCGCGGTCGAAATAATAACTGAAGAAGTCGAGTTCCTTTGGCTCGGCAATGGCGATCTCGGGATGGGATCCGGCAACGGCGTGGAGCCAGGACGAGGCACATTTCTGAGCACCGATGCCGATCACGTTGACCAGCGGAACACGGGCGCGGCCGGTCTCGTCCGGCGTGCCACGGTCAGCCATGGCGAAAATCGTCTGGGATGGTCCCGGCATCGGCGACCTCTGATGAAATACCTTCAAGAATAATGGCACGATATCCGTGTTTGCCGCTGGGTTCCATGATTCTGCGCAGCCTCGTTGGACTTGTCCGTCTTGCTGAATCTTTGCAACATTCCAAGGCACTGGTCGGCGATCTGGACCCCATCAGCAGGATAGGAGGCGTATCGCAAGCCAGAATAGAATGTGGCCCAAGAATCGAATGAGTCTCAATAACTCTAATTATGTAATATTTGGGGTCGCGGCATCGCTGGTCCCCAACCGCCGATGGCGCCGCCACTCTTGCCATGGCAACCGGAACTGTCTATCTGACCAGCTATCTAGTCAGAAGAAAGGCGCGCACCATGTGGGCTCTCCAAGACGCCAAAGCCA
>JBCDCW010000116.1:0-11449 GCA_039180995.1 Pseudomonadota bacterium
CCAGCTGAACGATCCGCAACCAGCGGATCAAGGAGCTTTTCACCAACGCGCTCTATGCAGGATATGTGGAAGCGCCGAGTTGGAACGTGTCCTTGTCCTTTGTAGAGTTTAAGCGCCATCGCCAAGGCAAGACGGGACGAGATCGACCGGGCTGTAAGGGATCGAGATGTCGAAGCGCTGCTCCGCCTTTGCGACGACAAGGGGCTTCTGACCGTAGCGGCGCAGGAGATCTGGGACATGAGGGTCGAGGCTTTCAAGGCGCGGCTGAGCCGGAGCCTGGAGCCGTTGGCGAAAACGCCCCTATGCGCCGCCCTTCTGGCCGTCTTGCCCGATCTTTCCGCCGAGGCGGTCCCTGCGACCTGATCGGGCCTCAGTCCACCCCATCTCCGCGCGGCAACTCGATACGGAAGATCGTGCCGGTTTCGTCCGTCTTCTCCAAATCCAACTTGCCGCCATGGCCCCGCACCAATTCGGCAGCAATGGCCAGGCCCAGCCCGGTGCCGCCCTTGCGAACATTGCCCTGGAAGGCTTGGAACAGGTTCTCGCGCGCCTTCGGCGGAAGGCCAGGACCGGTGTCGCAGATGCGCAGGAACAGCGCATCCTGGGTTTACTCGGCCGTGATGCGCACCTCGCCCGGTTGCCCGGTGGC
Source organism: Pseudomonadota bacterium (assembly GCA_039180995.1). GTDB lineage: Bacteria > Pseudomonadota > Alphaproteobacteria > Rhodobacterales > Rhodobacteraceae > Jannaschia. Next base: position 650 of record JBCDCW010000116.1, read on the forward strand.
CTGGATCGCCTGGCGCGCGTTGCGGGCCAGGTTGCCGACCACGCGGTACATCTGTTCGGGATCCAGCCGCGCCATGGTGCCCCGGGGAATGTCGTGGTGGATGCGGACCTCTTCGGGGTCGACGGCCAATTGCTCGGCCTCGCAGATTTCGGCGGCGAAGGGGTGAAGGTCCATCAGTTGCAGGGCTGGCGGCGCCTCTTCGGCGCGGCCGAAGGCCAGGGTGCCTTCGGTCAGGTTCACGGCGCGGGCCAGGGAATTGACGATCTTCGGAGCGACGCGCTTGACGGTCGGGTCTTCGACCCGCTCCATCCGGTCGGCCAGCAGGGTGGCCGTCGTCAGGATGTTCCGCAGGTCATGGCTGATCTTGGCCACGGCCGAGCCGAGTTGGGCCAAACGCTCTTTCTGGCGTAGCGATTGGGTCAGCTGGGTTTCCAGGGCGCGCAGCGTGGTTTCGGCGGCGTGCAATTCCTGAACACGGGATCGCGGGACGATGACCTGTCGTCCGTCTTCGGGCGCCGCCGCGTAGCGATTCATGTGGGTGACCAGGTCCTTGATGGGAAGGACCATCAAGCGTCGGACGGCCAGGAACAGGAAGGCCGAGGTGATGACCGAGATAACGAGGGAGAGCCACAGGATCGTCAGGCCGTAGTCGATCATGGCCTGGTTCAGATCAGTCGTGTCGATGGCCGCCTCGATCTGGACGCCACCGCCCTGGGCGGGCTCGGCGATGACGCGCACGACCGTCGGTTCCAGCATCAGAAATTCCAGAAGCGCATCGCGGATCAGCTGTGTGGGCGCCGGATCGCGCAGGTCGATGGTCCGCGTCACGGGCCCCGGCAGATCCGAAGACAGAACCAGCTGGCGAAGGGCGTCGCGGCGCAGCACGACGTTCAGGACGCCGGCATTGTCCAAAAGCTCCTGCTCGACGTCGAGGGGGATCATGTCGGACGCGCCCAGCAGGGCGAGCGACGCGATCTGGGCGCGTTCCATCCGTTCCGTCAGATAGTCGAGCCGGAAACGGGCAATGGAGGGCACGAAAATCAGGATCTCGGCGATCATCACGAAGAGGACCGTCAGGATCAGAAAGCGCCCGGAAAGGGAAGTCAGCATGTCGCCCCAATGGTCAAACGGTCTTCGGGAGGCGTTATGCCCCCTGTCCCGCATCCGGGACAGGGGTTTTGTCAACTTGGCCACGGCTGGGCGCAAGGCATGTCAGCGCTTCCTTACGGAAGAAATCGCTGTACGGCGCCGACAACCCGCTTGACGGTCGGGTTATCGAAGAGGCGCGGGACGTAATATTGCCCCGCCGCGCGTTTCGAGATCTCGCCCAGGGTCGGATAGGGCGCGACCATGGCGGCCACGGCGCCGATCTTCAGCTTGTTGGCCAAGACGAGCGCCCAGAGGCCGATCAGTTCGCCCGCCTGGGCGCCGGCGATGGAGGCGCCCACGGGGCGGCCCTTGACGACCATGACCTTGATGAGGCCTTCGGTCTTGCCCTCGGCGATGGCGCGGTCGTTTTCGTGGTAGGGGAAGCGCAGGACTTCCAGCTTGTCGCCATGCTGTTCGCGCGCCTGGGCTTCGGTCAGGCCGACTTGGGCCAGTTCCGGGTCGGTATAGGTCGCCCAGGGGATGTGGTCGGTGCGCGCCTTGGCGGGCAAGCCGAACAGGATCGGGCGGATGACCGTGGCGCCGTGATAGCCCGCCACATGGGTGAACTGGTAGCCGCCGGCCACATCGCCGATGGCATAGACCTTGCGGTTGGTCGTCCGCAGATCGGCGCCGACCTTGATGGTGCGGTCATGTTCGATGCCCGCCGCGTCCAGGTTCAGGCGGTCGATATTGGCCTGGCGACCCACGGCCATCAGAAGGTGCGTGCCGGTGAAGTCGCCGCCGTCGGTGTGGACGGTGATGTCACCGGCTGTCCCGGACACCCGCTCGACCCGGGCGCCTTCGACGATCTCGATGCCCTCTTCGCGCAGGCGCTTGAGGACCACCTCGGCCATCTCCGGATCGTCCTTGCCCATGGCCTTGGCGCCTTCGACCACCGTGACCTTGGACCCCAGCCGGACATGGGCCTGGGCCATCTCCATCCCGATGGGGCCGCCGCCGACCACGATCAGATGCGCGGGCTGGTCCATCAGGTCGAAGATGGTCTCGTTGGTTTCGAAGGGCACGTCCTTCAGGCCGTCGATGGGCGGCACCAGCGGCGAGGATCCGGTGGCGATCACCACGCGGCGCGCCTTGATGCGATAGCTTCCGGCAACGACCGTGTCCTTGTCGACGAACTGGCCGTATTCGCGGATGACGCGGACGCCGAAGCCCTCGAACCGTTCCTGGCTGTCGACCGGGGCGATGGTCTCGATGACCTTATGGACGTGGCCTTTGGCGGCAGCGTAGTCGACCGTCGACATGACCGGGGCGACGCCATATTTCTGGCCGGTCTTCATGGCCTGCGCCTGCTTGCCCGCCGCGATCAGCGCCTTGGAGGGCACGCAGCCGAAATTCAGGCAATCGCCGCCCATCTTGTGGCCTTCGAGCAGGGTCACGTCGGCGCCCATCTGGGACGCGCCGGCGGCGAAGGAGAGCCCGCCGGAGCCCGCGCCGATGACCAGGACGTCGGTCTTTATCTCTTCCATGGCGAGCCCCTTCGCGCGCAGCATTTCCTCGGGTGTGTTCAACATGTTCATGGGATCAGACCTTCTTGAAACGCTTCAGGACGATGGGCAGCATGGCAAGCGCCGCAAGGCCGAGGATCGGGCCCAGGATATGCGGCTCGAAGATGATGCCGAAATTGGGGGTCTCGCCCCGGGCGAAGACCTCGCCCAGACCGGCACCGACCCAAGTGTAGACCAGGCCGCCCGGCAGGATGCCGAAGAACGTGGTCCACATGAATTTCCGCAGGCTGACGCCCACGAAGGCGGGGATCAGGTTGGCCACGAAGAACGGCACGGCCGGAACCAAGCGCATGATCAGCAGATAGGAGGTCTCATCCTCGCGGATGCCGTCCTTGATCTTCTTCACCGCGCCGCCCGAGGCGTCCATCTTGGCGGCCAGCCTGTCGCCCAGGCCGAACTTGGCGGCCAGGAAGATCGCCATGGCCCCGATGGTCGCGGCGCCGGCATTGAACAGCACGCCCGGGAACACCCCGAACAGGAAGCCACCCGTCAGCGTGGCGATGGCCGCGCCCGGCAAGGAAAAGGCCACGATCAGGATATAGGCGGCGATGAAGGTCAGCGCCGTGACCAGGTAATTGGCGTCCCGGAAGGCGATCAGCGCCTCGCGATTGTCGGCCAGTGTCTGAAAGGTCAGGTAGTCGCGCAGAAAGAACGCGCCGGCACCGGCCGCGACCAGGATCGCCGCCAGCGGAAGATAGCGGCCAACGCCGCCTTTCTGATCAGGTTCAGTCATCGTGTGATCGGTCATGGTTCCAACTCTCGGGTTCAAGGTGACGCACCGGAACGGGCTTGGGTGGTCGGCGCGTCGATTGCGTCACAGATGACCCAAGGGGGGACGCCCGGACATCCCACTTCACGGGCACTTGAGGGGGCGTTATGTCAGCGGTCCCGGAACCGGTGGGATGTTACAGATCGGAAACCCTTTGACCTTCCGACTGAAATACGCCGCGGCGGATCCAGGGGGATCGGGAGCCGATCCGCGCCGGGATGGCGGTGGACCCATCCAGAAGGGGTGGCGTGGCCGGTCGCGGAGTGCTCAGCTTGCGACGCCCCCAGACCCCGTTGACAGGCTCGACGGCCTGATCTAGTCGGCGGTCTTCAGTTTTCACGGTCGGCAGCCCTCGACGACGGCCCGGCCCCTATTTGGAGAGACGGCCATGAAGCGCACCTTCCAGCCCTCGAATCTCGTCCGCAAGCGGCGCCATGGTTTCCGCGCCCGCATGGCCACCAAGGCCGGGCGGAAAATCCTGAATGCCCGCCGCGCCCGCGGTCGGAAGTCGCTGTCGGCCTGATCGGAACTGCGATGGACGAGTCGACGCCGGAGGCCCCGTCGCCTTCGGCGTCTGTCGTTCTCCGAGTGCTTAAGACCCGGCCCGAGTTCCTGGCCCTAAACCATGGCCGCCGCGTGCCCGCCGGTGCCTTTCTTCTACAGGCCCGCGACCGCGCCGACGGCGACCCTGCTGTAGGCGTGGGGTTTACATGTTCCAAGAAGGTCGGCAACGCCGTGGCCCGCAACCGCGCCAAGCGGCGCCTGCGCGAGGCGGCGCGGCTCGTCCTACCGGATCATGGCAGCCCCGGCTGGGACTACGCGCTGATCGGTCGCCGCGATCGAACGGCGGGTCGCCCTTTCGACGCATTACTGGACGACCTGCGGGCGGCCTTGGTAAAAGTGCATTCATGAGCCCCCTCGCCCGCATTTTGTCCTGGCCCGTGCATCTCTATCGCGCGACGTTTTCGCCGACGGTCGGGCACAATTGCCGGTTTCAGCCCACTTGCTCCGTCTACGCGCTCGAAGCCCTTGAGAAACATGGCGGATTACGCGGCGGCTGGCTGGCGATCCGGCGGATCGCGCGCTGCCATCCGCTGGGGGGATCGGGCATCGACAACGTGCCGGATTGAGCGCCGAGACCAAACCGTGAAAATTTTTGCAACTTCGAGTTGCGACGTTAAGGATCCGTGAGGGATGGGGCGGTAACTGTCTGCCGGTCAGAGTGCCGGAGAGAGATATGAGCGACCACGCCGCCCCGCGTCCGCCTGCCCGCAGGATCGCGACCCGCCTTCGGCGCTGGTTGGATCGGATCGACTGGATGATGCTATTTCCGGCCGCCGCCGCCGCGGCCTGGGCCTTTGGCCAGGATGCGGTGGCCATGGTGCTGGTTATCGTGCTGCCGGTCTTCCTGGCGCTGAACGCGCCACGGCGCCAACATGCGGATGTCGGCCGCAAGCCGGGCCAGTCCGGTCGGGCAGGCCGCGTCGTCGAACGGGCGGCCTTCCGCAACGTGCTGGACGATATGGTGGCGACCTGCGCGGACCGGGACCAGAGCGCGGCCCTGCTGCTAATCCATGTCCACGACGTGCCTGTAAACGAAGGCCAATGGAGCGACGATATCGGCGGGCATGTGATGCAGTTGCTGGCCGGGCGCGTCGCCGGGACACTCCGGGCCCAAGACGGCGTGTTTCGATTTAACGAAGATGGCTTGGCTGTGTTGCTGGGGCCGACGCCGCGGACCGATCTGGATCTGGTGATGCAAGTGGTGGACCGGGTCCAGGGCGCCATTTCCGAGGGCATTCCGCTGAACGGCCGCACCGTCCACGCGCAATCCTGTATCGGGCTCTGCACCCTGGGCGCCGCGCCTGAACCCGGTGGCGAAGCGCTTCTGACGGCTGCGGAATGCGCGCTACGGATCGCGCGGCGGGCTGGCGACGATGCCGTGCGGGCGTTCAATTCCGACATGCAGGTCGAAGTCGAGACCGGCCATCGCCTGGCCTCGCAAGTGGGCGAGGCGCTGCGCGATGGCCAGATCCGCCCTTGGTTCCAGCCCCAGATCGACGCCACGACCGGAACCGTGGCCGGTCTGGAGGCCCTCGCGCGCTGGCATCACCCCGATCTCGGTGTCCTGACACCGGATCGCTTTCTGCCAGCCCTGGCCGCCGTTGGCCTAACAGCGGATCTAGCCGACACGATCCTGGATGCCACGCTGCAAGCGTTGGTCGACTGGGACCAGGACGGAATCGAGGTGCCTTGTATCGGGATAAATCTGTCGCTGGAGGAATTGAGCGATCCGCGCTTGGCGGATCGGATCGCCTGGCAGGTTGATCGCTACAATCTGACGCCCCATCGCATCTCGGTCGAAATCTTGGAGACGGTGACCCTACGCGATGGCGATGAGACCGTCGTCCGCAATATCCGGGCCCTGCGGCAGGCGGGCTTCCGATTGGATCTGGACGATTTCGGGACCGGCGCCGCCTCGATCGCGCATATCGCCGAATTCGGCGTGCATCGCATCAAGATCGACCGCAGTTTTGTCCACAACCTGCTGGAAGATGAAGGGCGACAGCGGGTGATCGCCGCGATCCTGAGCCTGGCCAACCAGCTCGACATCGCGACGCTTGCTGAAGGGGTCGAGACGGCGGACCAGCAGGCACTGCTGTCACGCATGGGTTGCGGCCAATTGCAGGGCTTCGGGATCGCGCGCCCCATGCCCAAAGAGGATGTGGGCCGCTGGATGCTCCATCGCAGCCGGACCGAGCATCGGCCCTTGGATCGGATGGCGGTACGCGGCACGGCCTGATTTTCGGCGGCTCTGGCCCACGCGGAGCGCGCAACAGCGGCCGACCTCTGCGACGCCGACGGGCGGCCTCGCGCTGCGACATCGCCAACAGCGCCTGATCCTCGGTTTCAGCCGCTCCGACCCGCCCGCGCCAGGCGCCCCTTTCGCCTTGACCTTCCCGGGCGCGGTCTGTTGAACCACCCGCAATCCAGACATCCCGCCGGACAGGTCCCATGGACGAACAGAATAAGAACCTCATCCTCGCCACGGTGCTGTCAGCGCTGGTGCTTCTGATCTGGTTTGTCCTGTTTCCGCCCGAACAGCAGGCGCCCGGCGTCACGGGAACGGGTTTGCCCGACGCGGCTCAGACCGGCAACGGTTCGGCCTTGACGCCGCCGACCGCCCAGGACACCCCCATCGCCGCGACGCCCGGCGCCGTGGTGGCCACGCCCCAGGAAACGCGCGAAGATGCCATTGCGGCAACGACCCGCATCACCGTGGACACGCCGCGCCTGACAGGCTCGATCTCGCTGACGGGTGGGCGGCTCGACGATCTGTCTCTGAAGGATTACCGCGAAACGCTGGACGACGATTCCCCCATCGTCACCCTGCTCACCCCCGCTGGCGGCCCGGACGCCTACTACGCCCTGCATGGCTGGACGCCCAGCGGAAATCTGGGCTTCGACCAGGTTCCCAGCGCGACGACGGAATGGACGGCCTCTGCGGATGCCAGGCTGACGCCCGAAAGCCCGGTAACGCTGACGTGGGACAATGGCGCTGGCCTAATCTTCAGGAAAACCATCGCCGTCGATGCAGATTACATGTTCACCGTCTCGCAATCGGTCGAAAACACCACGGACGCGGCCGTGCGCCTGGCGCCATACGGCTTGATCGCTCGGCATGGCGAGCCGGACATCATCAACTTCTTCATCTTGCACGAAGGCGTCGTCGCCCGGTCGGATGGGGAATTGGCGGAAATCAGCTACGACAACATCACCGAATTGGACCCGGTCCCGGCCGAAGGGGGCCGGGTTCAGCTGACCGAGGCCAGCGAAGATGGCTGGATCGGCTTCACCGACAAGTATTGGATGACGACGCTCATCCCGTCGGCTGGCGTGAACTTCACCGAAGTCGTCAAGTATGTGGACCAGTTCGATATCTATCAAACGGAAACGCGCCTGCCCCACCGCAGCATCGAAGCGGGCCAGACCCACCTCTCCGAAAGCCGCCTGTTCGCGGGCGCGAAGGAATGGGCCACGATCCGCGAATACCAAAATGAGCAAGGCGTCGCGGGCTTCGTCGACAGCATCGACTGGGGCTGGTTCTATTTCCTGACGAAACCGATCTTCGCCGTGCTGCATTGGCTGAACGCGCTGATCGGCAATATGGGCATCGCGATCATCGTGCTGACCCTGGGCATCAAGGCTGTCCTGCTGCCGCTGGCCTACAAGTCTTACGTCTCCATGGCGCGGATGAAAGAGCTCCAACCCGAGATGGAGAAGCTGAAGGAGAAGGCGGGCGACGACCGCCAGAAGCTGCAACAGGGGATGATGGAGCTCTATAAGAAGAACAAGGTGAACCCGGCGGCGGGCTGTTTGCCGATTCTGCTCCAGATCCCGATTTTCTTCAGCCTCTACAAGGTGATCTTCGTCACGCTGGAGCTTCGGCACGCGCCGTTCTTCGGGCCGTTCCAAGACCTCAGCGCCCCCGACCCGACCTCTATCGTCAACTTCTTCGGCCTGCTGCCCTGGGCCGCCCCCGATCCGGGTTCGATCCTATCGCTGATCCTGATCGGCATCCTGCCGATTCTGCTGGGCATTTCCATGTGGTTCCAGCAGAAGCTGAACCCGGCGCCCACCGACCCGACGCAGGCCATGATCTTCGCCTACCTGCCCTGGGTCTTCATGTTCATGCTGGGCGGCTTCGCGTCGGGCTTGATCGTCTACTGGATCGCCAACAACACGATCACCTTCGCGCAGCAATATCTGATCATGCGGTCGCATGGGTCGAAGCCAGACCTATTCGGCAACATCAAATCCAGCTTCCAGAAGAAACCCGTCGCCGCCAACGATGCCAAGCCGCCCAAGAAGGGCGGCAAGTGACACCCCGCCTGGCCGCGATCCACCGCCACCCGATCAAGGGGATCGGGCGCGAGCGGTTGGCGGCGGTGGACCTGATCGCGGGCGCCCCGATGCCGGGTGACCGGGCTTGGGCCCTGCTGCATGAGAACGCGCCGCAAAGGGACGGATGGCAGGCGCGGCGGAACTTCCTGGTGGTGGCCTCGGGGCCCGATCTGGCCCGGATCGAGGCCGAGGGGCTGGGCCCGATCACGCTGCATCACCCCGCCCGCCCCGATCTGACCTTCGATCCTGCGGGCGAGAGCAGCCGCTTGGCCGATTGGGTTCGCCCGATCTGGCCCGCCGACCGCCCGGCGCCCACGCGTCTGGTCAAAGCACCGCCGCAGGGCATGGGCGATAATGGCGAACCGCAAGTGGCGATCCTGAATCTGGCCTCGCTCCGCGCGCTGTCTCAGAAGATCGGTCGCCCGCTGGACATCGAGCGGTTCCGCGGGAACCTAATCGTGGACGATCTGCCGCCCTGGGGTGAATTCGATTGGATCGGTCGCCAGATCCGCATCGGCGCCGTCACACTAGATGTGACGGACCCAATCGGCCGCTGCCGCGCGACCGAAGCCAGCCCCGAGACCGGCACCCGCGACGCCAATGTCCTGCGAACCCTCGACGATGGTTGGGGCCACCAGAATTTTGGCGTCTACGCAACGGTGAACGTGGCGGGACGCCTGGCCGTGGGCGACGGGGTGCAGGAATGAGCCTGCCCTTCCCCGTCGCAGACGCCCCCGACCCTGACGCGGAGGAACGGGGCCGCAGGCTCTTTGCCACGGGTGGGGACTTCCTGAAGGGTGTCGTCGCCATGTCGGGGATGCCGTCGGCCGACCGGATCGAGGTCTGCTTCGCAGGCCGCTCCAACGTGGGAAAATCGACTCTGATCAATGCGCTTACGGGCCGTAGATCGCTGGCCCGGGCCTCCAACACGCCGGGCCGGACACAGGAGATCAACTTCTTCACCCTCGCCGAGAGCCATTACCTGGTCGACTTGCCGGGCTACGGCTTCGCGAAGGCCCCCGTTGCCGAAGTCGCGAAATGGCAGGCGCTGCTGAAAGCCTATCTGGCCGGCCGACCCAGCCTGCGCCGTGCCTTTGTCTTGATCGACGCGCGCCATGGAGTGAAGGCGGTGGACCAAGACATCATGGCCCTGCTCGACGTCTCGGCGGTGACGTTCCAGACGGTGCTGACAAAGGCCGACAAGGTGAAAGAAGCGGCGCGCGACGCCATCCTAGAGCAGACCCGCAAGGCGCTTCGCCGCCATCCCGCCGCCTTCCCAGAATTGATCGTCACCAGCAGCGAGAAGGGTTGGGGCATCCCGACACTCCGATCTGTCATCGCGCAAATTTCTTAAAGTAAGAAATTTGTGGAAACTCTTACTATAAGAGTTTCCGACCACCCGGAGCCGCCATGAAACCCCGAGACGACATGACCCGCGACAACGCCGCCATCGCCCGCACCTTGAATGAAGCCCTGCCCTATCTGCGCCGCTACGCCGATGCCGTCGTGGTGATCAAGCTGGGCGGCCATGCCATGGGTTCGGACGAGGGCATGGCCAGTTTCGCGCGCGACGTGGTGCTGATGCGCACGGTGGGGATCAACCCGGTGATCGTCCATGGCGGTGGTCCTATGATCAATGAATTGCTGGCGCGGCTGGGCGTGAAATCGGACTTCGTGCGCGGCAAGCGCGTCACCGATGCGGATACGATGCGCGTGGTCGAGATGGTCCTGGCAGGCGAAGTCAACAAACGCATCGTGCAGGCCATCAACACAGCGGGCGGCCGGGCTGTGGGCGTGACCGGAAAGGATGCCGACATGATCACCTGCACCCAGACGGATCCGGATTTGGGCTTTGTCGGCACACCCAGCGAGATCGACCCGCGCCTGCTCCACACTCTTTTTCGAGACGAGATGATCCCCGTCATCGCCCCCATCGGCACCGGCGCGGAAGACGAGACGTATAACATCAACGGCGATACCGCCGCCGGGGCCATCGCAGCAGCGCTGAAGGCCGACCGGTTGCTGCTGCTGACCGATGTGGCGGGCGTCAAGGACGGCTCGGGCGAGGTCGTCACCGCCTTGTCGACCGACCAGGTGCGTGCGCTGACCGAGGACGGCACCATCGCGGGCGGCATGATCCCCAAGACGGAAACGGCGCTGCACGCGCTCGAAGGCGGCGTCCGGGCCGTGGTGATCCTGGACGGCCGGGTGCCGAACGCGGCGCTTTTGGAACTCTTCACCGAACATGGTGCCGGGAGCTTGATCCGGCAGACCCGAGATGCGGTCTAGCCCCATCCTACGCGACCCGAAGGCCCGTCGGATGAAGGCAAAGTCCATTGCCCCGGGTTAGCGTTCGATCCCCTTCCGGATCCGGCGGACCGCCAGTCCGACAGTGGCGACCACAGGGATCACCAGAAGTGCCAGAACAATCTCTTTCGACAGCCCCACGCC
>JBCDCW010000117.1:0-11327 GCA_039180995.1 Pseudomonadota bacterium
CCATGGCCTATGCCGGCCTGCGCCATGGGGGCATGGAGATCGGCAAGGCCGATTTCGACGGCTTCCACATTTATCGCCCGCTGCGGGCCGCGCCCTGAGGCGGCCTCCGCAGACATCGCCGTCGGTCGTCATCTTTGGGGCGCGCCCGGCGATCCCGAGCCTGCCGGGCAGTGGAGCCCGTCCCTAGGCCCGCTCATCCTTGGGCGAGCCCATGACCACATAGGTGGTCAGCGACGCGACCTGCGGCAGGATGCCCAACACGTCGGTATGGAAATGCTTGTAGGCGGCCAGATCCGTCGCCTCGACCCGCAGCAGATATTCCACGGTGCCGGTGATGTTGTGGCATTCGCGGACTTCGGGGGCGGTGGCGACGGCCTGCTCGAAGCTTTCCTGGCCGTGCTTGGTGTGGTCGTTCAGACCGACGGCAATATAGGCGGTGAATCCGATCCCGGTCTTTTCGGGGTCGATCACGGCGCGGTAGCCCTTGATGATCCCGGCGCTTTCCAGCGATTGCACCCGCCGCAGCGTGGCCGAGGGCGACAGGCCGACCCGTTCGGCGAGCGCCTGGTTGGTCAGGCGACCGTCTTCCGCGAGAGCGTGCAAGATCCTGTTGTCGATCACGTCCATGCCACCCTCCTATTGCGGGATTTGGGTTCTGGGCGCGATCTTTGCAAGGACATGTCCCGGGCGACGCGGCAGAATACGGGTCATGACCTACGATCTGTTCCTGGGCCTGACGGCCTTCGCCTTTGTCTCGTCGATCACGCCAGGGCCCAACAACCTGATGATCATGGCTTCGGGCGCCAATTTCGGCGTGGCGCGGTCGGTGCCGCACGCGCTGGGGATCTCGATGGGGTTTGGGGTGATGATCGTCCTGGTGGGGCTGGGCCTGGCGCAGGTCTTTGCGGCGGTCCCGATGCTGAAGGTCTTGTTGGCGGGGCTGTCGGTTGCCTATTTGCTGTGGCTCGCCTGGAAGATTGCCCATGCCGCCCCGCCCGAGGCGCAGGCGGCCGAGGGGCAGCCGATGACGTTCGTGCAGGCGGCGACGTTTCAATGGGTGAACCCCAAGGCGTGGACCATGGCGCTGACGGCGGTGACACTCTACACGGCTGGTGGTTCTTGGGCGGTGGTGCCGGTGGCCGCCTGGTTCACCCTGGTCAATCTACCGTCGATTTCCATGTGGATGCTGTTGGGTGTCCAGATGCGGCGCTGGCTGACGTCGCGGGCGCGGCTGCGGGCGTTCAACTGGACGATGGCGGGGCTGCTGGTGGCGTCGCTTTGGCCGAGCGTAGCGCCGTTGGTGACGGGGGCGCCCTAGCGGTCGGGATTGGCGCGTCGGGGTGCGGGCGTTCGGCGGATGGTCCGGTTGTCGCTGGATCGGCTTGAGGCCCGCGGGTCGCCGATCTTTTTGCGGGCCACCGCCAAATCCGTCGATCTCAGCGCGACGTGCTGACCTGACAGATATCCGGCTGCCACAAAGCGCTGCCGAACAAAGGTGGGATCGCCGAAGCGCGGCCCTTCGATAGACCGGCGCACGCTTCTATGGCGAACGGTCGCCCCGGGATCCGGAGCGCCCCTTTGAGAAGACCGGCCAGACGTCACCCTACTCTAGGTCAAGCGTCTCCAGCAGGGTGCCATCGGGGGCGAAGGTCAACAGGCGCTGATCCGTCGTGGTGACCAGCCAGCGGCTCGGCGTCTGGGTGACGGCGTGGACGTCTGTTCCTGGCGGCAAGGCCAGGCCGGGCGGCCAGGTCGGCGCGGCGGACGGCAGGCGGATGACAAGCAGCGCAACGATGGTTATCACGCCGACGATCATCACCGCCGTCAGGATCGTGACCAGGGCCTTCAGAAAGCGCAGGTCGGGCGGCAAGCCGGGGTCTTCGTTGTCCGACACTGTCATTTCCTTCCGGGTCCGGGCCGATCCGCCATCGCGCTTGGATAAGGCCATCGCCCGCGATGTGCCAGCGGACGCCCATCTCAGCCGGTCGCGCCTGGCGAAGCTGCTGGCGGAGGGCCGGGTCTTCGTGAACGGCGTGGCGGCGGTGGGGGCCGTCGCCGAGGGCGACGCCGTGGAGGTGCGCGTGCCCGTGGCCGACGACCCAGAGACGCGGGCCGAGGACATCCCCCTGGCCGTCGTCTACGAGGATGACGACCTAATCGTCGTCGACAAGCCTGCGGGCATGGTGGTGCATCCCGCCCCAGGCTCGCCCGGAGGAACTCTGGTGAACGCGCTGCTGCACCATTTCGGCGGGCGATTGTCGGGGGTCGGCGGCGAGAAGCGGCCCGGTATCGTCCACCGGATCGACAAGGATACAAGTGGCCTGCTGGTCGTCGCCAAATCCGACGCGGCCCATCATGGGCTGGCCGCCCAATTCGCCGAACACAGCGCCGACCGCCGATATCTGGCCATCTGCCATGGCGTGCCCAGCGCCGGCGATCCGCGCCTGCGCGGCACCAAGGGTGTGTCTTGGGACGGGGGCGGCGTGCTGAAGATCACCACCGGCCTGGCGCGGCATCGCACCGACCGGCAACGCCAGGCGGTAATCTGGGCAGGCGGGCGCCATGCGGTGACGCGGGTCCGGGTGATCGAGGACCTGCGCGCCGCCGCGGTGATCGAATGCCGGTTGGAGACCGGGCGCACCCATCAGATCCGGGTCCACATGGCCCATGTGGGGCACGCCTTGATCGGCGACCCGGTCTATGGCGGCCATCGCAAGTTGCCCAAAGGACATCCGGGCGTCGACGCGGCGGCGGAATTTGCGCGTCAGGCGTTGCACGCGGAGACGCTGGGCTTCGTGCATCCGGTCAGCGGCGCCGATCTGCGGTTCCAGGCCGCCTTGCCTGCCGATATGGTGGCGCTGCGGACCGCGTTGCGTGGGGAAGCAGGTTAATCTTGACTGGCTTACACGGATATTTGCGTGCAATTGTGCACAATCTATATGCTTGATCCGTATGTATATTGTACGAACGCGCTGAACTATATGAGATCCGACAGGTTGAGGGATGAGCCCGCACAACGACACCTTGACCAATCGCGGACCGCACCCCACTTCCCATACGAAGGGTGTTAACCCGTTTAACATTTAGGGAGACACGACCATGGCTGCGACTTACGCCAATTTGCCGGCCCCCAATCCGGAAGCCGGTCTGAACCGTTATCTCCAGGAAATCCGCAAGTTTCCGATGCTGGAGCCGGAACAGGAATACATGCTCGCCAAGCGCTGGGTCGAGGATGAGGACACCGACGCCGCCCACCAGTTGGTGACGTCGCATCTGCGTCTCGCCGCCAAGATTGCCATGGGCTACCGCGGCTATGGCCTGCCCCAGGCGGAAGTGATTTCCGAGGCCAATGTCGGCCTGATGCAGGCCGTCAAGAAATTTGACCCCGAAAAGGGGTTCCGTCTGGCCACCTATGCCATGTGGTGGATCCGCGCTGCGATCCAGGAATATGTCCTGCGGTCTTGGTCGATGGTGAAGCTGGGCACGACCAGCGCGCAGAAAAAGCTGTTCTTCAACCTGCGCAAGGCCAAGAACCGCATCGGCGCGTTAGAGGAAGGCGATCTGCGCCCCGAAAACGTGCAGCGGATCGCCACCGACCTGGGCGTGACCGAGGACGAAGTGACGTCGATGAACCGCCGGATGTCCGGCGGGGATGCCTCGCTGAACGTCATGGTCGGCTCGGACGGTGACGGATCCACCCAGTGGCAGGATTGGCTGGCCGATGACAGCGCCGACCAGGCTGGGGACTACGCCGAGAAGGATGAGTTCGAGAGCCGGATCGGTCTGATGACCGAAGCGATGGCGGTCTTGAACGAGCGTGAGCGGGACATCCTGACCCAGCGCAAGCTGAACGAAGAGACCGTGACGCTGGAAGATTTGTCCGAGAAGTACAACGTTTCGCGCGAGCGGATCCGCCAGATCGAAGTGCGAGCGTTCGAGAAGCTGTCCAAGCGTGTCCGCGAGTTGGCCCGGCAGAAAGGAATGGTTCCAGCCTGAGACACGGCGCGGCGAGGTCGGACAGGGCGCAGGCGTGCGCCCCTGGCCGATCAGCTTGCGCAGCTTGGACTGGGGCTGGAAGAATGAAAAAGGCGATCCGCTGGATCGTCTTTTTCCGTCGCGATGGGGGCGTTTCTGTTGTCGGTCCTGCGTCCGCGCGATCCATATGCCGGGCGCCGCGGCGGGTGGCTTGGCCGAAAGGTGGTCACGTTCCCACGGAAACACCTCTCCCGTGCGTCATACTCGGGGCTTGACCGGAGGATGTCCCGATCCCGGGATCCTCGATCCAGCCCAGGGATGACAGTCATGAGAGGGACGGTTCTGAACGCGCATGAACCGCCTGGCGCGTGTTGCGTTTAACCGGAGCGACGAATTCAGCCTGTCCAGTGAATTCAGTTGAACGGGACACGTCCCAGAGGTGGACACTCCCCACCGTCTGTGACCGACCGTGAAGCCCTTGGGGCGCCGACCCATCGTCCGGCCGTCCCAGCTCGGCAATTTGGCTGATGCGAGCGCGAGACTTTGCGGTTCCTTGGGTTTGGTTGGGGTCGGCCTCGGGGCTCCCTCGACCGGATCATTGTATGGCGGCGCGCGACGGACCGGCTTGCCCTGTAACGCCAAATGCCCGCTCCGGTCCGGTTTGGCGAAATCACGCCCCTCCGCCAAGGCGCCCCATGTCAGCTTCGCCCCAGGGCCTCAAGGCCGGCGCGCAGGTCATTTGGGTCGACCGCATCGTCGAGGGCGCGCAACGCGTCGTCTAGACGGTCGTGCTCGGCACGCCAGATGGGAAAGGCCCGCGCCAATAGGGCGCGGCCCGCCTGGGTCAGGTGCAGCCGACGGCCCCGCCGATCCGTTCTGTCGACGGCGACCCGGACCAAACCCCGCCGTTCCAGAGGCTTAAGCGCGGCGGTCAGCGTCGACCGGTCCATGCCCAAGAACGGCGCAACGTCCGACATGCTGGGCGCCTCGGGCCGGTGCAGCGACATCAGCAGCGAGAATTGTCCGTTGGTCAGATCGAAGGGTCGGAACACCGCGTCGAACCGGCGGGCAAGGGTCCGCGCTGCCCGCTGCGTCCGAAAGCAGAGGCAGCGCCCGGCGGTTTCGGCGGTCATGGAATGAGGGGCGGACATGGAAATGAGTTGATATCAAATTAATTCGATGTCAAGCTTATGCTACGAGAGGAGAATCGCATGTCCTATTACGGTGGGTTTCTGGCCGCAGTGCCCGACGCGAACAAAGAAGCCTACATCGCCCATGCCCGCGAGGCCTGGGAGATGATCTTCAAACCCATGGGCGCCGTGTCGATGATCGAATGCTGGGGCGATCAGGTGCCCGACGGCAAGGTCACGTCCTTCCCCATGGCCGTGAAGGCCGAACCGGGCGAAACGGTCGTCTTCTCGTGGATCGAATGGCCCGACAAGGCGACCCATGATGCGGCGGGCGAAGCGATGATGGCGCCCGATTTCGACCCGGGGATGGATATGGCGGACATGCCCTTCGATGGCATGCGCCTGATGTGGGGTGGGTTCGAGCCTGTGGTGGCGGAACGGGCCTGATCCGGATTTTCCGAGTTCTTGCGCAACGACAGGATCCGTCTGGGACCTTCGCGCGATGATCTGAGTGTACGAGCGTGGTTGCGACCTCGACCGCCCAGGGTTGACGAGACGGTGCGCCATCGGCGCGGGCAGCGGCGGGTCGGAGGGGCCGGGTCGATCGCTGTCGCGTCGCGGCATCAACCAGCGGTGAACCGACCGGGCGCAAGCCAGCGCGGCGTCTCGGCGGAGGTCCCGGTGGCCGTGATGATGCCCGCAAAGGCACCTCGCCGGAATAGGCTGCCGCCGAAGCCGCACCGGATTTCCATCGCGCGGGCAACCCCAACCAAGGATCGAACGGCGACCCGATCACGTTTCGCAGTCCGACCTTGCCTTGGCGGCAAGGGCTCACGGGCCCCTGTCCCGCCGAGCGGGCCCGAGGGGGGTGGCCACGGTCCGCTTGCGGGCCGTTCCCTTTGCCTCACGCTGGCTGGCCGCTTCGTGATTCGATGTTTCGTGGGGCATCGCGGGGCGGTGCCTATGTCTTGTTAGGACAGCTCGGACGATCCGGTTCGGGTTCCCACAATCGCAAGGACGAAACCGATGTCAGATATTCCCAGACGCGCCTTCCTGTTCGGCAGCCTCGTGGTCGGCGCCGCAATCCTCCAAGCCAAGACCGTCCAAGCCAGCCCGGCCGAGGCCTTGGCCGACGAGGTCGACGCCGCCATCGGCGCCGATGCCGAGGTCGAACGCTTCCGCGGTCGCGGTTTCCGTGGCGGCTTCCGAGGGCGCGGGTTCAGGGGCGGCTTCCGGGGGCGCGGGTTCCGCCGGGGCTTCCGCGGCCGAGGCTTCCGGGGCCGCAGCTTCCGACGCGGGTTCCGCAGCCGCGGCTTCCGACGCTAAGGTCGGCCACCCTTGCGGTCGGCGCCCCGCCATGGACAGGTGGGCGCACCGATCCGCAGACCCGAGGCCGAGACATGACCGAACCGATCCGCTGGGGCTTGCTGGGCGCGTCGAACTTCGCCCGCACCACCATGGCTCCGGCGATCCATGCCGCCCCCAACCACGTCCTGGCCGGGCTGGCCACGCGGGATCCGGCCAAGGCGGCGCCGTTCCAGGCCCTGGCGCCGGGGCTGCGGGTCTTCGACAGCTATGACGCTCTGCTGGCCGATCCCGACATTGACGCGGTCTATGTGCCGCTGCCCCATGTCCTGCATGTGGAATGGGGCCTGAAGGCCCTGGTGGCGGGCAAGCCCGTCCTTGTCGAGAAACCCGTGGCCATGTCCGCCGCCGACATCGCGCCCCTGATCGCCGAACGCGACCGCTCCGGCCTGCCCGCCACCGAAGCCTTCATGATCGCCCACCACCCCCAATGGGCCTTCGTGGCCGAGCTGATCGCCGGCGGCGCCATCGGCGACCTGCGGCATGTGGACGGCGTCTTCACCTATGACAATTCCGCCGCGCCCGAAAACATCCGCAACCGGGCCGCCACCGGCGGCGGGTCGCTGCCCGATATCGGGGTCTATGTCATCGGCGGCACCCGCCTGGCCACGGGGGCGGCGCCCGAGCGGATCACCCATGTGGACGCTGATTGGGAGGGCGGCTGCGACACGATCGTGCGCGCGTCGGCCCGGTTCCCGGGATTCACCGCCCAGTGGCTGACCGCCATGCGGATGCTGAAGGAGCAGCGCATGACGTTTCACGGCCAGTCCGGCTTCATCGAGATCGCCGCGCCCTTCAATCCGCCCGGCTTCGCCGAGGCACGGGTCGCCTGGCGGGGGACGGACGGCCTCCGCCAGGAACGCCGGTGGCCCGGGGTGGATCATTACGTGTTGCAGGTCGAGGCGTTCGGCCGGGCGATCCGTGACGGAACGCCGCTGCCCTGGACCCTGGAAGATGCCCGCAGCACGCAAGAGGTGATCGACGCGATTTATCAAGCGGCGGGTGGGCGCCCCCCGGCCTGATCGGTCAGGTCAGGACCAGTATTTTCGAGATGATCAGCATTGCTGGCGCCATCGGCAACGGCGCCAGCAAGATCATCAGCCCGTCGCGCACCAGAAGGCCCAGCGCCATCAGCATCACCGTCGCGCCCAGCAGGGTGGCTGACATCGGCACCAGTTCCAGGAAGGGCATCGCCAGACCGCAGGCCGCGCAGGCCAGGGCCACCGACCAGGACAAGGGCGGAATCGTCAGCAAGGCTAGCCGCCGCCGCGTGCGCCGATCCACCCAACCTGCCGCCGGGCGCACCCGCCGCATCCCATCTGCCACGCGGGCGGCGGGCAGGGCCCGGCGCGACAGCCAGCCGGGCAGCCAAAGGCTGCGGCGGCCCACAGCCAGTTGCAGCGATGCCAGCGCGATCAGGATGCCGCAGAACGTGGGCACCAGGGGAATGATGCTGATCGGGCTTACGGCGATCAGCGCGGGCAACAGGATGAGCGGCAACAGGCCCGCCCGCCCCGAGGCTGACGCCAGCGCACCGACCGACACGGTGTCGCCCTCGCATTGTCGCAGCACGTTGTCGATGATCGACGTCAGGCCGTTGCCGAACGGCGCCACCCCGGCCTGGGTCGGGTCGGGCATCAAAGGGTCGACGTCTTGGCGCATGCGATCCGTCCGTATCTTCACAACCAATATAAGGCATTTGCGCGCAAATACCCCCATCGGTTAACAAAAAGGGCGCGAGAGGTATGCCTCTCGCGCCCTTGTGTCGGAATTTTATCGCAGGATCAGTCGTCCGCGCCCTTATCGGCCTCGTTGATAATCTCGGTCTCGGGCGTCTCGTCCGTGTCGTCGTCGCTCTGCGATGCCAGGCCCGCCGGGGCCTGCATATTGGCCAGCACGAAGTCGCGGTCGATGGTCGGGCGCGCCCCGCTGGGCAGCGTCACCGACGAAATGGTCACCGTGTCGCCGATCTCCAATGCCGAGCAATCGACAATGATGCTTTCGGGGATCTCACCAGCGGTGACCCGCAGCTCCACCTCTGGGCGCACGACGGTCAGGATGCCGCCTTGGCGCGTGGCCGGCGCCTTTTCCACATCCTGGAATTCGACCGGAATGAACAGGCTCACCCGAGATGTCCGGCGCAGGCGCATCAGGTCCAGATGCGTCGGCAGGTCCTTCACCACGTCGCGCTGCACGTCACGGCAGATGACGCGCACGTCTTCCTGGCCTTCGACCTTCAGATTCCACAGTTTGGCCCGGAAGCGCCCGGCCTTCAGCTTCTTCAAGAGTTCGTTGAAGGGGATCTCGATCGGAAGCGGATCGGCCCCGCCGCCGTAAACGACGCCCGGTACCATTCCGTTGCGGCGCGATTGACGAGCGGCCCCCTTGCCTGTCCCCGTCCGGGCGTGGGCGACGAGATCTGGAATCTCTCCGGCCATGTGTGTCTCCAATATATCCGTGGGGCGGCCTCCAAGGGTGTCCGCCCATGCATGTCGAAGGCCGCGACTTAGACGCGGCGACCCGGCGTGGCAACCCGGAATTTCGGCACCGTCGAATGGCGCCGTCGGACCCGATCGCAGTTTGCCCACAAAACTCCGCAGAAATCGGACACGACGCATGATTGTAAAAAAGTCGTGTGACCGGCAGCCTGGACATAAGGATGGCTCGGGGTCGCCTCACGCAGGTGGCGAACGGAGAATAGACCATGACTGAAACCACTCTGGACGCATTGTTCATGGGCGCCATCCGCCACCTCTGGCCCGGCAAGCCCCCATCGGCCATCGCCAAGACGCCAGTGCGCGCCGCTCGCGTGCAGGTCACCGGTCTCTTGGGCGACATCCAGGCCGACCTGCGGGTCCATGGCGGTCCGGCCAAGGCCGTCCATGTCTATCCATCTCAGCATTACGGCTGGTGGGCGTCGCAACTGGGGCCGAATGCGCGCTTCACCCCCGGCGGCTTCGGCGAAAACATCTCGCAAAGCGCCTGGACCGAGCGCGATGTCTGCATCGGCGATGTCTGGCGGGTCGGGACTGCGGTGCTGCAAGTCAGCCAGGGGCGCCAACCTTGCTGGAAATTGGGCGCCCATGTGGGCGACGACCGTATGGCCGATCTGGTTCGCACCAGCTTGCGGACCGGCTGGTACATGCGCGTGATCGAAGAAGGCGAGATCGGCATCGGCGACACGATCCAGCGGATCGACCGGCCCCAGCCCGACGTCTCCGTGGCCCGCGTCGCACGGGCGATCTTCGACAAGCGCACGGCGCCCGGCGAATGCGCCGCCTTGGCCTGCGTGCCTGAACTGGACGATGCCTGGGCCGCTATCCTGGGCCGCCGGGCCGCCATCGCCTGACCCATCCACCGCCGGGCGGCGGCGCGTCCACCGATCCCAGTCTCGCTCTGTCCCACGCGCTGGCGGATCGTCACCCTTGTCGCGGGGGCCTGTCTGGGCACATACCAGACCAGGCCGCAGCGAGAGACGACATGACCGACGATCCCACGACCCTGGTGTCGACCGATTGGCTGGCCGCCCGCCTGACCGCCCCCGACCTGCGGATCATCGACGCGTCCTGGTATCTGCCCGACATGAACCGCGATCCGCTGGACGAATACGGCCAGAGCCATATCCCCGGCGCCCGCTTCCTCCCCCTCGACGAGGTCAGCGATGCCCGCTCCACGCTGCCGCACATGGCGCCGCCGGTCGAGAAATTCATGTCCCGCATGCGCCGCATGGGCGTAGGCGACGGCCACACCATCGTCCTCTATGATGGCGCCGGCCTGTTTTCGGCGGCGCGTGTGTGGTGGCTCATGCGCCTCTTCGGCCAGACGGCCGCCATCCTCGACGGCGGCTTCCCCAAGTGGCTGGCCGAGGGCCGCCCCGTCACGTCCGACCCGCCCAATATCCGCGACCGCCACATGACCGTCACCCGCCACCCCGACCTGATGCGCGACGTCACCGAGGTCGCCCAAGCCGCCAAGCTTGGCCACGCCCAGATCATCGACGCCCGCGGCGCTCCCCGCTTCCGCGGCGACGAGCCCGAGCCCCGCGCGGGCCTGCGCGCCGGCCACATCCCCGGCGCTAAGAACGTTCCCTACAAAACCCTCTTCAACGCCGACGGCACGATGAAACGCGGCGACACCCTCCGCGCTGCCTTCCACGATGCCGGCGTCGACCTGGATCGCCCCATCATCACCTCTTGCGGATCCGGCGTCACCGCCGCCATCCTGAACTTGGGCCTGACCATCTTGGGCCACAAAGACCATTCGCTCTATGACGGGTCCTGGGCCGAATGGGGCATGTACCCTGATCTGAAGATCGAGACCGGAGACGCCTGATGCTGGAAACCCTGCAACCGCAAGCCCCCGACAAGATCCTGGCCCTCATGGCCGCCTTCAAGGAAGACCCCCGCACGGACAAGATCGACCTGGGCGTCGGCGTCTACAAGGACGCCTCCGGCAACACCCCCGTCATGCGCGCCATCAAGGCGGCCGAGCAGCGCTTGGTCGAGACCCAGACCACCAAGGTCTACACGGGCCTCGCCGGCGACCCGGCCTATGGCGCCGCCCTCTCGGACCTGATCCTGGGCGAGGCCAAGCCCGCCGACCGCCTCGCCATGGTCGCCACGCCCGGCGGCACCGGCGCCATTCGCCAGGGCCTGGAACTCGTCCGCATGGCGTCCCCAGATGCCACGCTCTGGCTCTCCGCCCCCACCTGGCCCAACCACCCGGCCATCGCCAAATACCTCGGCATTCCCATCACCGAATACCGTTACTTCGACACAACCACCGGCAGCGTCGACGTGGACGGCATGATGGCCGACCTCGCCAAAGCCAAGCCCGGCGACGTCGTCATGCTCCACG
>JBCDCW010000118.1:0-11321 GCA_039180995.1 Pseudomonadota bacterium
AGGAAGACGCCCGCCGTGACCATGGTGGCCGCGTGGATCAGGGCCGAGACCGGGGTCGGGCCCTCCATGGCGTCCGGCAGCCAGGTGTGCAGGCCCAGTTGCGCCGATTTGCCCATGGCGCCCACGAACAGCAGGAAGGCGATCAAATTCGCGGCGTTCCAATCGGTCCAGAGGAAGCGGATCGTGGTCTCGGCGATCTCGGGGGCGAGCGCGAAGATCGTCTCGAACTGGATCGAGTCGGTGATCAGGAAGATCGCGAAGATGCCCAGAAGGAACCCGAAATCGCCCACGCGGTTGACGATGAACGCCTTCATGGCAGCCGCACCCGCGCTGGGCTTGCGCCAGTAGAAGCCGATCAGCAGGTATGAGGCGACGCCCACACCCTCCCACCCGAAGAAAAGCTGGAGCAGGTTGTCGGCCGTCACCAGCATCAGCATGGCGAAGGTGAAGAACGACAGATAGGCGAAGAAGCGCGGCTTGTAGGTCTCGCCCTCGCGCCATTGTGGGTCGTGATCCATGTAGCCGAAGGAATAGAGGTGGACGAGCGCCGAGACCGTGGTGATCACGATCAGCATGGTCGCCGTCAGCCGATCCATGCGGATGGCCCAATCGGTCAGGAGCGAACCGCTCTCGACCCAGCGGAGGAGTTGGATGGTCTCGGTCACGCCGTCATGGGTGAGGAAGACGATCCAGGACAGCAGCGCCGACAGGAACAGGAACGCCGTGGCCGTGACCATGGCGGCCTGCTCGCCGATGAACTTCCAGCCGAAGCCGCAGATGATCGAGCCGACCAGGGGGGCGAGGAGGAGGATGGTTTCCATGTCTCAGATATCCTGGAGGCGGTTCATAACGTGGCCCCACGGCTCTCGGGGTAGAAGATGCGGCAGCCAAAAAACGGGTCGTACCGCTGGGAAGGCTTCATCTCGGATATCCGGCCTAACAAGTCTGCTTCGACCTCGAAGCCTTCCTCTTCCGCTGCGGCCCGGAGCATCGATATCTCCGTATCCTGCGTAATGGAGAGCGGCCCCTCAGGCGGGAACAGATTACGCACGGATAGAGAAGCCCAAGGATCGGATGGCGTGGCGAAACTCACGGCACCCGGCCCATGTATCTCCCGCGCGGCCTGCAGAGCTTTGGCCATTTCACGCCTTGCCTCGCGGGGATACACTCCGTTGATCCTCAGGACTTCCGTCGACTTGCAATCGACGATCAACAGGAACTCGGGCATCGGCGGACACGGGATGCCGTATCGCACAACCTGCGTGATGAGCCCGTTTCCGACCGCCCGAACGGGTTCGCCCAACACGTAAGACCGCCCACCCTCGATCTCTACTTCGAAGGCCCCATCGACGAAGGTTTGCACTGGTTTGACAAAGTATTTGGGCGGCGCCGGCAACAGAACACAGGCCGCCGCCGTGCCGCCAATCAACCCAAAGAAGAGTGCCGTCAGATATGCCACCAGCCGCTGCACCCGCTATCCCTTCATCACGTTGACGTCTTCGACGTCGATGGTGCCCCGGTTGCGGAAGAAGCAAACCAGGATGGCCAGGCCGATGGCCGCTTCGGCGGCGGCGACAGTCAGGATAAAGAGCGTGAAGACCTGGCCCGTGAGGTCCCCCAAGAAACCGGAGAAGGCGACGAAGTTGATGTTCACCGCCAGCAGCATCAGCTCGATCGACATCAGGATGATGATCACGTTCTTCCGGTTCAGGAAGATGCCGAAGATCCCGATGACGAACAGGGCCGCCGCCACGGTGAGGTAGTGTTCGAGTCCGATCATCCGGTCGTCCTTTCGGGGCGCGGGGCCCCGCTGTCCTGAAGGGCTCGTTGGCCCTCGATCGTCTGGGCCCTGGGCCCGGGTCTGTAGGGTGGCTTTGAACCACCCGCGGCGTCAGTTCAAGGCGAAGGCGTCCAGATCGCCTCTTGTGTCGGGATAGGCGGCGGCACAGGCGCAGACTTCTTGGGTCATCTCCTCGACACGGATGTCCCGGGCCGAGCCGTCTAGGGTCTCGGCCAGATCGTCCAGGGCGTAGAAGGCGGGGGCGCGGCCGATATAGCGCTCGAACGCCTCCTGGCCCGCGCGGCGGCGGTCGAACTGTCGGTCCTTGATGTTCTCCTCGCGCAGGCGGGCCGTCAGGAGGCGGTGGCCTGCGCAATCGGCGACCTTGAGGTCGGTGAACACGCCCTCCTGGCTCCACCACTCGATCCAGGCCGTCCACTCAGCCCCCACATCCTGGTGCCGCGCCTCGCCGCCATGGGACGGGTTGGTGATGCGCATGCAGTCGGCCAGGTCCAGCGCGACGGCGGGGGTGGAAACCGACAGCGCCAGGACAATCGAACCAATGGACGAAGCGACCCTCATACCTGCACCCCGGCACGTCTCGGACCGGCCCAAAGACTTGACAGAACCATCTCACACGCGCCCCAGGCTGGCATACCCTGTTCAATGTTCAGCTTATGCGCTTTCGCCCCCAGCTCTCGAACGCGCCGCGAAAGCTGACTCAGTGTTACGACATCGGGCGCTGTAATGGCGTCACGCACTGTTTCGACAATTGTTGGGATGTCGGTTCTGAGCGAGAAATCGTAGTCGTAGCTTTTGGTCACCGCATCCTTCTTCAGCGTCCCTTGCTCCATGACGATGACCAGCGCCATATGAACGGGACAGAGCGCGACCGTGATCGACCCCGAACTGTGTAGCATTCCACCGACGGACGTTTGAAACGTGATCACCTGGTTGGGGCCGATCTGACAAGAGTGGTGAAAGATGTGCAGTAACTCATTCGGCACCTCGCAACCGGCGTCGTCTGCCCTTGCCGAGACGGCCAGCAGGCAGCCGAGCAACGTACCGAACAGTAATCTCACAACCCCTGCCCCGGCTTTACGTCGTGCACCTCCATGGCCTTGGCCGGGTCGCGCCACATCTGGTGGAGCACGTTCTGGCGTTTGACGTCCTTGCGGTGGCGGAGCGTGAGCGCGATGGCACCGATCATGGCCACCAACAGGATCAGGCCAGACAGCTGGAAGGCCAGGAAATACTGATCGTAGAGCACCAGGCCCAGGGCGTTGGTGTTCAGCTCGGGTGGGACGGGGATCGCTTCCAAACTCTCGGCGACGGCGATCCCGTCGGCCACATCCCAGACGCCATAGGCAATGACAAGCTGCATCAACAACACGACGCCGATCAGCCCGCCCAGCGGCACGTATTTGGCCATCTCGGCCTTCAACTCGGCGAAATCCACGTCGAGCATCATGACCACGAACAGGAACAGCACCGCGACGGCGCCGACATAGACGATGATAAGTAGCATCGCCACGAACTCCGCCCCGACTAGGACGAAAAGGCCGGCGGTCGACAGGAAGGTCAGGATCAGCCACAGCACGGAATGGACTGGGTTGCGCGATAGCACAGTCATGAGGCCGCCTGTGATGGTCGTCACCGCGAAGAGGTAGAACGCGACGGTGAGCATTATTCGCTCTCCTCCAGGGCTTGGGTGGCCAGTTCCATGGCCTTGTTCATGGCGGGCAGACCGCTGAAGAGGCCGATCAGACCAATGGTCTCGGCGATCTCCTGCTTGGTGGCGCCTTGGGCGACGGCCTGGCGGACGGTCATGCGGATCTGGGCTTCGGCCTGGGCGCCGAGGATGGTCAGGCCCGCGAGGGTCAGGAGCATCTTCGTCTTGGCGTCGAGGCCCTCGGGATTGAGGCCCTTGCCCATGAACTGCTCGACCACCTCGCCCGGCATGGTCGGCCAGAGCTTTTCGAAGCCCTGGGGGGTGAAGTGCTCGAGCGCCGGGTTCATGGTCTTGGCCATGTCCTGCATCTGGGTCATCCAGGCGGCGAAGGGGTTGTCGGTCATTCGTCGGCACCTTCGAGCTTTTCAACCCGGTTCTCCACCTGATGCACATAGCCAGCTATGGACGTCAGGATGACACCCTGACCGCCGATCATCTGGCGGAGTTCAGCGACCTCGCCGCTGACATCGGCGAGACCTTTCTCGAGCTTGTCCCCTATGTTCCGCTGCCCCTCCCGCAACTCGCGGAGCTGAGTCAGGATCAGGTTCTCGACATTCTCGTTCATCGGTACGGCGCGTCCAACTCGATGTTCTTCGCGATCAGCGCCTCCCACCGTTCGCCGTTTTCCAGAAGCTTTTCCTTGTCGTAGAACAACTCCTCGCGGGTTTCGGTGGCGAACTCGAAGTTCGGGCCCTCGACGATGGCATCCACGGGGCAGGCTTCCTGGCAGAAGCCGCAATAGATGCACTTGGTCATGTCGATGTCGTAGCGTGTGGTCCGGCGGCTGCCGTCCGCCCGCGCCTCGGCGTCGATGGTGATCGCCTGAGCCGGGCAGATCGCCTCGCAGAGCTTGCAGGCGATGCAGCGTTCCTCACCGTTCGGGTAGCGGCGCAACGCGTGCTCGCCGCGGAAGCGGGGCGACAGCGGGCCCTTCTCGTGCGGGTAGTTCACGGTGGCCTTGGGCCGGAAGAAGTACTTCAGGCCCAGGGCCAGGCCCTGGAACATGTCTTGCAGCAGGAAGTACTTGGCGGACCGGGTCCAGTCGATCTGGGTCATCAGGCGTCCTCCTCTTCAAAGCGGGTCACGCCCGCATTGTCGGCCCCACGCCATTTGACCTCGTAATCGCTTTGCAATGCGTAGGTCGGCGCGTGGGACTCCTCAGTCTTTTCAATCTCATAGTAAAGATAGGTACGACCCGGCCCGATCTTACCCTTCATCCGCAGACGCCGGCCGGTTTCGGCCGGATCGCGGAACGGCTGCTCGCCAAATTCGCCCCCGGGGATCTTGGGCAGGGCGCGGCAATCATGGACCACGCAATTGCAGGCGCGGCCCCAGAAGGTCCAGACCAGTTCCGGGTTGAACTGATACATGCCATGGCCCGGCCAGCCGTTCATGCCGTTGGCCGATACGAAGCGGCCGCCGGGCCTGAGCATTAGGAAAACGGTTTCCAGGGCCTGGGGCACGTTGAAGACATGTTCAATCGTGCCGCCGTCGAAGATGAAGTCGAACTCGCCCTCGAGGTCCTTGGGCGGGGGCTTGTTGAGGTCGTGCAGGACCGTCGCCCCCTCGAAGGCGGAAAAGTCCATAGCTTCCATCGGGCCGAAGCCCAACTTCTCCATCAAGGTCTCGCAATAGCCGTCGTCTTGCAGATAGTCGAAACGCCGCCCCTCCAGTCCGTGCTTGCGCAGGGTCTGTTCATATCGTTTGGCGAAAGCGCCCTGCAGCTTGAAGGCATGGCGTCCCAGCATTAGCGTACGCCCCTCGGGCCGCCACCGCGTGGACAGGTCCACGAGCTTGTCGAAGAGGACGTAGTCGACCCCCATCACATCACCCCGGGCACCGGGTAGCGGGCCCAGAAGCCGCCCAGCACCTCGAACTTGGCCAGGAACGCCACCAGCACGACCCAGCCCAGAGAGAAGGGCAGGAATACCTTCCAACCCAGACGCATCAGTTGATCGTAGCGATAGCGGGGCACGACGGCCTTCACCATGGCGAAGAGGAAGAAGAAGAACGCCATTTTGGCGACCATCCAGAGCGGACTGTCTGGGATGAATGGGATTGGCGACAGCCAGCCGCCGAAGAACAGCAGGCTCATCAGCGCACACATCAAGAAGATGGCGATGTATTCGCCCGCCATGAACAATAGGAACGGTGTCGACGAATATTCCACTTGATAACCCGCCACCAGTTCCGATTCCGCTTCCGGTAAGTCGAAGGGCGGGCGGTTGGTCTCGGCCAAGGCGCTGATGAAGAAGAGAAAGACCATCGGCAGATGCGGCAGCCAATACCAGCTGAAGAAGCCGTAGGCGCCGTCTTGCGCGGCCACGATCGCCCCGAAGTTAAGCGACCCGGTGGACAGGATCACGCCGATAATGATCAGACCGATGGAGACCTCGTAGGAGATCATCTGCGCGGCCGACCGAAGCGAGCCCAAGAACGGGTATTTCGAGTTCGACGCCCAGCCGCCCATGATCACGCCATAGACCTCCAGCGAGGAGACGGCGAACACGAACAGAATGGCGACGTTGATGTCCGACAACACCCAGGTGTCGTTGAACGGGATCACGGCCCAGGCGATGATGGCCAGCACGAAGCTGATCAAGGGCGCCAACATGAAGACCGTGCGGTCCGCGCCCGCCGGGATCACGATCTCCTTGACCACGTATTTCAGGGCGTCGGCCACCGTCTGAAGCAAGCCGAAGGCACCGACGACGTTTGGACCGCGGCGCATCTGAACGGCCGCCCAAATCTTCCGATCCCCATAGACAAGGAACAGCAGCGAAATCATGACGAACGCGGTCACGGCCAGGCATTGCGCCAGGATCGTCAGGCCGATGCCCGCCGGTGTCGCCAGAAACTCAGCCATTCACGTCGTCCTCATACGGTCGGGATGCCTCGGACACGGCAATCGGCGACCGTGATCTCGGCATCTATCGTTCTAAGCCCCCGGGGGACTTCCGGCGACACGACATAAACCGCATCTGCGGTCCAGACGCCACCCTGTTCGGTGACCGCCGTGCGGACATGCCGCGCAAAGCCGAAGCCCCGGATCAGGGCGTATTGGGCCGCAGCGCATTGAGCATAGTCGATGATATCGGCGTTGTCCCGCGCGCCCTCCATGCGGGCCAGGAAGGTGACCAGGTCGTCTTCCAGAAGGCGCGTTTCCACGCCGCGATAGTCGGGTCGAAACACATCGACCTCGATGCTCTCCTCGGTCGGCTGGCAGGCCGCCAAAGCGAAGAGCGCGGCGAAGCCGACGCGATGAGCGGACATTACTCAGCCGCGATTGGTTGGTGGGTCCTGGCGCGGGCCAATTGCGACAACTCGGCCATCAACTGCGAAGCGCGCGCAATCGGGTTCGTCAGATAGAAATCCGCAACCGCGCTTTCGAAATCTCCTGCCCCCAACGCAGGCGCGACCTCGTTCGCGTCGGCCTGATTCACCGGCACCGCGTCCAACTCTGCCAAGTGCGGCGCCTCCTGCACCAGAAGGCGGCGCAGCTCGGCCAAGCTGTCGAAGGGCAATTGATGACCGACCTCGGCGCTGAGAGCCCGTAGAATCGCCCAGTTCTCCTTCGCCTCGCCCGGCGCGAACCCGGCGCGGAGCGCCAGTTGTGGACGGCCCTCGGTGTTGACGAACAGCCCCTGTTCCTCGGTCCAAGCCGCGCCGGGCAGGATGACATCGGCTCGATGCGCGCCCCGGTCGCCATGGCTGCCTTGGTAGATGACGAAGGCGCCGTCGGGCACGTCGATCTCATCAGCGCCCAGGTTGTAGATCACGTCCGCCGACAGTGCAGCGTCGATCCCACCATCGCAGGTCGCGCCGACATCCATGGCACCGACGCGTCCGGCGGCCTTGTGCAGGACAAGAACGTCCGACTGAGCGGCTGCCGCCATGGCGCGCAATGTCGCCAGCACGTCCGCGCCGTCTTCCCCGGTCAGCGCCCCCATTCCGACGATCATGACGCCCTTCGTGCCGTGTTTGTCGGAATGGTCCATTGCGGCAAGCTTCGACAGGGCTTCTCGCCCCGTCCCGAGTTCGACGACGTCATAAGAGAACTCCGCCGGCGCGCCGATCCGCGCCACTTTCGCGCCCTTTAGCCAAGCCTTTCGGATGCGGGCGTTCAGCACTGGCGCTTCGACCGACGGATCGGTGCCGATCATCAAGATCATCTCGGCGTCGTCGATATCCTCAACCGCCGCCGTCCCGGCATAGCCTGCCCGATCCCCCGCCGGCAGCTTTGCACCATCGGTCCGGCATTCGGTCACGCCGCCCATCTCGTCCATCAACTTGCGGAGCGCGTAGGCCGCTTCGGTGGGCACCAGGTCACCGACGATCCCTGCAACCTTTTCGCCCTTCATGGCCGACGCCGCCGCGGCGAGCGCGTCCGGCCAGGTCGCGGGAGTCAGCTTGCCGTCACGGCGGATGTAAGGCCGATCCAGCCGCTGGCGGCGCAGCCCGTCCCAGACGAAACGGGTCTTGTCGCTGATCCATTCCTCATTGGTGCCGTCATGGTTGCGCGGCAGGATCCGCATCACCTCGCGGCCCTTGGTGTCCACGCGGATACTGGATCCCAGCGCATCCATCACATCCACGGTCTCGGTCTTGGTCAACTCCCACGGCCGCGCCGTGAAGGCGTAGGGTTTCGAGACCAATGCGCCCACAGGGCACAGGTCGATGATATTGCCCTGCATGTTCGATTTCAGCGTCTCGCCCAGATAAGACGTGATCTCGCTATCCTCACCCCGGCCGGTCTGGCCCATCTGGGTGATGCCCGCCACCTCGGTGGTGAATCGCACGCAGCGGGTGCAGGAGATACAGCGCGTCATGTGGGTCTCGACCAAGGGCCCGAGGTCGAGGTCGACCGCGGCCCGCTTGGGTTCCCGGAACCGGCTGAAATCCACGCCATAGGCCATGGCCTGGTCTTGGAGGTCGCATTCGCCGCCCTGGTCGCAGATCGGGCAATCGAGTGGATGGTTGATGAGCAGGAACTCCATCACCCCTTCACGGGCCTTCTGGACCATAGGCGAGTTGGTCTTGACCACTGGCGGTTCGCCATCCTTACCCGGCCGCAAATCCTTGACCTGCATGGCGCAGGACGCGGCGGGCTTGGGCGGGCCGCCGACGACTTCGACCAGGCACATGCGACAATTACCGGCGATGGAGAGACGTTCATGGTAGCAGAACCGGGGAATTTCCACGCCCGCCGCCTCGCAGGCCTGAATCAGCGTCATCTCCGGCGGAACATCGACGGAGGTGCCGTCGATCACGATGGTTCGCAGGTCGCTCATGGCTCTGGCCCCGGTCTGGTGGTCGTTTCAGGTTGTCTAGCGGTCTCGCCCGCCCGATGCCAGCGGGTGCATCGTCGCGGTGAAGTGCTGGGAACCCCAAAAGGCTTGATCGGTGCGACAGTTGCATCCGAACGGTCAGCGGACGACGCAGCGACCGCTCATCACAAGGGTTCCGGCGTCGTCCAGGGCGATCTGCTCGGGCTCGACATCCGGGCCGACCGTCCATTGGATCTGAGAGCCGCCGAACAGACGCAGGCAGTAGGTGATCGCCTGAGTCCGCCCAGCCTCGGATGCGGCCACCGGCGCCCGTGCGGCGCCGGGGGTCGAGGTCAAAAAGTTGCGCCGATCATCACTGGTGGCCGTCACGCGGGTGCGAAAGCGAACGCCCTGCACCTCGGCCACGCCTCGGCGGGTTCCGGCCCCCGGTCCTAGGAAAGGGCTCGAAATTCCCGTTAGCCCTGACGTGATAGGCTGGATGATTCCGCAGCCGGTCAGGGACATGCCAGCAGCCAAAACCAGAAAAAGCCTCATGGCCCGACCTCCGTCAACAACCCGCCCAGCGCCGTGCTCTCAGCAATCTCTCGCAACCCTGCGGCGCAGACTGCGTCTTCCGCCGCGCCATCGGCCAGTGCGTGGCGATCTAGAAAGGCAGCTTGCAAAAGGCCGATCGCTTCGGACGGGTCGGTCATACGTTCGGCCAAGTTGTCTTGGGTGAACCCATCGGCGTCCAGCGCGGCCAGCACTTCGTCGGTATGCCGGGCCATGGCGACCGGGTCGATGGACAGAGTCGAGCAGGAGACGGCCAGCGCTTGAGCCGTCGACGTCGCGAAAGCAGAGGCCACGAAATAGTCGGGCGCGGGCACACGGTCGGCCAGGGCTGGCACCGCGATCAGGCACAGGCAGAAGACGTATCTCATTCGATCAGGGCACTCCGGATCGCCATTGAGTAGATGAAGTTCCGCAAGAACTCCGCGGTGACCAGGCGGCCATCACGATCGACATCGGCATAGTCGCGGGATCGCAGGATGCCCTCGCGATGCTCTGTTGGGCTGATCGCCTCATCGTTGTCGGTATCGAATAGATCATGAACAAAGGTGATGGCGGTTGCGTAGGCCTGTTCCCGCCCTCGGAAGGCGGCCATATCCGCCACGCCGAATTCCCATTCGATCAATTCCTCGGCGGCGATCCCCCCAGACCCATCGGTATCGAGCGACTGAAAGACCTGATCCGAGAAATCGACCAACTCGGCCGAAGAGATCTCTCCGTCCTGATCGGCATCCATGGTTCCCGCAAAGCTCTGCATCAGAGCGCGCGCCGCATCGGGCTCCGCGGGAACGGTTTGTGCCAAAGCAGGCGAGACCAGAAGCGGCAGAACGGCAAGGAAACGGGTCATAGAAGGAAGGCTCCAACAAAGGCGATCAGGGCAAGACCGAGGATGCAGATCTGGCCAACCATCCAAAAAAGCGATCGGAGCGGCTGGATCTCGGTTCCGATGTGGACGACCGCCATGGCGATGCGCGCGACGATAAAGAGGGACGCGAAGAGATTGGTCCAAAACGGCGATGCGCCGACCAGGATCGCCGCGAGGGCGGCCGCCAGAAACGGGCCCGTCGTCTCGATGGCGTTTTGAAAGGCTCGATTCCGCCGATAAGCCGGATCAGCATAATCGCGGAACGGATGGCCGCTGTCGGTCTTGGCGCGAGGTGTCCCGATCACCGACAGGAGGGCGAGAGCCGTCATCAAGATCGCCCAGAGCGCGAGAGCGGCGAGCGCATGCGCATACGGCGCGAGATAGGGAACGGCTCCAAGCGGCGTGACAACGAATTGATCCATAGGCTGAAACTCAATCGTCCCATCTTGTCCTTGTCCGAAGGCAGGCGAGGCCAGCAGAAGCGGCCCCAGAAAACCGAGGCGCGTGATCACTCAGCGGCCACAGCTGGCGCAGGGCGCGCGCGCTTGTGCTTGATGCGATCCTCGATCTCGTCGCGGAAATGGCGGATCAGGCCCTGGATCGGCCAAGCCGCCGCGTCGCCCAAGGCACAGATCGTGTGGCCTTCGACCTGTTTGGTCACGTCGAGCAGCATGTCGATCTCTTCTGGCTCAGCGTCCCCGCGCACCAGGCGATCCATGACGCGCATCATCCAGCCCGTGCCTTCACGGCACGGCGTACACTGGCCACAGCTTTCATGCTTATAGAATGCCGCCAGCCGCCAAATCGCCTTGATGACATCGGTCGAGTTGTCCATCACGTGTGCTGCCCCCCGCTCGTGATCGTCTTCGCCGGCTGCCGCGGATCGCCCTGACCGCCCCGCGTGTTGCTCGTGTAGAAGTGCGACAGGAACGCCGCCACCAGCTGCGCCCCGTTCGCCGTCCCCGTCACGGTCGGCAGCGGCTCACCGACCGCCCGACACCGCGCCGCCTGCCCCTCACGCTCACCGTGACGCGGCACCAGGTACGGGGCAGCGATCGCCATGCCGTGCGACCCCGTCACCGTGGGCAACGGCTGCCGCACGTCGTG
>JBCDCW010000119.1:0-11242 GCA_039180995.1 Pseudomonadota bacterium
ACCGGCCTCTGAGTGCCATTGGTAAAGGTGCTGACAAGATCCATCCTCCCAAAAAGGATGAATCACATCTGGTGCCGCAAGGGAATCCCCGCGATTCAAATTCAGACCGAAACGCTCTAAGCCACCGAAGGCCGCTCCGTCAGCCAGACCCAG
This sequence comes from Pseudomonadota bacterium, assembly GCA_039180995.1. Lineage (GTDB taxonomy): Bacteria > Pseudomonadota > Alphaproteobacteria > Rhodobacterales > Rhodobacteraceae > Jannaschia. The sequence goes on from JBCDCW010000119.1 coordinate 154, forward strand.
AAGCTCAGCACAATCGCACTGGCCGAAACCGCCGTCATCAACGTACCCGGAAAGAACGCCACATATCCCGGCACATCCACGAACAGCAGATAACCCAGATCCGCCAATCCGCCGACCATCCCGGTCACCCAGATGGCGGTCATGTTCCGACGCCAAATGAACACCGCGCCCACGATGGTCGCGACCCCGAACCAGCCCAAGTTCCAGCCATGCTGGTTCAGGATGCCGCCCACAGCGCCCGGATAGTCCAACGCCAAACGCGCCGGGTCGACTGCATCCGCAATCGCCTGAAAGCCAGCGGTCGCGTCGCTCGACAAGACAACCATCCCGGCAAAGGCATGGACCAGCCCCCAGATCACCCAGAGGATCGCCGCCGCCTTCAAGGCACTGGTCTTGGCAGATGAAAACATTTGTCTGTCCCTCTCGAATGGCATAAGTGGATATCGTCCACCATTCCCCAGAAGGTGGACATGGTCAACAATAAAGTGGACGTTGTCCACCATAAGAGATCCATGCCTGACACCAACCTCGCCATTCTGTTGGATCGTTTCGTGCGCCGCCTGCATCTGGCGCTCCACCAGAAGGCCCCCGATTTCGATACCGAGAAGGTGGGGCCCGGCGGCGCCATCCTGCTGCTGACCCTAGCCGAAATGGGCGAGACGCCCATGCACGCCCTAACCAAGCGCCTGTTACGGGACAAATCCCAAATGACCCGCGCCGTGCGGCCCCTGGAACAGAAGGGCCTGATCCGGCGCGAACAATCCCAGAAAGACTGTCGCATCAATATGATCGCCCTGACGGACAAAGGGCAGCAGGTGGTGGACACCCACCAACGCGTGGTGGCCGAGACCATCGACGAGATCTTGTCCCCTCTGTCCGACACCGATCAAGAAAAGCTCCGCACGCTGTTACAACGCGCCGTCTCCTGACCGCCGACGCCCCTCGAAGCCAAGGCGCAGCGATAGAAGACGAACGCCCACAGTTACGCTACCGTTGAAACCGTTGACCGAGAACATGTCCCATACGCGCCCGCCCATGTGGATGTCCGCCGCCCTCCGGGCCTGGTTCCGTGTCGAGATTACCGGCGCCCCGAACCTCCGGGCCGACGGCCCTGTCGTGTATGTCTCGAACCATCTCAGTGTCGTCGACGCGCCACTGATCGCCGCCCTGATCGGCCGCCCCTGCTTGGTCGCCATGCAGTCCAAGCCCCCGGCCAAAGGGCTGGCCGGCCTGCTCTGGGGGCAAGCGGGGCTCGATTGGGTCGACACCGGCGATCCCAGCGGCGCCCGTGACTTCATCCGCCGTGTCCGCGCTGGCGCCGCCGCCATCGTCTTCCCCGAAGGCCGCATGTCGCTGCACGGCGCTCTGATGAAGATCTACCCGGCCGCGACGCGTCTGCTGGAGGCGACCCAGGCGCCGCTGGTGCCGATCCATCTGGACGGGCTCGATCTGTCCCATTGGTCCCACGCCCAGCCCGGCCATCCGCGCCGCAAACGGCCCCGCATCCATGTCCAGATCGGCGCGCCCCGTCTGGCGGATGCCGCTCCACTAACGGCCCAAGGCCTGCGGGACATGCTTGAAGACCAGCGTTTCCAAGCGCTGCATCGCTGGCCGACCATTCCCGCCGCGCTGGCAGCCACGGAAAGGCGCTTCGAGGCCGGCGCGACAGCCATCGAGGATCCCTTGGGCAACATGCTCAGCCTGCGGCGCATCTCCTTGGGCGCCGCCGCGCTGGGCGCCCGCCTGCGGCGCCGAACCGATCCGGGCGAGGTGGTCGGCTTCCTGCTGCCGGGCGTGGCCACCGTGCCCGTCGTGCTGTCGGCCCTCTGGCGCGAGGGCCGGGTCCCAGCCCTTCTGAACCCCACCCTGGGCGCAGGGCCCGCCAAGGCAGCCGCCAAGGCGGCCGGGATCAAGCGGGTCCTGTCCAGCCGCGCCTTCGTCGCGCAGGGCCAGTTGGAGCCGATGATCGACACCCTGCGCGAGACCGGGGCCGAGATCATCTGGACCGAGGATTTGCGCACGGAGATCGGGCTCCTCGGTCGCTTGCGCGCCCTCCTCGCCCCCGGCCGCCCGGCCCCGGCCCAGCGTGACGATCCGGCCGTCGTGCTTTTCACCTCGGGCACCGAAGGCACGCCAAAGGCCGTCGTGCTCAGCCATGGAAACGTCCTGGGTAATGTGGCCCAGTTGCGCGCCCGCAGCGATGTGGGCCCCCGCGACCGCGTCCTGCTGGCGCTACCGCTCTTCCATTCCCTGGGCCTGACCGGCGGGATGCTGTTCCCGATGCTCTGCGGCGCGCGCATCCTGATCTATCCCACGCCGCTCCATTACAAAGTTATCCCCGAACTGGCCTACATGCACCAGGCGACGCTGATCTTCGGCACCGACACCTTCTTCGCCGGATGGGGCCGCCGCGCGGATCCCAACGATTTCACGTCGGTGCGGGCCGCCATTGCCGGGGCCGAGCCACTGAAACCCGGCACCCGCCAGCTTTGGGTTGACCGCTTCGGCGTGCGCATCATCGAAGGGTACGGCGCCACCGAAGCCTCGCCTGTGCTGGCGCTGAACACCCCTGCCAGCAACCGCTTCGGCACTGTAGGCCAGTTCCTGCCCGCGCTTCAAACCAGGCTGGAACGGGTGCCTGGCCTGCCCGGCGACCGTCTTTGGGTGAAGGGACCCAATATCATGTTGGGCTATATGCGCACCGATACGCCCGGCATCCTGCAGCCCCTGACGGACGGTTGGTACGATACCGGCGATGCCGTCTCGGTCGATGCGGATGGCTTCGTGACGCTGCGCGGGCGCATCAAGCGCTTCGCCAAGATCGGGGGCGAGATGGTCTCGCTCGCCGCGATCGAACGTCTGGCCGCCGAGACCTGGCCCGATGCCGGGGTCGCCGCCATCGCGATTCCCGACCCTCGCAAGGGCGAACGCATCCTGCTGGCGCTTGCGGGGGCCGCGCCCGAACGCGCCGCATTGCAGATGCAGGCCCGGTCCGAAGGGCTCTCGGAACTCCAACTTCCGGCCGAGTTGATCGCCCTCGACGACATCCCAGTCCTGGCCTCGGGCAAAACCGACTATCCCGAACTGACCCGCCGGCTCACCGCCGACCGGGCAAAACCCCACCCCGCCGACAAGGCCAGCTGATGGGGCGCCACTGTCAGGGTTCCACCGCCGCCGGTCGGCAAATCGGCGCCGCGCCCGCCTGGCGACCGGGGGGCAGCCGCCCTCGCCTCAGCTGCCGGTGCCGCCCGGCGATCATTAGGCCCAGCCACAGTCGCCAGCGCCGCCGCTTGCGCGCCTGCAAGTCCCGTTCCATTTCTGCAAACATCGCCTGCTCCCGCTGGTAAGCCGTTGGATATAAACGCTCCGTCTCCGCATCCCACATGGGGGCCTCCTGTGTCTGGTTCGGCTCTCACCCTGCGCCGGCCCCGGCCCGATTGCAGCCCACCAGGCCCGCAACTACCCTTTCCCCGATGAAAGACCCGATCCCCTGGAACGACCTTGCGCTCTTTGCTGCCGTCGCCCGCACCGGCACGCTGGCCAAGGCGGCCGAACAGACGGGCACCTCGACCGCGACCCTGTCGCGCCGGATGACGGCGTTCGAACGGCAGATCGGCAAGCGACTCTTCCTGCATGGCAATGACGGCTATGCCGTCACGCCCGACGGCCGCGGCCTCCTGGAACAGGTCAAGCGCATGGAAGCGGCCGCCGTCGATATCGACCGCTGGCGGCTCGATGGCGCCACCCGCGTTCGGGTGCGCATCTCGGCCGGCCATTGGACCTCGCTGCGCCTGGCCCAGAACCTCTCCGCCTTCTGGACGCCCGAGGCCGATTGGATCCCCGAATTCGTCCAATGCCACCGCATCCTGGACCTGGCCCGGCGCGAAATCGACATCGGCATTCGCAACGCCCGCCCCGAACAACCCTGGCTCGCCGGGCGGCGCACGGGCAAGGTCACGCAATCCATCTATGCCACCTCGGAGGACGTCGTGGACTGGATCGGCGGCGCGTCCGAGGTGGCGCCCTTCGCCTCGGAACGCTGGGTCGAACGCCACCACGGCGCCTCGGTCGTCCTCGCCGCCAACGAGCCGGGCCTGCGCCTGGCCTTGGCTGAAACGGGCGTGGGCCGCATCGTCCTGCCCGATTTCGTCGGCCGCACGCGCCCCACGCTGCGCGCCCTGTCCGATCCGATCGCGGATCTCACCCGCGAAGAATGGCTGGTCGCCCATCACGAGGCCCGCCACGACCCCGCCATCCGCCAAGCCCTCGACGCCCTGGCCGCCTTTCTGACCACCCCTTGAGCCCCGGCCCGCGACCGCCTACCTTGAGATTAGAAACGGAGCTTGCCCAATGTTCGCCATCCCCGGCCAATCCCCCGTCACCGTCACAGATGCCGCCGCCGCCCAAATCGCGCGGCTGATGTCTCAGAAGGACGCGGCAGGCCTTCGCATCGGTGTCAAGAAGGGCGGCTGCGCAGGCATGGAATACACAATGGATTACGTGGCCGACGTGGAACCCCATGACGAGGTGGTCGAAGTGCCCGTCGACGGCGAATCCACGGCCCGCGTGATGATTGCCCCCATGGCGCAGATGTTCCTGTTCGGGACGGAAATCGACTACGAGACCTCGCTGCTCGAATCCGGCTTCAAGTTCCGCAATCCCAACGTGGTCGATGCCTGTGGCTGCGGCGAGTCGATCAAGTTCGACGAAAGGCTGGGCGCGCCCGGCTAGAGGCCGTCCTGTCGATGAGGGCGGGCGCAGCGGCACTTTGTGAACGTAGGCCCTACGCCCGACAGGGATAAAACGGCATGGGTGCGAAACCCCCTTTGCCGTGGCAACCTTTTCTTAAGCACGCCGCCCGCCAAAGCATCGGACGCGGGACCGCGGCGCATCACCGAACCGGCACGACGGCTCGGTCACGTGTTTCCTGAAAACCTGAAACACGGCTTTTCGGGAACCGCACGCACAGCCGCAAAACTGCCCGCGCTTCGCCTTTCGCTGATGTCTCAAGTTGACGGCGACGGGCTTTTGGCCTCCTTCACGAAAGCCAACCCAAATCGGCACGCCGCTTCCACCCTCCCGAGGCATAGCGCGGCGATCGACATCGAAACCCGCTCCGACCGCTCTTTGGCAGCCTTGTCCAGTCCGCCAGGGCATCTGAGGCGTCGCCCCCTGTCTTGCCTGGCCCGGCACCGGTAACACGCAGCAGGCGCGGAATGGCCGACGCCCCTGGCGCGCCCCATGTCCCAGCGGCTAAGACGCATCAACACTCGGGAGGGAGAGCAGAATGCCCCAAAAGATCGCCGCCGGAAATTGGAAGATGAACGGGACCCGCGCGTCCCTGGCTGAAGCCGAGGCCATCGCCTCGGGCTCACCCGACGGCATCACCACGCTGATCTGCCCGCCCGCAACGCTTCTATCGCGCATGCCGACAGGCTTGCCCGTCGGCGGCCAGGCCTGCCACGCCAACAGTTCGGGCCCCCATACCGGCGACCTCTCGGCCGAGATCTTGGCCGATGCCGGCGCCACCTGGTGCCTGGCGGGCCATTCCGAACGCCGCCAGGATCACGGCGAGACCGATGCCCAGATCGCCGCCCAGATCGCCGCCATCTGGCGCGCGGGAATGAAGGCCATCCTCTGCATCGGCGAGACGCTGGAACAACGGCAATCCGACCTAACTCTCCCGATCCTGATGGGCCAGGTCGACGGCTCCATGCCCCAGGGCGCCGCGCCCGAAAATCTGGTCATCGCCTACGAGCCCGTCTGGGCCATCGGCACCGGCCAGGTCGCCACGCCCGACCAGGTGGCCGAGGTCCACGACGCCCTCCGCGCTCGCCTGGGCCCCGACATGTCGTTGCTCTACGGTGGCTCGGTCAAAGCCGCCAACGCCGCCGAACTCTTCGCCCTGACCAATGTCGACGGCGCCCTGGTGGGCGGCGCCAGCCTGACAGCCGCCGACTTCCTCCCCATCGCCGAGGCATTGACCGCGTCGTGACCCCATGACCGCCTCTCTGACTCTCACGGAGACCGCGCGCGATGAGATCACCGCGAAAAGCCTCGTCTTCGACATAGACGTCCCCCAGGGTCACGGCCCGTGCCGGCTGTCCCTGTGCCCCAACCTTGTGCCACGCGCTGACGGCCTGCCGTTGGCGCTGGTCTGGCTTCGCCTGCCGACTGACGCGATGGCAGGCCCCCAAGCTCCGTCAGATGCTTTGCGACATTGGTGAATCAGGCCATCCGGCTTGGGATAGCTCCACCGCCATGGCGCGCGAAACGACCGCTGACCCCACGCTCTGCGCCCTGCCCGACCGCCTGCTCGTGCTGCATTCGCCTGACGAGATTCGGCAGGTGCCGCTGATGCCCGATGCCCCGACCCGAGCGCTCCTTGTGTCGGAGCCCATCGCACTTCCGCTCCGCCGCCAACCCATCCCGAGTTTGCAAGATTCCAAGACGATCCCTCTTTCTCGCGGCAGGGTCATCGGTCCGTATCACATCCATGGTACAGATTGCATTGCCGCACCGGTCAATCACGATGGCACGTCCCAAGTCGGCCGCCTTCATGTCACGCAAGACGAAGCCACCTGAGCTTCCAGGCCACACGACCCCCTGGCGCGTCTTCGGGGCGCCGGTCGAAACCAGCCGCCCACCAACCTCGCACGTGCTGATCTGCCCGCCTATCAGGGCCTGCTCGCTCCCTACAGAGATGCCGTGCTACACCGCCATGGACGCACCCTCGTCTTGACGCGCAGGACCCCGGGCCATCCTCGGACCGGCGATCCGTTTGCAATGCTCGCGGCTATCGATCCATTCGGCCATGTGACCGAAAACTGTTCCTGATGGACTTCAACCAGGCAATCGACCCGAAACGCCGCGGCCTCCACGACTACATCAGCCCGTCAGGTCGCTACGCCAGCACCGATCCCTGGGCCGGGGGCATCGCTTTGGTCGCTACCGATGACGGTCACCTGACGTTCGTCGACGGCGCCATACCGGACAAAAGCGACCATCTCGATCATCTGCCAGACGGCACTTTCTGGTCGGTTTCTCGCCCGCGCGACATGGGCGAGCCCGGTCTTATCCGTCGGCTCGCACCAGCAGGTCCGACGTCCCGCATCGCTTGACCTGGCTTGCCGGGACCGGCACCGACACCCCATGCAGCGCTTTACCCAATCGCCCACCGACCCGGCCTTCGTCCAGAACCCCTACCCGTTCTACGACCGCCTCCGCATCGCCGGGCCCTTGGCTTACTGGACCGACTACGGCCTTCCCGTTGCCTCCGCCCATGCCACCGTCGACACCCTCCTGCGCGACCGCCGCTTCGGCCGCGAAGACCCGTTCCCACCCCCCAGACCCACCCATCAAGCGGCCTTCTGGGCGGTCGAGGACCACTCCATGCTGGAACTCGAACCCCCGCGCCACACCCGCCTACGCGCCCAAGTCCTGCGCGCCTTCACCTCCCGCCGGATATCTGCCCTTGGCCCCGAAATAGCCGCGCTCGCCCACGCCCTGATCGATGCCTTTCCGCCAGACCCGTTTGACTTGCTCGACGCCTTCGCCAAACCCCTCCCGGTCCGTGTCATCGCGCGTCTGCTGGGCGTCCCCGAAACCGATGCGCCCCGGCTCCTGGCCTGGTCGGGTGCCATGGTCGGCATGTACCAGGCCCGCCGCACGCGCGCCCACGAAGTCGCCGCCGCCCGGGCCGCCGCGGCCTTCAGCGCCTACCTCTCCGACATCCTGCAAGACCCATCGCCAGGCACCCTGATCGCCGTCTTGCGCGACGCGGCCGATGAGGGGCGTCTCAGCCCCGAAGAGGTCACCGCCACCTGTATATTGTTGCTGAATGCAGGCCATGAGGCCACGGTCCACACAATCGGCAACGGCATCATGAGCCTCTCGGCAGCGGGCCTGTGGGGCACCGAGATCACGCCGGACCTGATCGAAGAAATCCTGCGCCACGACCCGCCCCTCCACCTTTTCACCCGCTACGCGAGGGAGGACGTCACCGCCTTCGGTCACCGCTTCAAGATCGGCGACCAAGTCGGCCTCCTGCTGGCCGCTGCCAACCGCGACCCCGCGGCCTATGCCGATCCGGCCACCTTCGACCCAACCCGCTTCCCCGGCTCGCCTCCACCCGCCAGCTTCGGCGCAGGCTTGCATTTCTGCCTCGGCGCCCCCCTAGCCCGCCTTGAATTGCTGGAATCGCTCCGCGCCCTTGCCGAGCGCGCGCCGGCCCTTCGGACCACCCAACCGCCCAGCTACGCCGACATCTACCATTTCCACGGCCTAAGGGCTTTGCTCGTCCAGCGCTAACGTCCTAATGCGCCCCTTCCAGAAACGCCAAGGCCCAGCCAGTCCAACCCCGCGGCAGGCCGTGCCCGCCATCGTGGATCACCAACTTCACAGCCGACCCCGAGGCGCAAGACGCCGCCCAATCCCGGATCCGCAAACCCTCGTCGATGGTGATTTCGTCCGGATTCGACCGGCACCCATTCACCGACCGCGCCCGATCCAGCGAATCCCAGACGCTGCCCTGGTGCCAATCCCGAATGCCCCGCCCCTCGAACGGCACCTGCGCATCGGCGAAGCCATGGACCTGCATTACCGGCAAACCCGCCAGCCCGGCGCAGCCCAACGGATTGGGCCGCCGCAGAGCGCCTGCCACCGACACCATTCCCGCAAGCCGGTCCCCCGCCTCGCAAGCCAGCAACCACGCCATGGACCCGCCCGCGGAAAACCCCGCCGCAAAGACCCGATCCCGGTCCAACGGCACCCGCGCCGCCACGTCCTCCAAAACGGCCAGGGTAAATGCCACATCGTCCCGCGGCGCGCCGTCCCGCGCGGGATACGACCGGATATCGCTGTCCGGCCGCAGCGCGCCATTGGGCGCGATCAAGAGATACCCAGCCCCTCCGAAGTCGCCGTTCAACCCGACGGAGCGGAAAATCGACCGCCCCGACCCGCGATGCCCATGGTAGAAGATCAAAGCAGGTAACGGCGACGTCCCATCCCATCCATCAGGCAACACCAGATGATAAGAGCCGTCGGTGATCTCGCAGGGCGCATCTGGCCCGCATTGCGCCTGGGCCGGGCCTGGCAAGATCAGGGACAGCGCTGCTACCACGGCTCTCAGAAACAAACGCACATCCTCCGACCCAAGGCACAGAAAGTCTTATGGTAAGACTTTCCGAAGAATTCTTAAAATAGGAATTCTCTACTCCGCCGCGATCTTCCGCCCCGCCAACATCGTCTTCAGATAACGCCCCGTATGACTGCCCTCGACCTGGGCGATCTGCTCTGGCGTCCCGGTGGCGACGATCTCGCCCCCGCCATCACCGCCTTCCGGCCCGATATCAATGACATGGTCGGCGGTCTTCACAACGTCCAGGTTGTGCTCGATCACCACGACAGTATTTCCCTGGTCCACCAATTCGTGAAGCACCTCTAGCAATTTTCGAACATCTTCGAAGTGCAAACCCGTCGTCGGCTCATCCAAAATATACAAAGTCCGACCCGTCGACCGTTTCGACAGCTCTTTAGACAGCTTCACCCGCTGCGCCTCGCCGCCCGACAGCGTCGTCGCCTGCTGTCCGACCTTGATATAGCCGAGCCCCACCCGCATCAGCGCATCCATCTTCTCGCGAATGCTCGGCACCGCCTTGAAGAATTCCTGCGCATCTTCGACCGTCATATCAAGAACGTCCGCTATGCTCTTGCCCTTGAACAGAATTTCCAATGTCTCGCGGTTATAGCGCTTCCCCTTACAGGTTTCGCATTCCACATAGACATCCGGCAGGAAGTGCATCTCGATCTTAATGACGCCGTCGCCCTGGCACGCCTCGCAGCGCCCGCCCTTGACGTTGAAGCTGAACCGCCCGGGCTTATAGCCCCGCGTCTTCGACTCTGGCAGCCCGGCGAACCAATCGCGGATCGGTGTGAACGCCCCCACGTAAGTAGCTGGATTCGAACGCGGCGTCCGCCCAATCGGCCGCTGGTCGATGTCGATCACCTTATCCAGATGTTCGAGCCCTTTGATCGTCTCACACGGCGCCGGCGTCTGCCGCGCGCCGTTCAGCTTCATGGACGCAGTTTTGAACAGCGTCTCAATGGTCAGCGTAGACTTGCCGCCACCCGATACGCCTGTCACGGCCACGAACTTGCCCAGTGGATAATCCACCTTCACGTTTTTGAGGTTGTTCCCCGTCGCACCGACCACGGTCACCTTCTTGCCATTCCCCTTCCGGCGCTTCTCCGGCACCGGGATCTCGCGCCGCCCGGCCAGGTAATCGCCCGTCACCGAAGCCGGGTTGGCCTCCAATTCCGGCGGCGTGCCCTGGGCCACGATCTCGCCGCCATGCACGCCGGCGCCCGGACCGATATCGAAGACGTAATCCGCCTCGCGAATCGCCTCCTCGTCATGCTCGACCACGATCACCGTATTCCCCTGATCCCGCAGGTTTTTCAGCGTCGTCAGCAGCCGGTCATTGTCCCGCTGGTGCAGCCCGATCGACGGCTCATCAAGCACGTAGAGCACCCCGGTCAGCCCCGACCCGATCTGCGAGGCCAGCCGGATCCGCTGGCTCTCGCCGCCCGACAATGTCCCGGCATTCCGGCTCAGCGTCAGATATTGCAAACCCACATTGTTCAGGAATCCCAGCCGCTCCCGGATCTCCTTCAGGATCGCCCGCGCGATCTCGTTGTTCTGCTTCGACAGCTGCCCCGGCACGGCGTCGCACCAGGCGAGCGCCTCGGCAATCGACATCTCAACCACCTGACCCACATGCAGCCGGTCTTCCGGCTTGCCCTTGGCCGGTCCGATCTTCACCGCCAACGCTTCGGGCCGCAGGCGATAACCGCCACAGGAATGACACGGCCTATTATTTTGATATCGCTCGAATTCCTCTCGCACCCAGGAGCTATCCGTCTCGCGGTACCGCCGCTCCATATTCGGGATGACGCCCTCGAAGACCCGCGTCACTTCATAGACGCGCCCGGCCTCGTCGTACCGGAACTTGATCTTCTCATCGCCGGACCCGCGCAAGAAAACCTGTTGGATCTTCTCCGGCAGGTCCTTCCAAGCAGCTTTCTTGTC
>JBCDCW010000120.1:0-11136 GCA_039180995.1 Pseudomonadota bacterium
ATTACATGGTTCAGCCGACTAGTATTCTAAATCCCTACAGCACAGGAATGTCTTAAGGAGGCGACCCTTTACGACGCCCTCGGCACCACAGCAGGCGCCTATGATGACTGGCATGAGGGGCAAGACCCCGCCGGGATTACCACACAAGACCCCGACCTGATGGCTCGGTTCGACCCCATTGAGGGCGGGCGGAGGCTCAACAACTATCTCAAGGTGATGACGCTGGAGGCGCAGACCATCGCGCGGGCCTGCGGCAAAAGCCATCTGCACAATCTGGAGCCCGAAGACCTCTGCGCCCTGACGCTGGAGGCCGCCGCTATGGCGAAAATCCCGCTGGCGGGAACGGATTGGTATCCGGGCAAGCCGGGCACATCCTACTGACACGGGCAGCACATCAAGAAGAATAAGGGGACCGATAAATGACCAAAGACTTGGCAAAATTCGCCGCAAAGAACGACGTCAAATACTTCATGATCTCGTTCACCGACCTGTTCGGCGGTCAACGCGCCAAGCTGGTCCCCGCCCAGGCCATTGCCGACATGCAGGAGGAAGGTGCGGGGTTCGCCGGGTTCGCCACATGGCTCGACATGACGCCGGCCCATCCCGACATGCTGGCCGTGCCGGACCCATCCTCGGTCATCCAACTGCCTTGGAAGCCCGAGGTTGCCTGGGTCGCCGCCAATTGCGTGATGGAGGGTGAGGATGTCGCGCAAGCCCCGCGCAACGTGTTGCGGACCCAGATTGATGCTGCCGCCGCCGAGGGTCTTCACGTCAAGACCGGGGTCGAGGCGGAATATTTCCTGCTGACGCCCGAGGGCAACCAGATCTCCGACCCGTTCGATACGGCTGAAAAGCCCTGCTACGACCAACAGGCCGTCATGCGCCGCTACGATGTGGTGCGCGAGATTTGCGACTACATGCTGGAGCTTGGGTGGGGCCCGTATCAAAACGACCATGAGGACGCGAACGGCCAGTTCGAGATGAATTGGGAGTTCGACGACGCGCTGCGCACGGCTGACAAGCACTCCTTCTTCAAGTTCATGACCAAGTCGGTGGCCGAGAAACACGGCTTCCGCGCAACCTTCATGCCCAAGCCCATAGAGGGCCTGACCGGCAATGGCTGCCATGTCCACGTCTCAGTCTGGGACGCGCCGGGCGACAAGGCCAAGACCAACGTCTTCGCGGGCAAAGGCGACGGCCCCACGGGCGAGGTCGGGCTGTCTGAGCGCGGCAAGCACTTTCTGGGCGGCATCATGAAGCATGCCAGCGCACTGGCCGCGATCACCAACCCAACGGTCAACAGCTACAAGCGGATCAACGCGCCCCGCACCGTCTCGGGCGCCACATGGGCGCCGAACACGGTGACCTGGACCGGCAACAACCGCACCCACATGGTCCGCATCCCCGGCCCCGGTCGGTTCGAGCTGCGCCTGCCTGACGGGGCGGCGAACCCCTACCTGCTGCAAGCCGTGATCATCGCCGCAGGTCTGTCGGGGCTGGCGTCAAAGGCCGACCCAGGCAAGCGCTATGACATCGACATGTATGCCGAAGGCCACAAGGTCCGCGGCGCGCTGAAATTGCCGCTGAACCTGCTCGACGCGCTAAGGGAATTCGACAAGGACAAAGGCTTGAAGGCCGCCATGGGCGAAGACTTCAGCGCCGCCTATCTTAAGATGAAGCACCAGGAATGGACATCCTACGTCTCGCATTTCTCAAACTGGGAACGCGAAAACACCCTGGACATCTAGTCGGTCATCGTTGCCTGCGATGCTGCCGTCGGGCCCACGCCCCCCGGCCTGTCCAACTTATGGCCGTTCCACTTCAACTGTGTCTGCCCGAAAAGCCGGTCGCGGCGTTCAACTATTCACATAGACTTACGCGAACGTTTCACCGATGACGATTCGAAACGCCCTTCCGATGGCGTGACTTTCGCCACGCTGGCCAGGAACTTCAGCGTCGACTTCGGCGCTGGTCGCCTTTTGACCCCCGGCGCCATTCTGCCTCTCTGCCCTAAGGAACGACGCCGGGCTCCTGTCTTCGCGACCGCGCCCACCGCTACGTCCCGCACGCGCTAAGATGACCCGCCGAGGATCAGCCGTGGGTCGAGATGTTGGCACTGGGGCACGAGCGATCGAGTCTCTGCGTCTAGAAGACCTGCAATCAGATCACCGACCATCAGACCGATCGGCTGAGCCCCGACCTCGACGGTTGTCAGCTTGGGGTGTCCGATGCGGGCGATCTCGAAATTCCCGAAGCCGGTCACGGCGATCTCGTCGGGCACCTGTCGTCCTGCTTCTACCAGGGCGGCCATGGCCCCGAAGGCCACAGGGTCGGAGACGCAAATCAGCGCGTCGAGGCCCTCAAGCGCCGGGCCGGCGTTTCGGACGAAATTGGCGCCATGGGTCATGGTGGCCGGGGCGGGGCCCACATCGAACTGGACCATATCCGGCAGGCCCAGGCGTCGCGCCGCCTGGGCCGCGCCGCGCCGACGTTCGGCGCCCCGAAGGTCAGTTCCGGGATTGGCGCCCAGAAAGCCAAAGCGACGATGCCCGCGTTGCGCCAGGTGATCGACGATCAGAGCCATGGCCTCGGCATTGGAAAAGCCCACGACATGCTGAATCGGCTGGGCGGGGATATCCCACATCTCAAGGACCGGGCAATCGACGGCCTGCAAAAGCTTGCGAGTGACATCGGTATGAGTACCGCCCGTCAGGATGAACGCCTCGGGTCGACGGGCAAGTAATTGCCGCACCAACCGCTCCTCTGCATCGAGGTCGTAGTTCGTGATGCCAAGCAGAAGTTGCAGCTTGGCGTGCGACAGCCGGGCGGTCAGGGCCTTGTGGGTCGATGCGAAGTTGGCATTGTTGATCGAGGGGAGTGTAACGGCAACGAACCCGCTGCGCTGCGCCCGGAAGGCTTGCGCGGTGGAATCGTAGACATAGCCCAGCCTGTCCGCCGCCGCCTGGACGGTCTTTCGGGTTTCGGCCGTCACGGAGCTATCTTGCTTCAACGCACGGGAGACGGTCATCGGGGATACCCCCGCCGCAGCCGCGACATCGCGCATCGTCACCCGCTCCGTCATGATCTGCGTCAGCCTCCGTAGCCGTTCAGCGCCATCACGTGATGATGAATTCGGCCCGTGAAATAGGCGTCGATGATCTCACCGGTCACTTCCTTGGACCGAAAACGCGCAGGGCTGTCCAGCGCTGCGGTCATGGTGGCGCGGTCGGGATAGGTGATCGCCAGGATCAAGGGGAATTCGGGGGCGCCTTCGTCCCGGTCTTCGCCGAACATGACCCGGACATCCGTGTTGCCAGGAAACTGCGTCCAAAGCGGCACGAGGCTGTCCATCACCGCTGCCCGGAAGTCTTCGACCTTATCGGCCACCACCGATCCCTCAAAAAGAGCGAAACGCGTAATCATTGGGGCATCGCCTCCTTGGCGCCTCTGAAGAATTCCATGACGGCCGCCTGATCCTCGCCGCCCAGTCCAGCGGCGGTGAGCATGCGGTGAATTTCGGTGCAAAGCGCCGTCATCGGCATCGCGGTTCCCGTCCGCCGCGCCAGGTCGTTCACCATGTTCAAATCCTTGACCATGTTGTCGATGCGTCCTGTCCGCCGATAATCCTTGGTCGCAAAGCGCGGCATGTATTCTTGAAGAAGCGCGCTGTCAGCCCGCCCGCCTTTCAGCGCGCCCGGGATTTTGGTGGCGTCGACGCCCGCATCAAGCGCAAGCTGCGTCGCCTCGGCCACGGCGAGAAAGCCCAGTCCGCAGAGGACCTGATTGATCATCTTGGTCGTCTGACCGGCGCCCGGCCCGCCCATATGGGTCATATTCGAGGCCACATGGCCCAGAACCCCCAAAGCGCGGACAACGTGCTGTTCCTCACCGCCGAGCATCAGGGTCAGTTGCCCGATCAGGGCCTTTGGTGCGCCGCCAGACAGGGGGGCATCGACCCAGCCGAAACCCTTTTCGGCGGCTTGCTTGGCAAAATCCGCCGTCGCGCCCGGGTCGATCGACGACATATCGATGATCAGGGTGCCCGGCTTCGCCCCGTCGGCCACCCCGTCCGCCCCGAAGGCCGCCAATCCGACGATACTCGCAGAATTCAAGCTGGTGATGACCGTGTCGGCCTCCGCCGCCGCGGCGGCAGCGCTTGGCGCCGCGGCGGCGCCCTTTGCCACCAGCGTTGCGGCCTTGTCCACGTCCAGATCGAAGACCGTCAAGGCGTTTCCCGTTTCCAGGAAGCGCGTGCCGATGGCGCCCCCCATGGCCCCTGCGCCGATCAATGCGATGCGTTCGGTCATGTCGTCATCTCCCTGACATAGGCTGAGGCTTGCGCAATCACCGTCTCTAGGGACGACGCGATGTCGATGGTCACCCCGTCTTCGTCGGCGGCAAGCGGTTCCAGCGCGTCGAATTGGCTATCGAGTAGTGCCGGCGGCATGAAATGCCCGCGCCGCGCGTCCACCCGTTTCGCCAGCACAGCCTTGGCCGCGAAAAGATGGATGAAATGCACCGGCATCGCCTCGGCCCGGATCACATCCCGGTAGCGGCGGGCCAAGGCTGAACACCCGATGGCGATGGGGTCCGGTCCGGCGGCCAATCTCTGCCCGACCGCCGCCAGCCAGGGCCAGCGGTCGGCATCGCCCAGCGGGATCCCTCGGGACATTTTGTCGATGTTGGATCGGGGATGAAGCGTGTCGCCATCGACGAACGTCAGCAGACCATGCGCGGCCAAGGCCTCCCCCACGGAGGTTTTGCCGCAACCGGACACCCCCATGATGACGAACCGCATCACAGCGACGCCGTGATGCCGCCGTCCACGTAGAGCGTATGCCCATTGACGAAACTCGACGCATCCGACGACAGAAAGACACAGGCTCCGACCAGTTCTTCGACCCGTCCCCATCGGCCAGCGGGCGTCCGCGTCTTGAGCCAGGCCGTGAAGTCAGGGTCCGCAACCAGGGCTGCATTCAGCGGTGTGTCGAAATAGCCAGGCGCGATGGCGTTGCATTGCAGGCCGTGGCGCGCCCAATCGGTGGCCATCCCTTTCGTCAGATTGCCGACGGCACCCTTGGTCGCGGTATAGGGGGCGATGCCGGGCCGGGCCAACGCCGTCTGGACGCTGGCGATATTGATGATTTTGCCCGCGCCCCGGCCGATCATATGCCGCGCGACGGCTTGGCCCACATGGAAGATGCTGGCAACATTGGTTTGCAGCAGGCGTTCGAACGCATCGGCCGGAAAGTCTTCCAAGGGGGTCCGGTGCTGCATGCCGGCATTGTTGACGAGGATATTAATGGCCCCGATTTCCGCCTCGAACCCATCGACCGCTGCGCGCACCGCATCATGGTCGGTGGCGTCGAAGGCAAGGGCCACGCTGCCCGGGATCTGAGCCCGGGCGGCGTCGAGCTTCGCGGTATCGCGGCCATTCAGCACGATATCGGCTCCCGCCTCTGCCAACCCTTTGGCCAGCGCCAGTCCAATGCCTTGGGACGAGCCCGTGATCAGGGCCCGGCGACCGTGAAGGGAAAAAATTTCGTTGGTCATAGGGGCCTCGTTCGCAAATAGAGAAGAACAATCGACCTTGCCGATCACTCCTGTTACCGATACCATTCCATTTAGAGAGCAGTTCTGTCAATCGAGATTCCCGATCGTGGCGAAGCCAGCCATCCTTCAAGCAGGCCCCTACTCCAATTGGGATCAGACGGATGTCGAAACGACGTTCGGGACCAAGGACCCAAGCGCCTTCCTGGGGAAGCATGGCCCCGATGTGCGGGTCATCGCACCCCAAAGAGATGTTGGCGCCGAGACTACTCTTCGACAGCCACACCATGCCAGTGGCACGATCAAGGCCTGGAAAGCCACGGGTCAAGACAAGCTCAGCGCCGTTTCGCGAGCGCTTCCTTGTCCTCCGCCGTCTTGTAAGGTCCCACCATGAAAACCATCGTCGCCCACGCCGCCCGAGACCTCAGGATCGAAGAGCAGGACAAGCCGGCGCCGGGCCCAGGCGAGGTCCTCATTCGCATGGAACGGGGCGGCATCTGCGGGTCTGACCTACACTATTACAACCATGGCGGCTTCGGCAGCGTCCGCCTTCGGGAACCCATGATCCTTGGGCACGAGGTTTCGGGGCGCATCGATGCCCTCGGCAACGGCGTGACCGGATTGCAGGTCGGCGACCTGGTCGCCATCTCGCCGTCGCGCCCCTGCTATGCCTGCACCTACTGCCTGGAAGGGCGGCACAATCACTGCACTGAAATGCGCTTCTACGGGTCGGCAATGCCGTTTCCCCATATACAAGGTGCCTTCCGGGAATACCTGGTCGCCGATGCCCGGCAATGCGCGCCTGCGGCCGGACTGACCGCCGCGGAAGCCGCCACGGCGGAGCCACTGGCCGTGGTTCTTCACGCCGCAAAACGGGCGGGCGACCTGATGGGTCGCCGCGTGCTGGTGACCGGCTGCGGCCCGATCGGCCAATTGGCGATCCTGGTGGCCCGAGCGGCGGGCGCGGTCGAAATCGTGACAACCGACGTGATGCCGTTCACACTGGACATGGCCCAGCAGGTGGGCGCCGACGCCACCCATAACGTGGCCGAGAACCCCGACGCGCTGGCCGCCTATGCCGCGGGAAAGGGCTGTTTCGATGTGCTGTTCGAATGCTCGGGCGTGGCTGCCGCACTCAGCGCTGCGGTGCCCGCGCTGCGGCCCGGCGCCGTGATCATGCAACTCGGCCTTGGGGGTGACATGACCCTGCCGGTGCAGGCCATGACCGCGAAGGAGATCGAGTTTCGCGGCTCCTTCCGGTTCCATGCCGAGTTCTTCGAAGCAGTCGCCCTGATGCAGGCCGGACGTCTCGACGTGACACCATTGATCACCCATACCATTCCGGTGGCCGAGGCGGTCGCGGCTTTCGACCTGGCCTCGGATCGAAGCCAGGCGATCAAGGCTCAGATCGCGTTCTGATCTGCTTTCCCGCCGATGGCGGCGATCATTCGCATCACCCCATCACGGGCGGGGTCGTCGCCTGCGCCGTGTAGCTTTCCATAAGATGCCGTCTCGACGGCAACCGACACAGAGCAAGCCGGATCGGCCGAGTGCCGGGGGCGACAACACAGCGCCCCCGGTGGCGTCGATCATCGCTCCAACGCGCCCACGCCCGAGAAGCGGAAAGCTTCCTGCTGCAACGCATCCAATTCGGACGGGTTCATCTGATCATGGGCGACCGTGATCCGACCCAGGAAGACCAAAGGCAACTCATCCGCCCGGCCTTCCAGGTCGGCCTTGATCGCCTCGGCCGTTGCGGCGCCAACGTCGTCGCCCATCCGCATCGGCGTGGCGTCCAGTTCCCCACGTCGGATGGCATCCAGCTCAAGCCCCGTGCCGCCCCAACCGGTCGAGAAAATGTCCTTCTCCTTGCCCACCGACACCTGGGCTTCGACCGATCCCATCGCCATCGCAGTATTGGCGTTGTGGATCGTCGTGGCTTCGGGATAGGCCTGCAAGATCAGCGACGTGCCCTCGAAGCCGCCCTCGCGCTGATACTCGCCATAATGCTCATAGGCGGTGGTCCAGCCCGCCTTCTCTTCCACGCAGGCCTTGAAGTCGCCGGAGCGCTGGTTGTCGGTAATCCCCGGGATGCCCCGATTCATGGCCATCGTAACCCCTTCCCCCAGACGTTCGATCATGTAGTCGCACATGACCAAAGCACCCGCCGCCGACGAAAAATCGAACCAGGCATCGGGCTGATGGCCGAGGTCCTTCAGCGGCGTATGGAACGCCCAGACATAGGTCGCGAAATCATCGTTTGCCGATAGCTTATCGATATTGTCGGCCTGGATCGCCAATTCGGACGGGCCAAAAATCACGTAGTCATAAAGATCGGCATCCTGTTCGACCTGACTGGCATAGGTCGCTTGCAGCGAATGCTCGATCTGTCGGCTGGCGAATTCGGTCGTCTCGTAGGCGATCCCCAACTCATCCAGACGCTTGATCAGCGCCAGGTAGTTGCGGGCCCAGAAGTCGGACGTGTCCGCCGACGGATAGATCAAGGCGATCTGTATCGGGGCGTCGAGCGTCCCTGAATAGGGCACCGCCTCTGCACCGACGACGGCTTGCAGCGCGGGCAGCTTGCCATCGGCGTTGACTTCATCCGGGACCCAATAATCCCGCTCGCCGATATCCGGCAATTCCTTCAGCGGCAAATCCTGGGCCATGGCCAATGTGGCGATGCTCGCCAGGATCGCGGTGGTTGTTATGAGCCTCATGTCGTCTCCTCCCTTTGCATGAGAGCGGGGCATCGGCCGGCTCAGGGGCGAACACCCCGACCCGGCCGCCCCGCCGAGATCCGGTCAACCGCTGGGCGCGGCCGATCCGGCAAACAGCATCCCGACCGCCAGAAGGGCGATCAGGATACCGATAAGCGCCGCGGCGAACCGCCAGGTCTTCTGGCCTTCCGGGGTTTTCAGGCCGCTTATCCAGGTGCCCGCCCCGTCTCGGTCTTTTTTCTGCATCCAGGTGTAGAGCGCGACCGAGCTGACGATGACGACACCCGAAGCCACCGACTGCCAGAAGAACTCGATACGAAGCGTCACCAGGGCGTTGATCATCATGCTCAGCAGCAGAACACCCGCCAGAGACCCGATCATCGACGCCCGCCCTCCGAACAGGGAGGTCCCGCCCACGACGACGGCGGCAATGACGTGCAGGTTGAAATATGGGGCCGACGTCGCCTGGATCGCGTTCAGCTTTCCGGTCAGCATGACGCCCCCCAAAGCCGCGCAGGCACCGCACAGGACATAGGCATAGACCTTGTGCCGCTTGACGGCGATGCCGGTCAGTTCCGCCGCCTCGGGATCGGAGCCGATGGCAATGGTGTAGCGCCCGAAATAGGTCCGCGTCAGAAGCACATAGCCCGCAATCATCGTCGCCAGCCCGATCAGGACCGGGATTGGCACCAAACCCGGGATCTGTCCGCGCCCGATATCGGTCAGGAAGTCGGGGAAACGCGCCAGGACAAGCCCCTTCGCGATCACCAGGGCGAAGCCGCGATAGACCAGATCCATCGCGAGCGTCCCGATCAGATCGGGGACGTTGAACCGGGTGATAATCAGACCGTTCAGCAACCCCATCAGCGCGCCAAGGGTGATCGCGATGGGCACGGCCACGTAGACCGAGAAGCCATATTGCTTGATCAGAAAGGCCATCAGGATACTGGACAGCGCAGCAATGGATCCGATGGACAGATCGATACCCCGCTGGGTGATGACGAAGGTCATCGCCATGGCCATCGGCATATAAAGCGCGGCGTCGAGCAGGATGAGATTGAGATTGGTCGCGCGGAAGTAACGCGCCGGCTCGACCACTCCCATGAAGAGCAGAAGCGCCAGGATCATGACCATCGGGCCGATGATCGCCAGGTAGGGCTCCAGCCGGTCGTTCAACGTCCGGGGTCCGGTTGATGTATCACTCATGCTGCATCCTCCGCGCCCACGATCATGCCAAGGACGTCTTGCGTGCTGGAATCGGCAGTCTTCACCACGCCCGCGCATCGCCCGCGCCGTTGGACATGGATGCGGTCGGACACTTCGAAGACATCGTCCAGTGAGTGGCTGATAAGGATCACGGCCAAGCCCTGCGCCTTAAGCGTTTGGATCAGTTTCAACGTCCGGGCCGTCTCCTGCGGGCCGAGCGCGGCGGTCGGTTCATCCATGACCAGGACCCGCAGCCCTTCGTGATAGACGGCGCGAGCGATGGCGACGGCCTGCCGCTGCCCGCCCGACAAGCTCTCGGTGGGGGCGTCCAGCGACTTCAATTGGACGCCCAGGCGATCCATCAGAACGCGCTCGGTCTCCTCGCGCATCCGCTTGTTGTCGAGAAACGTGATACCCATCACTTTCTGGGTCAGCTCGTTCCCAAGGAACATGTTTGCCGCCGGATCCAGGTGATCGGCTAACGCCAGCGTTTGATAAACCGCGTCGATCCCCAGCTCCGTCGCATCGGCATGGCTGCTGAACTGAACCGGCCCACCATCCAAGAAAAGCTGCCCTTCCGTGGGCTGATACACCCCGGTCAGCACCTTGATCAGTGTGGATTTTCCGGCGCCGTTATCGCCGACGATGGCCAGCACTTCGCCCGCATAGGCATCCAGGTCGACGGCATTCAGCGCCAGCACCCCGCCGAAGCGTTTGGTGATCCCGCGCATCTTTACGAGTGGTTCCATCTGGCAGCCCTCCTCAGCCGCTTGGGGGTCGATCTCCCGGCCACCTTGGGGCGCTACTTGCCCCAGATGTCGCGATACGCCGCGCGATAGGGGCTGTCGGGGTCGAAGGAATTACTGTCGCCCAGCTTCGCCAAAGCGTCCTCGGTCACCAGCGCGGGCGAGCTGAGATAGCCTGAGCAGGCCTCGCCTTGCACCGCGCGGTTGAGTTCATCGACAAGCTGCCACCCCTGAAGATTGAGGGGTTCGGCCACGGTGATCGTCTGATAGTTGCCGGTGCGGATCCGTTGAAACGCCGCCTCGGACCCGTCGCCCGCAGACCCGGCCTTGGGGCCGTTCTCCGACGAGATGCCCGCCGCGGCCAATGCCGGGCCCATGAAGTCAAAGTAAAGATCATTGATCGCCAATGCGTGGGTCCACCGGTCGCCATATTTTTGAAGAAGCGAGGTCGTCAGCGGGCCCATCCGCGACGACGTGTCGGCGATCGGGGTGTCGACATATTCTAGAACGGTGCCGCCGGCGGCTTCGACCGTCTGCTGCAACCGGTCGGCCTTATCTATGGCGATCTGATAGGTGCTGTCGGTGAAGATCACGACACCCACGTCCTCGCCGCCATCCTCAAGCGCCCATTCGGCGGCCACGTCTGACACCTCCATCGCGTCGGTCGAGACGTTCGTGAAGATGCCACCGGGTGCATCGCAGCCGATGACCGGCCCGGAATGCCAAGCGACCATGGGAATGCCTGCCTCCGCCACGCCCTCTAGCGCGGCTTGCTGCTCGGTCGCGTCGAAGCCGTTGATGACGATCCCGTCAGGCTGCAATGCAAGCGCCTGCCCGATGGCGGCGGTGCGTCCTTGGATCGAACCCGCGCCGTCCAGCACCCGAACCTCCCATCCGATGGCCTCGGCGGCTTC
>JBCDCW010000121.1:0-11069 GCA_039180995.1 Pseudomonadota bacterium
CAGCTTGGTCCCGATGGCAGACCGCCCATGATCGTCCTGCTAAGCTCCGCGCATGCAACGCCTTCGCCCCGCAGATGCTTCGGACGATTGGATCGGGGCGCGTGTTGTCGTCCACATCGACCGGCCCGTCGGCAGCCGACATCCGCGCTTCGCCGGGCTCATCTATCCGGTGCATTACGGTCATGTCCCAGGCACGATGGCAGCGGATGGTCACAAGATCGACGCCTATCTTTTGGGGGTCACCAAGCCCGTCGC
The DNA here is from genome assembly GCA_039180995.1 of Pseudomonadota bacterium. GTDB lineage: Bacteria > Pseudomonadota > Alphaproteobacteria > Rhodobacterales > Rhodobacteraceae > Jannaschia. The sequence goes on from JBCDCW010000121.1 coordinate 256, forward strand.
GCGGTTTGAGGACCGTTGCGTGGCGATCGTTCACCGCCGGGATGACATCGAGGACAAGTTGATTGTCGTCCCAGAGGGCCTTGTCATGGGGGATGCAGAGATTGCGCAGAGTGTCCAATTCCAGGAGCGGTACTTTCAAACTGTCTTGATCCGCTGATCGGCCGGACCTGCATCCCCATGGGCCTGTCGACGGTTCCGGCCGCAAGGTCCGAGGGCGACTTCGGGCGACCGGGGTGAAGCGGCTGGGCTTGACGCCGCGGGGGCCTCGCGCCAGGGACGGCGCGGTTTCCACCTGAAGGATCGCCCGAATGTCCGATATCACCCCTGCCTCTTGGACCGCGCTGACGACGGTGCCGGACAAGGGCGCGGCGGAAAGCTTGGGCGCTGCGATGGAGGCCATGGACCCGGTGCCGGATGGGGTCGGGGTGTTCGAGATGGAGGATGGTTCGGGGTTGTGGGAGGTCGGGGGCTACTTTTCCATGGCGCCGGATGAGACGGCGTTGGCTGTTTTAGCCGTGGCGTTCGGGGCCCGGCCGTTCGCGGTGTCGGCCTTGCCACCGACCGACTGGGTCGCCCATGTTCGACGTGAATTGCAGCCGGTCGAGGCGGGGCGGTTCGTGGTCTATGGCTCCCACGATGCGGACAAAATCCCGGAGGATCGGGTGGCCCTTCTTGTGGAGGCAGCGATGGCGTTCGGGACCGGGCATCATGGGACCACGCAAGGCTGCTTGATGGCTTTCGAGGCGCTGTTGCAAGACGGGCTCCTGCCCGGCCCGGTGGCCGATATCGGCGCGGGGACGGCGGTTCTGGCCATGGCGGCGGCGCGGGTCTGGCCCGAGGCGCCTGTGATCGCTTCAGATATCGACCAAGTCGCAGTCGAGGTCGCGGAGGCCAACTTGGCCGTCAACGACCTGTCGGACCGGGTGCAATGCGTCGAGGCGGCGGGCTTTGACCATCACAAGCTTGTCGGGCCGTTCGACCTGATCTTCGCTAACATCCTGAAGGGCCCGTTGATTGGTCTGGCACCGGATATGAGCACGCGCTGCGCGCAAGGGGGGTATGCGATTCTGTCGGGGATCCTTACCCCGCAGGCCGACGATGTGGTCGCGGCCTACGGGGAGCAGGGCTTCTCGGTATTGCGGCACCAGGTCATCGGCGACTGGACGACGCTGACACTGCGCCGGGACTGAGCGGCCTCAGCCGAACTTGATGTCCACATCGGCGCGGTTGAAGTCGATATCTTCCAAGGTGCGGTCATCCAGGCGGCTTAGGTCGCGGCGGACGGCTCGGCGGGCCTGCCAGTAGGACAGGGTTCGGCGAAGGGCGATCATGGCAAGCTCCTTTGTTTCGTGTGTTGCGGAACAGGTGGTGATGAACTTGGATGGGACAATCGCCCCATCCGAAAGGCCGATCTGCGCTGGGCGCAGGGCTTACCCGCGGCGGCGCAGGACTGGCGATTCCAGGTCTCCCCGGGTCAAGCCGATATCCTCCAGCTCCCGGTCGGTCAGCTGATCCAGCAGCTTGCGGGTGACGCGGCGGTCGTTCCAGGCCACGATCTGACCCAGAAGGTTGGCAAACAGGCCGGGTGTGGCGGCGGCGGGACGGAAGATGTCGAAGGTGGCCATTTTGTTGGTCCTGGTAAAACGAGTTGTGATGTTTGGGGGCGGCCCAAGGGCCGTCTGTGACCAGCAGGTAGGATGAGTTTTCAAACTGCACAAATGGCAAGCGCGAATGCCCGATATGCATGCGTAGCATGGCTCGGGCTGGTTCCGGGCCGGGCATCGTGCTAGGGCGACCAAAAGCAGAACATCCGGAGGGCAGGGATGCGTGTATTGGGGATTGATCCGGGACTTCGCGCCTGCGGCTGGGGCGTGATCGCGACGGAGGGCAGCCGCGTTCGCTTCGTGGCCTGCGGGACGGTCCGGCCAGTGGGCGAAGACCTGGGTGCGCGACTATGGGCGCTGCATACCGGGCTGACGGAGATCGTGGCCCGATACGCCCCCGACGCGGCCGCGGTCGAGGAGACGTTTTCCAACGCCAATCCCCGCGCGACGCTGAAGCTGGGCCAGGCCCGGGGGATCGCCATGCTGGTGCCCGCGCAGGCGGGGATCAGCGTCGGAGAATACGCGCCCAATTCGGTGAAGAAGGCGGTCGTCGGCGTGGGCCACGCGGCCAAGGAACAGATCGGCCACATGGTCCGCCTGCAACTGCCCGGCTGCAATCCCGATAGTGAGGATGCGGCGGATGCCTTGGCGATCGCGCTCTGCCACGGATTGCATCTTCAGACGAGCGGACGGCTGGCGGCGGCGGTGGCCGGTCGATGATCGGTCGCTTGCGGGGCGAGGTGGCTTTTTGCGGGCCAGATCATGTGCTGCTCGATGTGGGTGGGGTCGGCTACGTCGTATTCTGCTCCCAGCGGACTCTGGTTGCGATGCCGGGAACCGGATCCACGACCGCGCTCTGGACCGACATGGTCGTGCGCGAGGATCTCTTGCAGCTCTTCGGATTTCTGACCGTGCAGGAGCGGGAATGGCACCGTCTGCTGACTTCAGTCCAGGGGGTCGGCGCGAAGGCGTCGCTGGCGATTCTGAACGTTCTGGGCCCCGATGGGGTTAGCCGGGCTATCGCCCTGGCCGATGCCGGAGCCGTCAAGGCGGCCCCGGGTGTCGGGCCGAAACTGGCCCAGCGGGTGGTCAACGAGTTGCAGGGCAAGGCTCCCGCCTTGATGGCATTGGCGACGGGGGAGCCGGTCGCCGAGGCGACCGGCGAGGCCTCCGCACCCGCCGGAGCGGTTCCCGCTCCGGCCCCCGCACCTGGGACCCAGGCCGAAGCTTTGTCGGCGCTCACCAATCTCGGCTACACACCGGTCGATGCGGCGCGGGCCGTGGCCGAGGTGACCCAGGAGGGGCAGGATGTGGGTGCGGTGATCCGCGCAGCGCTGAAGCGCCTGGCCCCCGGAGGTGAGGCGTGACCGATCGCGATCCCCTGCTGGATCCCGCCACCCGCGAGGAGGGTGACAAGGCCCTGCGGCCCCAAACATTAGACGAGTTCATCGGCCAGAAGGAGGCGCGCGCCAATCTGCGCGTTTTCGTGGAAAGCGCCCGACGGCGGGGCGAGGCCATGGACCACGTTCTGTTCCACGGTCCGCCGGGTCTGGGAAAGACGACGTTGGCGCAGATCATGGCGCGGGAATTGGGGGTCGGGTTTCGGATGACCTCCGGGCCGGTCTTGGCCAAAGCCGGGGACCTGGCGGCGATCCTGACCAATCTGGAGCCACGGGATGTGTTATTCATCGACGAGATACACCGGCTGAACCCGGTGGTTGAGGAAGTGCTCTACCCCGCCTTGGAGGACTTCGCGCTGGATCTGGTCATCGGCGAAGGCCCAGCTGCCCGAACCGTGCGGATCGACCTGCAACCTTTCACGCTGGTTGGCGCCACAACGCGGCTTGGCCTGCTGACGACGCCACTGCGGGACCGGTTCGGCATTCCCACCCGATTGCAATTCTATACGGTGGACGAGCTGCACGAGATCGTCACGCGTGGCGCCAGCCTGCTGGGCGCGCCTGCCTCGGACGATGGCGCACGAGAGATCGCGCGACGTGCGCGAGGGACGCCCCGGATTGCCGGGCGGCTGCTGCGGCGGGTCGTCGACTTCGCGGTGGTCGAGGGCGATGGGACGATCACGCAACAGGGCGCGGACGGCGCGTTGACCCGACTCGGCGTCGATCATTTGGGGCTGGATGGCGCCGACCGCCGCTATTTGAAGCTGATCGCCGAGAATTACGGCGGCGGACCCGTGGGCATCGAGACGATCGCCGCCGCCCTGTCAGAAAGCCGCGATGGGTTGGAAGAGGTGATCGAGCCGTTCCTGCTGCAACAGGGCCTGATCGCCCGGACGCCCCGTGGGCGGATGCTGGCGGCGAAGAGCTGGGCGCATCTGGGGCTGGCTGCCCCCCGCGGCCCGGACGATCTGTTCGGCTAGTGTGGGAGCGAGGGGCCAGCCCCTCGCGCTCCCCGAGGTATTTCGAGCCAGAGGAAGACAGGCGCGGCCTGCGTTAGAACCGGTCAAGTCGTTGCAAATCGGCACGGATTTTCACAGCCGTGTCAGAGACACCTCACGGATTGTGAGGGTGGTGCGATCATTCAACTTTAATGTGCAGATAAGCACCATAATGCGATAATTATCACGCTTCTGTTGGTTGAGTGTCAGGTGGTGAGCCGTCATCTCCTCCCCATCGGCCGAGGCCAACCACCTTCGGTCACCAACCCGCCCCAACGCACAAATACGGGGCAACCGCACATGAAGGAAACCGCACTATGAAAACGTTTATCACCACCGCCGCCATCGCTTTGTCTTTGTTGGCCGTTCCGGCGGCTGCGCAACAGGTTCGTGGCATCGAAGGCGCCATCGCCCACGTGAACCAGACGCAAGACGCCCCCAACGACCGCATCCAGATCACCCAATCCCGCCTGGATAGCGTCAACCGCTCTAGCCGGAACGGCGATCTGAGCTCAGCGGCGCGGCGCGCCATCGAGATCAACAACGCCTCCGCCGAAACTTCGACCGAGCGCCGGGTGCTGCGCAACGGCCGGACCGGCAGCCAGGGGTTCTCGACCCAAGCCAGCGGCAACCTGAGCCGCGCCGCGCGGATTGCGATTGCCATCAATAACGGCTCCGCGGATTCCTCGACAGGTCGCATCGTTATCAATCGCTGACCCGCTCTTCCCTGGCATGCGCTCCCTCGCGTGCCAGGACAGGTATCCCGCGGATCTCCTTCCCCATTGCCGCGGGATCCATCGAGCGCCCCTGACGCCCTCCCCAGCGTCAGGGGCCTTTCCGTTACAACAGGTCTAGCCTTTCGCATTTGCAGCACAGGTCCTAGGCTGGTTCAGGTCTTTCCGCCCGGAGCATGCGCCATGATCCCCCTCGACATCCTGTCCGATCCGATCTGCCCCTGGTGCCACATTGGCAAAACGCTGCTGTTCCGCGCATTGGAGAGGCATCCGGACCACCCGTTCCGCCTGCAATGGCATCCCTTCCAGTTGAACCCTGACATGCCGCGTGAGGGTATGGGCCGACGCGCCTATCTGGAGGCGAAGTTCGGCGGGAAGGACGGGGCTATTCGCGCCTATACGCCCGTGTTGGAGGCGGCCGAGGCAGCTGGGCTGGAGATTGATTTCGAGGCGATCCAACGGACACCCAACACCCTGGACGCCCATCGCCTGATCCACTGGGCCGGGCTCGAGCAGCGGCAAACCCATGTGGTCCAAGCGCTATTCGAGGCCTATTTCGAGAAGGGCTTGGATATCGGCGATATCCCCACGCTGATCCAAATCGGCACATCTACGGGCATGAATGCGGAGATGCTGGACCGGCTCTTCGCCACGGATGCCGATGCCGACGACATCAGGGCCCGCGACGCCCATGCCCGCGAACGGGGCGTGACCGGGGTGCCGACCTTCGTGCTGGCCAATCAACACGTCCTGCGCGGAGCGCAGCCGCCGGAGGTCTGGGGGCAAGTGATCGAAGAATTGGCGGCGCAGCTGGTCCCGGACGCGCCGGAGTGACCGACCCGACGGTCGACCCAGCCCGCCCGCCGCAATCCATCGCACAACCAAAGCTTCGGCTGCCGGAATTCGTCGCGATGGTTGCGATGCTTGTGGCGACGATCGCGTTCTCGATCGATTCCATGCTGCCCGCCGTGCCCGAGATCGGCCAAGAATTGTCGCGCGATAATCCGAACGTTGCGCAATTGGTCATCGTGGCCTTCGTCTTCGGCATGGGTGTGGGCACCATGTTCGCGGGGCCGCTATCGGATGCGGTGGGCCGCAAGCCCGTCATGTTGGGCGGCGCGGGTCTCTATTGTCTGGCGGCGGCCTGGGCCGCCTTCGCGCCCTCAATGGAGAGCCTGCTGTTGGCCCGCGTGGTCCAAGGCTTGGGCGCCAGCGGGCCGCGCGTCGTGGGGCAGGCCATGATCCGCGACCTCTATATGGGGCGCCAGATGGCCAAGGTGTCCAGCTTCGTGATGATGACCTTCACCTTGGTTCCCGCCGTCGCGCCGCTGGTCGGAGCGTTCATCATCGCGGGCTTCGGATGGCGCGCCATCTTCTGGGCCTTCGTCGTCTTCTCCGTCATCTCCAGCGCCTGGCTGGCCCTGCGTCAGCCCGAAACCCTGCCGGCGGGGCGTCGCCGTCCGGTTCGGCTGGCGGCCCTCTTGGCGGCAGCGCGAGAGGTCTTGTGGCACCCCAACGTGCGACGAGCAATCATGGTGCAGACCTTGGTGTCCGGCATCCTGTTCGCCACGATCACCAGCGTTCAGCCCATCTACGACATCGTCTTCGACGCGGCCGAAACATTTCCGCTTTGGTTCGGTGTGGTTGCTTTGATCGCCGGTTCCGCCAGCTTTCTGAATGCTCGATTGGTCGAGCGATTGGGCATGCTTTGGCTTCTGCGCCGGGCCTTGGCAACACATCTGGGACTGTCGGCGGTTTTGGTTGCGGCTTGGTGGGGCGGGCCATTCCGGCCGACTTGGCCTTTGCGGCCTTCGTGATCTGGCAAGTGGGTAGCTTTGCCTTGGCGGGGCTAACCATCGGCAATCTCAACGCCATTGCCATGCAACCCATGGGACATATCGCAGGTATGGCGTCTTCGGTGATCTCCTCGATTTCGACGGTGTTGGCTGTGGTGATCGCGGGGCCCATCGGCCTGGCGTTCGACGGGACACCCGTGCCTTTGATGGGCGGTGTCGCGCTGGCGGCGGCGGCGGCCTTGTGGCTGGCGGCCGGTCTGCGCGAGGAATAGGCGCGGTCGCGCGCGACCGCGCCGCACCAGAGCCGATGGAACGTCGGCGGGGCTAGCCCCGCCTCCGTGTTCCGTCGGGGTCGTGGAACGGCCCCAATTGGGCATCTGCGGCGATCCGTTGCCCGGCGACCTCGATGGCGAAGTCGCCGCCTGTCAGCGCGGCCTCGCTGGCATGGTCGGCGGGCACGTAGCCCAAGGCGACGGCAGCACCCATTGTGTGCCCGTAGCTGCCCGTGGTGACATGGCCGACGATGACGCCGTCGTGCAGGATCGGCTCGTTATGGTAGAGCATGGGTGCAGGGTCGCGTAGCGCCAGGCCGATCATCTGGCGGGATGGCCCGGCATCTTTCATTCGCAGCACCGCATCACGGCCGATGAAGTCCGGCTTCTTGCTCCGCACGGCAAAGCCCAGGCCCGCCTCCAGCACGTGGTCCTCGCAGGTGATATCGTGGCCGAAATGGCGGAAGCCTTTCTCCAGCCGGCACGACTCCATCGCGTGGAGACCGCAGAGCGTCAGGCCCAGATCGGCGCCCGCCTCCAGGATCGTCTCGAAGAGATGGGCGGCCATGTCGGTCGAGACGTAGAGTTCCCAGCCGCATTCGCCCACATAGGACACCCGATGCGCCCGGGCGAGGCCCAGGCCGATCTCGACCTCGCGGGCGCGGCCGAAGGGATGGGCCTCGTTCGACCAGTCCTGGGGCGAGATGCGCGACAGCAGCGTCCGGGCCTGCGGCCCCATCAGGCACATCACCGCCTCGGCGGCGGTCATGTCGACAACCACGGCGCGGTCGTCGCGCAGATGGCGCTGCAGCCAGGCCCGGTCCGCCTGCAGCGTGGCGGCGGGGGTGACCATCAGGAAGGCCGTTTCCGACAGGCGGGCGATGGTGACGTCGGCCTCGATCCCGCCCCGAACATTCAGCATCTGAGTGTAGACGATGCGGCCCACGGCGACGTCGATCTTGTTGCCGCAGACCCGGTCCAGGAAGGCAGCGGCGTCGGGGCCTTCGATCCGCAGCTTGCCGAAGGACGACATGTCGTAAAGGCCCACGCCTTCGCGCAGGGCTTTATGTTCGGCCTCCCAATTGCCGAACCAGGCGCGGCGGCCCCAACCGTCGTCATAGGCGGCTTTCTGGTTGGGTTTGGCGAACCAATTGGCCCGCTCCCACCCGGCGAATTCGCCGAAGACGGCGCCGCGTTCCGCCAGATGCTGGTGCAGCGGCGACCGGCGGATACCCCGCGCCGTGGCCTTCTGGCGAAACGGGAAGTGGTCGGCATAGAGCAGGCCCAGCGTCTCGCTCACCCGCTCCTTCAGGTAGCGGCGGTTGCGCTGGAAGGGCTGGACGCGGGCGATGTCCACGTCGCCCAGATCGAAAGGCTTGTCGCCGTCCTCCATCCATTGGGCCAGCGCCATACCGGCGCCGCCGGCTGATTGGATACCGATGGAGTTGAAGCCTGCCGCGACCCAGACATTGTCCGTCTCGGTCGTCAAACCCAGCAGATAGGCATCGTCGGGCGTGAAGCTTTCCGGGCCGTTGAAGAAGGTGTGGATCCCAGCCTCGGCCAGCAGGGGCATCCGTTCGACGGCCTGGGCCAGGATCGGCTCGAAATGGTCGAAATCCTCGGGCAGTTGGTCGAAGCAGAAGTCTTCGGCGATCCCGTCCATGCCCCAGGGCTTAGCCTTGGGCTCGAACGCGCCCAGCAGCAACTTGCCCGCGTCTTCCTTGTAGTAAGCGCATTCATCCGGCACCCGCAGCACCGGCAGGCGGCCCAGATCGGGGATCGCTTCGGTGACGATGTAGAAGTGTTCGCAGGCATGAAGCGGCACCGTCGTTCCGGCCATGGCGCCCACCTCGCGCGCCCACATGCCCGCGCAGTTGATGACATGATCGGCCTCGATCCGATGCGCCTCGCCCCCATGCTCACAAAACACGGCCTTGGCCCGCGTGCCGTTCATCTCGATCCCGGTGACCTTCGCGCCCTCTTGGATCCGAGCGCCCCGTGACCTGGCGCCTGCCGCCAAGGCGAGCGCAATGTTGGCGGGATCTCATTGGCCGTCGCCGGGCAGCCAGACGCCCATGCGCACATCGTCGGTCGCCAGATGCGGATAGCGGGCGGCGACCTCGGCGGGCGACAATTCCTCGACCTCGACCCCGAAGGACCGGGCCATGCCGGCCTGGCGCAACAATTCCTCGCGGCGCGCCTCGGTCAAAGCAACGGTGATCGAGCCGGTCTGACGCATCCCCGTCGCAAGGCCCGTCTCGGCCTCCAATTGTCCGTAGAGATCGGCGGAATACTTCGCCAGCCGGGTCATGTTGTCGGAGGCGCGCAACTGCGCGATCAACCCGGCCGCGTGCCACGTGGTGCCGCAGGTCAGTTGCTTGCGTTCCAGCAAGACGACATCTTTCCAGCCCAGCTTCGTCAGGTGATAGGCGACCGAGCAGCCGATGACGCCGCCGCCGATGATGACCGCCCGGGCCTTATCCGGCAACGTCACGCGCGGACCCTTTCATGGCCCGCGTCATAAACCGATCCGTCGGGCACGACTTGGGCCGGGCGGACCTCGCCGAAGATCTCGATGCTCAGATCGTCCCCGGCATCGGCATCGACCACGGCCAGCGCGATGGACCGGCCCGTCCGGTGCCCCCACCCGCCCGAGGTCACGGCGCCGACGATATGGCCATTCACCCGCACCGGTGCGTTCAGGGGCGCGTCCGCCGCCCCGGCCTCCACGTCCAGCATGGCGAAGCGGCGGCGCGACCCGGCCTGCCGCTCGGCCAGAAGGGCATCGCGGCCCCGGAAGTCGTGGTCCCAATGGATGAACCGGTCGAGACCGGATTCCAGCAGCGTATAATCGGTGGTCAGATCGCTCTTCCAGGCGCGATACCCTTTTTCGAGCCGCATTGAATCGAGCGCCCACATCCCGAACGGCACGGCGCCTGCGCCCAGGATCGCCTCATACAGCGCGGGCTGGTCTTCGGGCGCGCAATGCACCTCCCACCCTAGCTCCCCAGCGAACGACACCCGGGCCAAGACACAGTCGCGGGCCAGCAGCTTGGCCGGCTGATGCGACAGCCAAGGCAGCGACAGATCCGCTTGAACCTGCAATCCGGCCAACAGGTCGCGAGCCTTCGGGCCAGTGACGAGCATCGTCGTGGCGGTGTCGGATCGGTCCATTAACTCGAGCCCCGGCGCCAGATCTCGGGCCAGCCATTCGTAGTCATGCCACTGGGCCGGGGCGGCCGAGATCAGGGTGAACCGATCCTCCCCTTGCCGCAGCAGAGTCATCTCGGTCACCACGCGTCCCTTGTCGTCCGGGAAGTAGGCCAGGCCGATCCGTCCGACCTTTGGCAACCGTCCGGCGATGCGGGCCGACAGCCATGCCGCTGCGCCCTCGCCCGACAGGCTCATCCGGGTGAAGCCGGGCAGGTCCAGCACGCCAACGCCATCGCGCACGGCCTCGCATTCGGCGCGCACCCGGTCGTGCCACGGCCCCTGCCGCTCCCAAGTATGGGTGGCCTCGTCGGAGGTATCGTCCCCGGCCCGCGCGAACCACGCCGCCCGTTCCCAGCCATTGGCGGCGACGGTCTGCGCGCCCAGTTCCAACAGGCGGTCATGGGACGGCGACACCTTCGCGTCCCGACCCGCAGGGAACCGGCGCCAGGGGAAATTCATGGCGTATTCATGGCCGTAGGTCTGCATGCCCTGGGCCTTCGCGATCTCCCGATCCACATGGCCGGTGAACCGGCGCGGGTCGCAGGACCACATATCCCATTCGGGCGCGCCTTCGGTGATCCATTCCGACAGCACCTTCCCGGCCCCGCCCGCCTGGGCGATGCCGAAGGTGAAGGCGCAGGCCTCGAACGCGTTCGGCACGCCCGGCATCGGGCCGATCAGCGGATGACCGTCCGGCGCATAGGGGATCGGGCCGTTGATGACACGGCCGACGCCTTCCGAACCCAGGAGCGGCACCCGCTCCAACGCGTCCTCGATGTACCATTCCAGGCGATCGA
>JBCDCW010000122.1:0-11015 GCA_039180995.1 Pseudomonadota bacterium
AACTGCCAGATGATGCGGGTCATCTCGTCCCCGTCGAGTTCGACGACGGGGTTGTCTACCTTGATCTTGGTCATGGGAGCCTCTGGAAGGTTGGTCGTTGCGCCGCTCTCCTAACCTATCGACGCCAGGGGGGCTAGTGGTATGCTATCGTATACCGAAGAGTCTGTGGCGCAACAGATCGAACTGGAGACATGGGGGCAGGATTGACGGGGCGCGACCCCTGTGGCGGGTGGGTTCTGAGCGGAAAAACAAGGAGGCCGACGCAATGATCGGCACGATGAAGGGTGTCGCGCGGCGATGGCAGCGCGAGGGACGGTATCCCTGGGTCACCTCGGCCCTGCGGCAGGTCTGGCAGGGGGGCAAGAATGCGTCGGATCGCGGCCGGATCGGCCAGGTCGGCCGGGCACTGGCCGACGGGCGGCTGCCAGACGATCCGGCGGCGGCCGTTTCGATGGTGATGGATGATCCGGTCTTTGCGGCGATCCGCCCGATCCAGCAACGGGACGAGTTGACGGGGCTGATTGAGCTGATCGCCGACCGCAAGCCGCGTGTGCTGATGGAGATTGGGACGGCGCGGGGCGGGACGTTGATGCTGATGACCCGCTTTGCGGCCGAGGATGCCGTTGTGGTGAGCGTGGATTTGCCCTTCGGGCGCAACGGTGGCGGGTATCCGGAATGGAAGGTTCCGCATTATCGTGGCTTTGCCGGGTCGGGCCAGGTTTTGCACCTGATCCGCGGCGATAGCCATGCCGAGGCGACCCGGCGGGAGGTTGAGGCGCTGCTGGGCGGGCAGGAGATCGAGTTTTTGATGATCGACGGCGATCATTCGGCGGAGGGGGTTGCGCGGGACCACGCGCTCTGGTCGCCGATGATGGCGCGGGGCGGAGTGTTGGCATTGCATGATGTGCTGGAGAACCGCTTCGATCCATCCATCGACGTCAACCGGTTCTGGACGACCCTCGAGGACGATCCGGGCGTTGCGACGCGGGTGCTTGTCGGCGACCCCGATCAGGGAAATTTCGGGATCGGTTTGGTGGAAATGCCAATATAGGATCGGTCAATCGGCGAAGAACCGGTCGATCTTGGGGGAGAGCCAGGCCCAGAGGGCCGGGGCGCCGCGGTCGATTTTGGCGCCGACGCGGGCGCGGATCTGGTCTTCGGTGACCGCGTAATCGGTCCAGGAACCGCCGCCGTTGGCCAGGTTCTGGTTGGGCGGCTGGAATCGGTCCAGCGATTTGGCGAAGCGGGCATCGGCGGTTTCGGCGGCCTCGAATTCATCCCAGAGCGCTCGGAACTCGGCCGCCTGATCGGGCGGCAAAAGGCCGAAGATGCGGTCTGCGGCGGCCGCCTCATCGGTTGCTTGCGCGCCCTCTTCGGCGAAAAGCGGCACGTCGCCCGCGTCGATTTCCACCAGATCGTGCAGGATCAGCATGCGAATGACGCGATCCCGATCCACGCCCGGCGGCGCATGGGGCGCGAGCGTCAGAGCGAAGAGTGTGAGGTGCCAGGAATGCTCGGCCGAGTTTTCCGGTCGAGATCCGTCGGCCAAGCGGGTGGCGCGGAGGACGGATTTCAGGCGGTCGGCCTCCATCAGGAAGGCCATGCGAGCGTCCAGGTCGGAGGCGTTAGCCATCGGGATCTGTCGGCTTGTAATCCTTGACCCGTTGCGACAGCAACTCCCGGGCCCGCATCGCGGCCCGCTGCACCCGGACCGACGTGATGAAAGCCTCTTGCAAGGTCTGGGACGAGTCGCCCAGCGCACGCCCCATGATGCCGATCATTTCCTCGTCGCCGGTTGCTTCGACGTGGTCGATCACGTCGGCGGCCAGTTTGTCGGCCAGTTCCTCGGCCAATCGGCTCATCTGGTGGTCTCGGTCAGGCGCCTGGCGACGTAGGATTTCACCGAATCGATCATCGGGTCCATATGCGGATCTTCAAAGAAGTGGCCCGCGCCCTCCATCTCCTGATGGGTGATGGTGATGCCCTTCTGCTCGTGCAGCTTGTTCACCAACGAGACGGTGTCGGCGGGCGGGGCCACCCGGTCGGCACCGCCATTGATGATCAAGCCGCTGGACGGGCAGGGGGCCAGGAAGCTGAAATCGTAGCGGTCGGCGGGGGGCGAGACCGAGATGAAGCCGGTTATCTCGGGGCGGCGCATCAAGAGCTGCATGCCGATCCAAGCGCCGAAAGAGAAGCCCGCGACCCAGCAGTGCTTGGAATTCGGGTTGAGGGATTGCAGGTAATCCAGCGCCGAGGCCGCATCGGAGAGTTCGCCGATTCCCTGATCGTATTCGCCTTGGCTGCGGCCGACGCCACGGAAATTGAAGCGCAGGACGGTGAAGCCCAGGTTCTGGAAAGCATAATGCAGATTGTACACCACGCGGTTGTTCATGGTGCCGCCGAATTGCGGGTGGGGGTGCAGGATGATCGCGATCGGCGCGTCCTTGACCTTCTGCGGATGGTAGCGCCCTTCCAGGCGCCCTTCGGGTCCGGGGAAGATCACTTCAGGCATGGGGCCTCCTGCGGTTGACGGCGCGTGCGCCCGGACGCATTTTGTCGGGCCTGCGGAGAGGTATGGGGCCAGCCGCGGAACGTCAACGGAGGGGCGCATGAAGCTGAGTACGAAGGGCCGATATGCCATGGTCGCCTTGGCGGACCTGGCGATGCAGCGCGATGGGACGCTGTCGACGCTGGGCGACATCTCGAAGCGGCAGGATGTGTCCTTGCCGTATCTGGAGCAATTGTTCGTAAAGCTGCGGCGGGCAGAGTTGGTGCAGTCGGTGCGGGGACCCGGCGGGGGGTACCGGCTGGCGCGTCCGTCCGCCGAGATCCGGGTGTCGGATATCCTTGAAGCTGTGGACGAGACTGTGTCGGCCATGCAGACCGGCGCCGGGGCTAAGGGGGCGGTGTCCGGGTCGCGAGCGCAGTCGATGACGAACCGGTTGTGGGAGTCACTGTCGGCGAATGTGTATGTGTTCCTGCACCAGACCCGGCTGTCGGACGTGGTTCAGAACGAGTTGACGCCCTGTCCAGCCGTGCCCTCGCTGTTCGAGGTGGTGGACGAATAGGCGGATATGGGGCGAGGCGGATGGTCTGGGGGCGCTGCCCTCAGACCCCCGAGGTGTTTTCGGCCAGAGGAACAGGGGCATGGGCGAGCGGGTCTATCTGGATTGGAACGCCACGGCGCCGGTGCGGCCGGAAGCGCGGGCGGCAGTGGTCGCGGCGCTGGACGTGGTCGGCAACCCGTCTTCGGTTCATAACGAGGGACGGGCGGCCAAGGGCCTGGTCGAGCGGGCGCGGGCGCAGGTGGCCGACGCGCTGGGTGCTGCGGGATCAGATGTCGTGTTCGTATCGGGGGCGACAGAGGCGGCGGCGCTGGCCATGGCACATAGGGGGTTGGCATCGGCGCCGGTTGAGCATGAGGCCGTGGCGGCTTGGGGGGACGGAACATTGGGCGTCGACCGGCAAGGCCGGGTTGAGGTTAACGAGCCCGGCAGCAGTGCGATGCAACTGGCCAATAGCGAGACTGGCGTAGTGCAGGATCTGCCTGCGGGGCTGGCCGTCAGTGATATGACACAGGCCTTCGGAAAGATGGCGGTGGCGTTCGATTGGTCGGGTGTGGAGATCGGCTTGGTGTCGGCCCATAAGCTGGGCGGGCCAAAGGGGATCGGCGCGCTGGTGATTCGACGGGGGCTGGATGTCGCAACACAGATCAAAGGCGGCGGGCAGGAGATGGGCCGTCGATCAGGGACGGAGAATGTCCCTGGGATTGCTGGGTTCGGGGCCGCTGCCGAGGCTGCGGCGCAGGATTTGGAGGCGGGAGTTTGGGAGAGGGTTGCTCAACTTAGAACTTTTCTAGAAATAAGTCTTGAGGGTGAGGATGGCCCGACTATTTTAGTCGGAAAGGGCCCGAAGCGCCTGCCCAACACGTCCTGCCTGATCACCCCCCGGTGGAAGGGTGAGACCCAGGTGATGGCGCTGGATCTGGCGGGGTTCGCGGTCAGCGCGGGCTCGGCCTGTTCGTCCGGCAAGGTGCGCGAAAGCGCGGTGCTGCGGGCGATGGGATATGGGCCGGGGGAGGCCGATTGCGCGATCCGCGTGTCGCTAGGTCCCTCGGTGACGATGGAACAGGTGGAGAGGTTTGTGGAGACCTTTCTGCGCTTGAGGAACAGGAGACGGTCATGACGGCTTTGGACGACATTCAGGTCAAGGACGGCGTCGAGGCGGAGACCGTCGAGGCCGTGAAATCCCTGGCGGGCACGTATAAGCACGGCTGGGACACCGATATCGAGATGGAATACGCCCCCAAGGGTTTGTCCGAGGATATCGTCCGCCTGATCTCTGAGAAGAACAACGAACCCGAATGGATGCTGGAATGGCGCCTGGTGGCTTATCGCCGCTGGCTTCAGATGACCGAGCCGAAATGGGCGATGGTCCAGTATCCCGAGATCGACTTCCAGGATCAGTATTACTACGCCCGACCCGCCTCGATGGTGGAGAAGCCAAAATCGCTGGATGAAGTCGATCCGAAGTTGTTGGAGACCTACAATAAGTTGGGGATCCCGTTGAAGGAGCAGGCGATCTTGGCGGGGGTCGAGCCCGCGCCGGAGGATCGCAAGGTTGCTGTTGATGCGGTGTTTGACAGCGTGTCGGTGGGCACGACCTTCAAGGAAGAACTGGCCAAGGCCGGTGTGATTTTTTGTTCGATCTCGGAGGCGATCCAGGATCACCCGGAGTTGGTGAAGAAGTACCTGGGTTCGGTCGTTCCGCAATCCGACAACTATTATGCCACGCTCAACTCGGCCGTCTTTTCGGACGGGTCGTTCGTTTACATTCCGAAGGGCGTGAAATGCCCGATGGAGCTGTCGACCTATTTCCGGATCAACGCCGAAAACACCGGCCAGTTCGAGCGGACGCTGATCATCGCCGATGAGGGGTCCTACGTGTCCTATCTGGAGGGTTGCACCGCGCCCCAGCGGGACGTGGCGCAGTTGCACGCCGCCGTGGTGGAGCTGGTCGCGCTGGACGATGCGGAGATCAAATATTCGACAGTCCAGAACTGGTTTCCGGGCGACGAGAACGGCAAGGGCGGCATCTACAACTTCGTCACCAAGCGGGCCGATTGCCGGGGCGCGCGGTCCAAGGTGATGTGGACTCAAGTCGAGACCGGCTCGGCCGTGACGTGGAAGTACCCGTCCTGCATCCTGCGGGGCGAGGAGAGCCAGGGCGAGTTCTATTCCATCGCCATCGCCAACAACTTCCAGCAGGCCGATACCGGCACCAAGATGGTGCATTTGGGCAAGAATACGAAGTCGCGGATCGTCTCGAAGGGGATTTCGGCGGGGAAGGCGCAGAACACCTATCGCGGGCTCGTGTCGATGCATCCGAAGGCGAAGAACGGGCGGAACTACACGCAATGCGACTCGTTGCTGATCGGCTCGGACTGCGGGGCCCACACGGTTCCGTATATCGAGGTGAAGAACAACTCGTCCCGCGTCGAGCATGAGGCGACCACGTCCAAGGTTGATGACGACCAACTGTTCTATTGCCGCTCCCGCGGCATGGACGAGGAGGAGGCGGTGGCCCTGGTGGTCAACGGCTTCTGCAAGGAGGTGCTTCAGGCGCTGCCCATGGAGTTCGCCATGGAGGCGCAGCAACTGGTGGCGATCTCGTTGGAGGGGAGCGTTGGCTGACCAGTTGAGCCGTCACCCTGTGCCCCCGCTCGATAATGAGACGGCGCGGGAATATACTGAACGTCTCAATGAGGTGGGAATTAGTAGCTACGCTGGCCTCGAGCGGTACTTCGGATACTCGCAGGACGCCGCCAAAGGAATGTGGCTCGCGTCGGAACGGTTCAATGCGCAGTTCTCCTATGAAGAGTGGAGCAAGCGCCGAAAATCCTCAGTGGACGTTTACGGTCCAACTAACTGGCTGAGGCGAAAATATCTGCTCACGGACGAGCAAGCAGCAACCGTATCGGCGGAGTTCGAGCAGGGAAACCGGGATGGCCTGCTCAAAATATTGGATTTCAAGGAAATAGCGCGCAAGCGCGTTGTGGCCGATGTTGTCGAACAGATGGAGCGGAAAGGAGCTTTCGAATGATCTCCACCACCACCCCCAGCATCGAAGGCCGCCGGATCACCGGCTACCACGGCGTGGTGGTGGTCGAGGCGATCCTGGGGACCAAGGTGTCGGGGCATTCCGTTGGCGCCGGTTACGGTTTGTCGCCGACCGAAGGCTCGAACTTCAACGTGTAAGGCTTTGATGGGCAAGGCATGTCAATCGAATCGCAACATCAGATGGACGCACCCGTCGTCACCTTCCCCGAGCGGGAGGCGTCGTTTCTGCGTGCCCATTACAAGCGGGCCGATTGCGTTCTGGAATATGGCAGCGGCGGCTCGACCCTGATCGCCTGCGATCTGAACGTCCGCCATGTGATCACGGTCGAGAGCGACGTCGCCTGGATGGAAGATGTGCGGGCCGCCGTGAAAGCCCGGAACACGGCCAGCCAGGTCGATCTGTTCCACGGCAATGTTGGTCCAACGGGCAAATGGGGTTGGCCAGACAGCAACGATTCCTGGCAGCAATTCCACACCTACGCGACGGCGATCTGGGATCAGGATTTTTTCGAACATCCCGATGTGGTGCTGATCGACGGCCGCTTCCGCCCCGCTTGCTTCGTCACGACCATGATCCGGATCACCCGGCCCGTGACGGTTTTGTTTGACGATTACGCTGGCCGTGGCACCTATCAGACGGTCGAGGAATTTGCGGAGCCGATGCAAGTCGTTGGCCGTATTGCGCGCTTCGAGTTGGAGCCGCGGCCGTTCCCTGCCGACAAGCTGTCCGCCCTGCAACGCATCTTCACCATCGTCCGCTGATCCATGGTGTCCCAGCCGCCCATCCTTGCGCCCCATACGGCCTTCCTGCACCGCGCCCTGGCCTTGCCACGCCAGACGCGGATCATGGATGTGGGCGCCAATCCTGCCAATGTGCCCGATTATGCCGGGCTGCGCGATGCTGGGCTGGCCGAGATTCATGGCTTCGAGCCGGGGCAGGCCGCCTATGACCGTCTGATCAAGGACAAGCGTGAGAACGAAACCTATCATCCTTACGCCATCGGCAAGGATGGGCCCGGCACGTTCCATGCCACGATGGGCGGCTCCATGGCGTCGCTCTTCAAACCGTCGGGTCGCCAGATCGAGGCGCTGGGCCATTGGAAGCCGTCTCTGACGGTGCGGGAAGAAATCGAGTTGGAGACCAAGGCGCTCGATTCCATCCCGGACCTGCCGCGGCCCGACATGCTGAAGATGGACACCCAGGGCGCGGAACTCGACATCCTGGAGGGCGGCCAGGCGACGCTTTTGGACGCCGTCGCCATCGTGCCCGAAATCCGCTTCTTTCAGCTCTATGAAGGCGAACCCATGCTGGGCCCCGTAGACGTGAAACTGCGCGAGATGGGCTTCATGCTGCATAAGATCCTGCCTGGCGCGCGGCTGCGGCTGATCTCGTCCCGGATCGCCAAGCTGCGGCCTGCCATGACCCGCAACCAGATGATCGACGCGGATGCCATCTACATCCGCGATATCGCTTACCCCGAGCGGATGAGCGACGCGCAGATCGGCCGTCTGGCCCTGCTGGCCGATGCCGTTTTCAACTCCATGGATTTGGCCCTGCGCTGTCTCGACCTGCTGGTCGCCCGCGGGGCGTTCGACGACGACCATATCGACACCTACATCAGCAAGTTACCGCCCCGGATGCGGGTTGCTGTCTGAACACCCGAGGAGGGCCAAGATGCTTGAGATCAAGAACCTGCACGTGAAGCTGGAAGACGAGGACAAGCAGATCCTCAAGGGCGTCGACCTGAGTGTCGAGGCCGGCAAGGTCCATGCGATCATGGGGCCGAACGGGTCGGGCAAGTCGACACTGTCTTACGTCCTGTCCGGTCGCGACGGCTATGAGGTGGTCGAGGGCGAGGCTTTCCTGGATGGCGAGGACATCCTGGAGATGGAGCCCGAGGAGCGCGCCGCCGCCGGTCTGTTCCTGGCGTTCCAGTACCCGGTCGAGATCCCGGGTGTGGGCAACATGACATTCCTGCGCACGGCCGTGAATGCTCAACGGAAGGCGCGCGGCCTGGAGGAGATGAGCGCGGGCGACTTCCTGAAGGTGATCCGCGCCAAGGCGAAGGACCTGAAGATCGACGCCGATATGTTGAAGCGACCCGTCAACGTCGGCTTCTCGGGCGGCGAGAAGAAGCGAAACGAGATTTTACAGATGGCCATGCTGGAGCCGCGGATGTGCATCTTGGACGAGACCGATTCCGGCCTCGACGTGGATGCTATGAAGCTGGTCTCGGAAGGGGTGAACGCCCTGCGCGACGCCGGTCGGGCCTTCCTTGTGATCACGCATTACCAGCGGCTGCTGGATCATATTCAGCCGGACGTTGTCCATATCATGGCCGATGGCCGCATCGTGAAGTCTGGCGGGCCGGAATTGGCGCTGGAGGTCGAGAAGAACGGCTACGGCGATATCTTGGGCGAGGTGGCGTGATGGTCGCGGACGCCAAGAAAACCGCGACCGAGGAACGCCTGGCCACACTAACCTTGCCCGCTGGCGGAGGCTGGCTTGGCAAGGCCCGCGAGGATGCGCTGGGCCGTCTGCGCGCGGTCGGAATGCCGGGGCGGCGTGACGAATATTGGCGCTACACCGACCCCACTGCCTTGGTCCAAGCCGACCCGGCCCCTGCCGCCCCATCGGAGACGGGCGACCCTTGGGCGGGTGTCGAGACGATCGTGATCACAATCGACGGCGATGCTATCACCTTGCCGGATATGCTGCCCCCGGGGTTGGAGATCGGGACACTAGCCCAGGCGGGCGAGGCGGACATCCATTGGGCGCGCGATATCTATGGCGTATTGGAAGCCGCGGGGTCACGCCCCATCTCGCGCCCGCTGGCGATGTTGAATACGGCCTATGCTGCGGCGGGCCTCGTCATCCGCGCCACGGGGAAGGTCGCCACACCCGTCCATATCCGCACCACGGGATCGGGCGACCCGCTGCACCACCATGTGGTGCGTGTGGAAAGCGGGGCCGAAATCACGATCCTGAAATCCGGCACCGCCGGCGCTCGCGCCAACACCGTGACCGAGGTCGACGTGGCCGATGGCGGCACCTGCCACCATTTCCGCATCCAAGGCCCGGATCATGGCCGCCACGTGAATACCCATCTGTTCGCGCGGCTGGGCGCGGAAAGCCTGCTGAAATCCTTCACGTTGTCCGCCAACGGCCAGTTGACCCGCAACGAGGCGGTCATCGAACTGACCGGCGATAATGGTGCCGCCCATGTCGCCTGCGCCGCTTTCGGGCGGGGCGATTTCCATCACGACGACACGGTTTGGGTGACCCATGATGCCGAACATTGCGAAAGCCGCCAGGTCTTCAAGAAGGTCCTGCGCGACGGCGCGACCGGGGTGTTCCAGGGCAAGATTCTGGTAAAGGACGGCGCCCAGAAGACCGATGGCTATCAGATCAGCCAATCGCTGCTCTTGGACGAGGACAGCGTGTTTCTTGCGAAGCCAGAACTGGAGATCTACGCCGACGATGTCGCCTGTTCCCACGGATCGACCACCGGGGCTATCGACGACACGGCGCTGTTCTATCTGCGGTCGCGCGGCGTCCCCGAGAAAGATGCAACCGACCTGCTGGTGCTGAGCTTCCTGGCCGAATCCCTTGAAGAGATCGGGGATGATGGCCTGCGCGAACACGTGTCCGAGCGGCTGGCCGACTGGCTGCGCGACGCCTGATGTCCGTCACCCGGGATATCCCGCGGGCTTGGCTGCGCCCCCAGACCGTGATGGCGGACCTTCTGTCGCGCGGGCCCGATGACCGGGTCGCGTTCACCTACCTGGCCGCGGGGTCGGTGCTGGGCTTCGTCTCGCAGCTGCCTGCCACGGTCCGCCGTTCGCGCGAGGCGGATCCGGAGTTCGACGCCCGGTTGATCGAAGAAGCCGGCCAGGCTGGCCTGGCCACGGGCGACCTGGCGGATGTCAAATTCGACGCTCTGATCTCGGGCGCTCTGATGGGCTGGATTTTCGTGATGCCATTGGTGATGTATATCCTTGCGTTCCTGGCCCGTTTGCTGGCCGCCTTGTTTGGCGGGCAGGGGGGCGGCTTGCAGCAGCGCGTGGCATTGTTCTGGTCGTTTCTGGCCGTATCGCCTGCCCTGTTGCTGCTGGGGCTCACTTCCGGCTTTGTGGGGCCAGGACCGGCCGAAACCTTGGTTGGGACGATCACGGTCTGCGGCTTTATCTGGATTTGGATTAACTCCCTCTATGTGGCGGAGACTGCGCAACATGTTTGATATCGACGCCATTCGCGCCCAATTCCCGATCCTGTCGCGGCAGATCAACGGCAAGCCGCTGACCTATCTCGACAATGGCGCCAGCGCGCAAAAGCCGCAGGTCGTGCTGGACACAATCCAGCGCGCCTATGCCGAGGAATATTCCAACGTCCACCGGGGCCTGCACACGCTGTCGACCATCTCGACCGAGAATTACGAGGCCGTGCGCGGCAAGATCGCCCGGTTCATCGGCGCCCCGTCCGAGGATCATATCGTCTTTACCTCGGGCACGACGGAGGCGATGAACCTCATCTCCTACGGCTGGGCCGCGCCGCGGCTTCAGGCGGGCGACGAGATCATCCTGTCGGTGATGGAGCATCACGCCAATATCGTGCCCTGGCATTTCTTGCGCGAACGGCAGGGGGTGAAGCTGATCTGGGTCGACACCGATGTGAACGGTGACCTGGACCCGCAGGCGGTGCTGGATGCTGTCACGGATCGGACCAAGATGATCGCGATCACCCATCTTTCCAACGTATTGGGGACCGTTGTTGATGTGAAGGCGATCTGCGATGGCGTCCGCGACCATGACATCGCGGTCGTCGTCGACGGCTCGCAGGCGGCGGTCCACATGCCGGTAGACGTCGCCGATCTGGGCTGCGATTTCTATGCGATT
>JBCDCW010000123.1:0-10955 GCA_039180995.1 Pseudomonadota bacterium
CCAACACCTTCAACGGCACCGATCCGCAATCGTACTTGGCCAACGGCCTGTGCGATAAGGCACCGAGCCCGGCGACCCAATGGCAGGGCGAGAACATCTCGCGCTTCTGCATGGAGGAGTATGACGCACTTTGGAACGAGCTGGCCCAGACGGCCGAGTTCGAGGAGCGGACGCGGATCGCGAAGGAACTGAACGACATGTACGTCCAGAACGGCGGGATGATCCCGCTGGTGCATCGCGGTCGTCTGTCGGCCCATGCCAATTCGCTGGGCGGCGTCGAGCTGAACGTCTGGGATTCGGAGCTGTGGAACATCGCCGAGTGGTACCGGATCGACGGCTCGTAAGGGCGGTTTCGGTCGATTGACCGTTTGACGATGTCGAGGGCGGCCTGCGCGCCGCCCTCGATCTTCCCGGGGGATGATGGGGTGAAACCCCGTCCTACAGCGGACATTTTGCGATGCTGACCTATACGATCAGACGCCTGTTTTTCGCGATCCCGACGCTTCTGTTCATCGCGTTGGTGATTTTCATGCTGCTGGAACTGGCGCCCGGCGATCCCATGGCCAACGTGCCATTGACGGTCCCGGCCGAGGTGAAGGAGCAGATGCGGATCGCGCTGGGTCTGGGCGAGCCCGCACCGATCCGCTTTCTGTTATGGCTGAAGCAATTCTTCTGGATCGAGCCGCTCAACGTCTTCGATGCCCTCTTCGGAACTTCGTTCGCGGCGGGCGAATTGCGCATCATCTCTTGGCAGAACCGCGCGCCGGTCTTCATCGCCATCGCCGAGCGGATCCCGCAGACGCTGTGGGTCGTGGGCACGGCTTATATCGTCGCGATCATCATCGCGATCCCGGTGGGTATCTATTCGGCCTACAAGCAATATTCCGTCTTCGACCAGGCGGGGACCTTCGTCACCATGGTCGGGTTTTCGGTGCCGCCGTTCTTTTCGGGCGTGCTGGTCATCCTGATCTTCGCCGTGCAGTTGCAATGGTTCCCGTCGATCTATGACACCCGGCACGTGGTGGATTCCTGGGACTCGTTTCTGATCCAGGTGCAGCAGATGTTCCTGCCGGTCATGGTGTTGGCGCTGCAGATCACCTCGCAGCTGTCGCGGTTCATGCGCGCCTCGATGCTGGACAATCTGAACCAGGATTACGTGCGCACGGCCCGGGCCAAGGGGTTGAAGGAACGCGCCGTGGTCATGATCCACGTCTTGCGCAACTCGATGATCCCGGTGGTCACGGTGATCGCGCTGGGCGTGCCGGCAATTTTCGGAGGCGCGATCATCACCGAGCAGGTCTTCAAGGTGAACGGGATCGGCCAGCTTCTGATCACCGCGATCCAGGCCAATGACCTGCCGATGGTGCAGACGCTGACCTTTATCTTCGCGGTGCTGATTGTGCTGTTCAATCTGATCGCCGACGTTCTGTATGGCCTGCTCGACCCGAGGATCCGCTATGACTGATGCGCCGATGACCGATGCGCCCGTGGTGGTCGATACCGAGGCCCGCAGCCAGTGGTGGGACGTCTGGGATCAGTTCCGAACCCATAAGGGTGCCATGTTTGGGGCAGCGATCTTCCTGGCCATCGTGGCATTGGTGGTCTTGGGGCCGCTGTTTTGGGACATGGAACTGGGCGAGAAGACCGACATGCGGTCGCGCAACGAGGGGATGTCTTGGGCGCATCCCCTGGGCACGGACCGGCTGGGGCGGGATATGTTCGCGCGGATGATCCAGGGGGGACAGGTCAGCTTGGCCGTGGGCCTGGCGGCCATGGCGTTGTCGCTGATCCTGGGGACGCTGATCGGGGTACTGGCCGGGTATTTCAAACGGCTGGATGGGCTGCTGATGCGGTTCACGGACCTGTTTCTGGCGCTGCCGTTGCTGCCACTGTTGTTGGTGATGGTGCTTCTTTTCCGAGAGCCACTGACGGCGGCCTTCGGGATCGAGACCGGGATTTTCATCCTGATCGTGTCGGCTATCGGGATCACCTCCTGGATGCAGACCGCCCGCATCGTGCGGGGCGATGTATTGGCGCTGAAAGAGCGGGAATTCGTCTTGGCGGCCCGGGCCACCGGCACGCCGCCCCGGCGGATCATCACGCGACATGTCATGCCGAACGTGCTGTCGCCGATCATGGTGTCGGCCACGTTGGGCATCGCGACGGCGATCATCACCGAGAGCGCGCTGTCCTTCCTGGGCCTGGGCTTCCCGCCGGACTTCCCGACCTGGGGCCGGCTGCTCAATGACGGCGTGCCGTTCCTGGAACTGAATCCGGGGCTGGCCTTCTGGCCGGGGCTGGCGATCTCGCTGGTGGTGCTGTCGATCAACTATGTGGGCGACGGGCTGCGGGATGCCTTGGATCCGCGCATTCGCGGTCGATAGCCCCGATATCCGGGCCGGGCTGGCACGTCCGTTAGCCGGTGAGGGCTTGGGCGGTCAGTCTCGATCCGGCCCGGTGGTTCGGAACGGGACGAGGACGGGGCGGTGCACGAAGTGCAATTTGTTGCCGTCCGGATCCCGGATATAGGCACCATAGTAATCGGGCTCGTAATGGGGGCGTGGACCGGGCGGGCCTTCATCGGTGCCCCCCCCTGCGCCAGGCCAGCCGCATGGGCGTGATCGACGGCGTCCCGGGAGGGGGCGATAAGCGAGATCATGGTGCCATTTCCCGCCGTGGCGACCGCATCGTCATAGGGGGTCACGATGAAGAGGCGGGGCACATGTTGGTCCGCAACGGACCAGCAGAGCATGGCTGGGCCGCCATCCTCCTCCACCGACCGTTCGGTCAGTCCGAGCGGCGCCGCGATGGCCCGGTAGAAGCGGCCTGATCTGGCCAGGTCCCGGCTGCCCAGGCAGATATGGCTGATCATTCCGGGGTCTTCGCGATCCCGGTCCCGATCATGCTGTCCCTGGTGACCAAGGCGGCCAATCCGGCCTCGTCCAAATCCTCCGTCCCATCGGGGCGGCGCGGAACGACGAGATAGCGCATGTCCGCCGTGCTGTCGTGGACGCGCACTTCGACGTCGTCAGGCAGCGTCACGCCGAACTCGGCCAAGACCTTGCGCGGCTCGCGCACCGTACGCGAGCGATAGGCGCGTGACTTGTACCAATCCGGCGGCAGGCCCAGCAAGTTGCGCGGATAGCACGAGCAGAGCGTGCAGACGATGATGTTGTGAAGGGCGTCGGTGTTCTCGACGGCGATCAGCTTCATGGGACCCACATCGAACCCCATCTCGCCGCAGGCAGCGGAGCCGTCGGTCAACAGGCGGTCGCGGAAGGCGGGATCGGCCCAAGCCCGGGCGACGACTTGGGCGCCGTTGGCGGGATTGCGGGCGTCCATGGCGTCGATCTGGCTGGCGATCTGGTCGGCAGTCAGAACGCCCTTCTCGATCAGCAACTCGCGGATGGCGATTTCCATCACCTGGCTGCGGGTCAAGGGGCCGTCCTGGTCGGCGCGGTAGGGGTGGCCGGAGGGGGACATCCCCTCGTGCGAATGCTCGGGATGGTCATGCGGCATCAAGCGGGCTCCAACCAATGGGCGAAAATTTCGGCTTCCAGGGTGTCGTCGGGCCGGTCCGCCCCGTCGAAGAGATCGCCCAGACGGAACCGGACGCGATAGAGGGGGAGCTTCTCGGCCGGCAGATTGTAGGCCAACCGCTCTGGGTTGCCGAACGGACCCAGGACGCGCTCGACCTCGCCGGTGGCCCCGCGCAGATAGGCGGGCGTTCGAATATGGCCGGGCGGGAAGGCGCTGCGGACGGTGACTCGCGTGCCGGGGGCGAAGGTATCAGGCATTGGCCGTCTCGCCATCCTGTGTCGCGGCGGCCTCGCCATAGGTCGTGCCCCGTGCCGCGACCTCCTCCATCTTGGCGCCCAGCTCGGCGACGGAATAGGTTCCGGTCTCCAACAGGTTCTGGTTGAGCGAGGCGACCCAGCGGTCGTAATAGGTCAGGTCCTCGAAGGCGGCCTCGCCCATGTCTTCCAGGACGCGGCGCAGGCCGTCGACCGTGAAGATGCCCTTCAAGCCGCAGAGGATGACCAAGGCGTCGACGCGCTTTTCCCACAGCGCGAAATCGTGCTCGTCATCGGGGACCGGCCCCGCCGTACCGCCGCCCATATCGTGCCAGCGGCGGTTCTGCGCCAGGTCGTGCCAGTCGGATGCGGTCATGTTTGGCTCTCCAATTGTTCGATCTGGGGGCGGAGGTTGTCGAGTTGGTACCCCGCCTGTGCCGTCGCCGCGAGGATGGCGTCGGCGGGCATCTTGCCCGCCTGCGCCAGCGCCCACAGGATCGCCGAGCGGGTGCCGGAGGCGCAATAGGCGAGGGTCTTGCCGTCCAGGGCGTCGGCCTGTTCCTCGACGGCCTGCAAGGTCAGGCCAGGCATGGTGATTGGGTTATAGGTGAAGGCCATCCCCGCGGCTTCGGCGGCGTCCTGCATGGCGGCCGCCTGATGGCTGGGGGGCACTTCAGCGTCGGGCCGGTTGCAGATCACGGCGGTATAGCCGTCGGCGGCGAGCGCGGCCATGTCGGCCGGTTCGATCATCGGGGCGACCGCATGCGTGTCGGAAAGGGGGCGGAGATCCATCGGGTGATCCTGCAGAGACGGGGCCTGCCGATCATGCCCGGCGCCATGGCCGTTGTGAAGGGCGCCGCCGCTCGTCGGGTTCTGCGCGGGGCGCGCAGGCCCTCCTCGCTGTCAGAGGCGGTTGATCGGAAGCTTCAGGCTGACATTGCCGTCGGCATCGGGTTCCGGCATGCGGCCGCCGCGCATATTCACCTGCAGGGACGGCAGGATGAGTTTGGGCGCGCCCAAGGTGGCGTCGCGGTCTTGGCGCAGCTTCAGGAATGCGTCGCGGCCGTCGGTCAGATGCTTGTTGCGCTTTTCCGCCGCGACGGAGGTCTCCCAGGCGAAATCCTCTCGGCCCGGAGCCTTGTAGTCATGGCCCACAAAGATCCGCGTCTGATCGGGCAGCGCCAGGATTTTCTGTATCGAATCCCACAGCGCCTCCGCCGAGCCACCGGGGAAATCGCAGCGCGCGGTGCCGAAATCGGGCATGAACATCGTGTCGCCCACGAAGGCGGCATCCCCCGCCACATAGGTCAGGCAGGCGGGCGTGTGGCCGGGCGTGTGTAGGACGTGGACGGGGATCGTGCCGATCTGGAACGCGTCGCCTTCCCGGAACAGCGCGTCGAATTGCGAGCCGTCGCGCTGGAACCGCGTGCCTTCGTTGAAAATCTTGCCGAATGTATCCTGGACGGTGACGATCTCGGCCCCGATGCCGATCTTGCCGCCCAATCTCTCTTGCAGATAGGGCGCGGCCGACAGGTGATCGGCATGGACATGGGTTTCCAGAAGCCAATCCAGCGTCAGCCCCCGCGTCGCGATCGCTTCGGCGAGCCGGTCGGCGGACGCCGTGGACGTATGGCCCGAGGCCATGTCGAAATCCAGCACCGGGTCGATCACGGCACAGCAAGCGCCGTCGTCGATCAGGTAGCTGATGGTGTTGGTGCCGGGGTCGAAGAACCCCTCTACATTGGGTGTCATGGTCGATCCTCCCATCCGAAAGGGTTGGCCAGGATGGCGGGCGCGTCAAGATCCTTGGCCGGACGCACTTTTGGCCGCAGGCCTCGTCAGGTGACCAATTCGTTGTCGGGTTTGTCCGCCCGGCTTTCGCATGCGGGGGGCGGCGGCACCGAGGACGCGGAGATCGGTCCTTGCGCGCGACCGGCGGTGACAGCTGTGCCCAGCCCAGGGTCAACCAACTGACCTATCCGAACAGACGCATCTCTGGAGGGGACATGCGGCCAGGCATGCCCCTCATTCGGCTCAAACCTTCAGAAATGGCTTGTTGATTTGAGCGCTCGGCATGGCGTTCGGGGGGACCGGGCTCGACGCAATAGATGGGTTGGGTACGGGCGCTATCCACCGCATCCCTTGCGCGAGCGCGCCGCATCTGACGTAGTTGCGGCGAATAGAACGTGGGGAGGGACCGATGGGCTGGAAGCGGGCATGGCAGCGGGCGAAGGACGACCCGGAAGGCTTCTGGATGGAAGAGGCCCATCGCATCCATTGGGACAGGATGCCGACGAAGGCGCTGCATGACGTCGGAGGGGCGGTGCCCGGCTGGTTCGCCGATGGCCTGGTGAACGGATGTCACAACGCGGTCGACCGGCATGTGGCGGCGGGCCATGGCGACCGGATCGCGATCATCTACGATTCGCCGGTGACCGATACGGTGGCGAAGATCACCTATGCCGAGTTGCAGGATCGCGTGGCCCGGCTGGCGGGCGCATTGGCTGCGCGGGGCGTGGGCAAGGGCGACCGGGTGATCGTTTACATGCCCATGGTGCCCGAGGCCCTGGAGGCCATGCTGGCCTGCGCTCGGATTGGGGCGGTGCATTCGGTCGTCTTCGGCGGCTTCGCGGCACGCGAATTGGCCGTGCGGATCGACGACGCGCAGCCCAAGGCCGTTCTGGCCGGATCCTGCGGGATCGAGCCGGGACGGGTGGTGGCCTACAAGCCGCTCTTGGACGCCGCGATCGAGATGGCGGCGCATAAGCCCGATTTCTGCGTGGTGTTCCAGCGGGCCGAGGGACCGGCCGAATTGGGCCCGCGCGACGTGGATTGGGAGGCATTCACCGCAGACGCGGATCCCGTCGGGTGCGTGCCGGTCGAGGGCAATCACCCCGCCTACATTCTCTATACCAGCGGGACCACGGGGGCGCCCAAGGGCGTGGTGCGCGCCACGGGCGGGCATCTGGTCGCGCTGGATTGGACGATGGACAACGTCTACGACACGCGCCCGGGTGAAGTGTACTGGGCCGCCTCCGACGTCGGCTGGGTCGTGGGACACAGCTACATCTGCTACGCGCCCCTGATCCATGGCTGCACGACCATCGTCTTCGAGGGCAAGCCGGTCGGCACGCCCGACGCGTCGACCTTCTGGCGGGTCATGGCGGAGCACGACGTGGTCAATTTCTTCACTGCCCCCACGGCCTTTCGGGCCGTTCGGCGCGAGGATCCCGACGGCGCGCTGATGGCGGGCCACGACATCTCGAAGCTGCGCAACGTGTTCCTGGCCGGTGAGCGGGCGGATCCCGACACCGTCGAATGGATCGGCACGCGGACCGGCGTGCCGGTGATCGACCATTGGTGGCAGACCGAAACCGGCTGGGCCATCGCCGCGAACCCCATGGGGCTCGAAAAGTTGACGCCCAAGATCGGATCCCCGGCCGTGCCGATGCCGGGCTACGATGTGCGCGTACTCGATGAAGGCGGGCAGGAGGTGCCGCGGGGCACTTTGGGCGCCGTCACCGTCAAATTGCCGATGCCGCCGGGCACGCTGCCGGGCCTGTGGAACGCCGAGGCGCGATTCCGGAAAAGCTATCTGGAGACCTTCCCCGGCTATTACGAGAGCGGCGATGCCGGCATGATCGACGAGGATGGATATCTCTGGATCATGGCGCGCACCGACGACGTCATCAACGTCGCGGGCCACCGGCTGTCGACTGGCGCCATGGAAGAGGTGCTGGCCACCCATCCCGACGTCGCCGAATGCGCCGTGATTGGCGCGGCGGACGCCTTGAAAGGGCAGGTGCCCGTGGGCCTTTTGTGCCTGACCCGCGGCGTGGATCGACCCGAGGGCGAGGTCGTGTCAGAATGCGTGACCCTGGTGCGCGACAAGATCGGGCCGGTGGCCGCCTTCAAAATGGCGGTGGTGGTGGACCGGCTGCCCAAGACGCGGTCGGGCAAGACCCTGCGCGGCGTGATGGCCAAGATCGCCGATGGGGCCGACTGGACGATGCCGGCCACGGTCGACGATCCCGCCATCCTGGACGAGATCGGGACGGCGCTGGGCCGGTTGGGCTTGCCTGCCAAGGCATGAACGACACGCCCCCCGACAGCCAGGCCCTTCTGGCCCATGATATCCGGGCCGCCGTCGCGGATGTGATCGGCGGATTGCGCCTGATCGACATCGAGAGCTTCCCGGCCGCCGAACGCGAACAGATGGGGCGCGTGCAGGCCGCCTCGGAACTTCTGGCCCGGCTGGTCGAGGAATTGCTGATCGGCGAGGTCGAAGCCGACGAAATGGAGACCGAGCCGGACAACCTCAACCTGCCCCGCTTCTTGCAAGACGAGTTGAAGCGCTGGCGCGGCGCGGCGCGGCCCCAGGGCGGCATCGTCCGGTTGGAAATGGCGGCGGATCTGCCAGAGGTCGTCCGCCTGAACGGGCTGCATTTGCGGCGGGTGATGGCCAATTTGATGGGCAATGCCCTGCGCCATGGCGGCGGCGAGGTCGTCCTGGGCGCCGAGGTCTATGCCGACGGCACGCTCAGCCTCTGTGTCAGCGATGCCGGGTCCGGCTTTCCCCCGGACTTGCTGGACCGGTTGTTCCAGCCTGCCACCAAAGGACACGAATCCCACGGCACCGGCATGGGTCTGCATATCGCCGCCGCCCATGCCGAGGGTCTGGGCGGGCGGCTCCGCGCGGAAAACCTGCCCGACGGCGGGGCGCGGGTCACGCTGGCGGTGCCGCCGACAGTCTGGCACCAGACATCCGTACCGGCGCTGGACGGCTTGCCGGATTTGACCGGCCGCAAGATTTTGGTGGCCGATGACAGTCCGACGAACCAGCTTCTGGTTCGCTCGATGCTGGCGCAGCTGGGGGCCGAATGCGAGGTGGCCAGCGACGGGATCGAGGCGATGAATTGGCTTGCGCGGGAGCGGTTCGATGCTGCTTTGATCGACGTCGAGATGCCGGTTCTCGGCGGGCTGGAAGTCATCCGGAGCGAACGTCTGCGGCAGGTCCGCAGCCTCGCCCCGCCCATGGCCATCGTGGCGATGACTGCCTATGTCGCCCGCGACAACCGCGCCGCCCTGCGCGAGGCAGGGGCCGACGACATCCTGTCCAAGCCCTTGCCGGAGATCGACGTCTTCGCGCGATTGCTGCACCATCATCTGAGCGCCATTCCCGACCCGTCCCATTGGCGGCCGGATATGGCGCCGACTCTCAACCTCGCCGTTTTAACGGAGCTTCTGCAAAGCGTGGGGCCCGGCGAGGAGCGGGCATTGCTGGATCGGATGCGCCTGGACCTGGCCCAGGTCGAGACGCGGTTGGGTGCTGCCTTGGAGGCCAACGACTTGCCGCAGATCCGGACCGAGACCCATATCCTTCTTTCCTTGGCGGGGGCAGTCGCGGCCTTGCCCACACAAGAATCCGCCCGGCGTCTTAACCGCCTGGCCCGGGAAGGGGATATGGAGGCGACCGCCATCGCCGGCAAAGTCTGCATGGGCCGTTTGGGTGCCTTGCGCCACGAACTGGCCGCCGCGCGATAGCAAGGCGGTCCACTACCTGCGTCCCCACGTCAGGCCGGTTCCGGCACCTCGGCACCGCGCAAAACGGTTTCCACGGCGGCGCCGGTCTCCAGCGTGCGGTGAACCGGGCACCGATCGGCGATTTCCAGAAGCCGGGTGCGCTGCTCGTCATCCAAATCGCCGGTCAGCGTGATTTCCCGGCGGAACCGGTCGATCCGTTCGGTCCCCGGCGATGGCGCATCCTGGGCATGCATCCGGTCATGGGTCACATCGACCGAGACATGCGCCAAGGGCCAGCCCTTCTGCCGGGCATACATACGCAGGGTCATGGACGTGCACGCGCCCAGCGACGCTGCCAAAAGCTGATAAGGCGTCAGGCCGCGATTGGTGCCGCCATAGCTGACCGGCTCGTCGGCGACGATGTGATGGGTGCCGCCCGACGCGACCACATCCTGCGCAAAGCCGCTGGCATCCGCCTCGGACACCCGGGTCACGCCTTCGGGCGCGCCGATGGGCGGGGCGGGGCGGGTCAGGTCCATGTACTTCGTGGCCCAGGCGGCGATGACCTCGGCGGCGTATTCCGCATCTTCGGTCCGGCTGATCAGATGGTCGGCATCGTCCAGGGTCACGAAGCTCTTGGGGTGCTTGGCGGCCAGGAAGATCTGGGTCGCGTTCTCCAATCCCACGGTCTCGTCGCGCGGCGCATGCAGGACCAGCAGCGCGCGGTCCAGCGTCGCGATCAGCGGCTCCAGCCTTTGGGCGGCCACGTCGTCGACGAAGCCCTGGCCGATCTTCAAGGACCGCCCGCCCAGCATGACCTCTGTCACGCCATCGCGTTCGATCCGCTCCAACGCGGCGCCGAAATTATGGGTAACGTGGCCGGGGTCGAACGGCGCGCCGATGGTGGTGACCGCCTTCACCGCGGGCATGTCATGGGCGGCGCGCAGGACGGCGGCGCCGCCCAGCGAATGTCCGATCAGCAGCGAGGGGGCCTGGCCGCGCGCATCCAGCGCTTCGTAGGCGGCGATCAGGTCCTCGACATTCGAGGTGAAGGAGGTGTTCTCGAACTCGCCGCCGGAATGGCCGAGCCCGGTGAAGTCGAACCGCAGCACGGCGATCCCCTGCGCCGCCAGGCGCGACGCGATGCGGCGCGAGGCGGCGATATCCTTGCCGCAGGTGAAGCAATGGGCGATCAGCGCCGTCGCAACGATGGGACCATCGGGCAAGTCGAAGCGCGCCGCCAGTTCGGAGCCGTCATGGCCGGGGAAGGTGAAGCGTTCGGTGGGCATTGGTGCATCCTCTTTGGTCGCAATGGGAACATGGGCCACCACATGGCCTCTGCGCAACGGATCACACGAGCCTGTGAGGCCCAGAGAGCCTGCACCCCGCGCAGATGCGCCGGTCTGTAACGGAGCAGGCGTTTGCTGGCCCCCGTGTTACAGTCTTGCTGTCACATGCGCGGTCCGCGCTGCATCAAGGGTAGCAACGACGCCATATCCGGCCCGTTCGCACGACCGGTCAGGGCTTTGCGCAGGGGCATGAAAAGCTGCTTGCCCTTGCGGCCGGTCGCGTCCTTCACGGCCGATGTCCAATCGGACCACGTGGTCTCCGTAAAGGGCAGCGGGGGCAGAAGGCCCA
>JBCDCW010000124.1:0-10946 GCA_039180995.1 Pseudomonadota bacterium
CCGCTTTGGAAAGGCGCGGGCCGGGGATGTCGGAACCTTGCGGGACGGCGGCGCGCGGCTGGGTTTCGACGTGACAACAGCCGACATGCTGGGTGGAGACTTACCGGTCTCGTCTACAGCGATCCGCACCGCTCTGGCCGAGGGCCGACCCCGCGACGCCGCGCGTATGCTAGGCCATTGGCACCGCATCGTCGGGCCCGTCCTGCATGGCGAAAAGCGCGGGCGCGAGCTGGGCTATCCGACGGCCAATATGGCCCTGGAGGGGCTGCATCTGCCGAAGCTTGGGGTCTATGCCGTGCTGGTCGACATCCCCGATGGCCCTGATGCAGGGTCCCATCACGGTGTGGCGTCCCTGGGCGTCCGGCCCATGTTCGGCGAGAATAAACCGAACTTGGAGACCTTCCTGTTCGATTTCGATGGCGATCTCTACGACCGACATCTGTCGGTGGCCCTGGTCGAGTTCTTGCGCCCCGAACTGACATTCGACGGGCTCGACACTCTCATCGCCCAGATGGATGACGACAGTGCGACGGCGCGCCGAGTCCTGGCGGATCTCGATGGATGACCCCATCGACCGCGACGGCCTGCGCCCCCGCTTCTGGGAGCGGGGATTGGACCGGTTGAGCCAGACGGAATGGGAGGCGCTCTGCGACGGGTGTGGCAAGTGCTGCCTGAACAAGCTGGAGGACGAGGAAACGGGCGAGGTCGCGCTGACCCGTGTCGCCTGCCGCCTCTTCGACGAGTCGACCTGCCGATGCGCCAGCTATGCCGACCGGCTGCGACACGTGCCCGAATGCGTGGTGCTGACGCCGAAAACCCTGGCCGATGTGGTCTATTTTTTCCCCGAGACCTGCGCCTATCGCCGCCTGCACGAGGACCGCGCCCTGCCCCATTGGCATCCCTTGCTGACCGGCGACCCGATGTCGCCGCATCGCGCGGGCGCCTCGCTGATGGACGAAACCGTGTCGGAGATGCTGGTGCCCGAAGAGGATTGGGAAGACTTCGTCATCGACGAACCGACGGGCGGCGCCTGATCCGGCCTCGTCCGTCCGTTTGGACGTCCTCGGCCCCTGTCGAAGAGGGCCAATCGGCCCGATGAGACGGCCCCGTCAGTCGAACTTCTTTGACGGCGCCAACACCACGGCCTCGCCTTTCAAGACTTTCTTGCCACCCACGATGCAATGGGTCTCCATGGTCACGCGCCGCTTGCCGATCTCCATATCCGTCACGGTCACGACCGCTTCGACCAGATCGCCCGGGCGCACCGGGGCCAGAAACTTCAGGGATTGGCCAAGATAGACCGTGCCATGGCCCGGCAATTGCTCTCCTATCACCGCCGAGATCAGCCCGGCGGTCAGCATGCCATGGGCGATGCGGCCCTCGAAAATCGTATCCCGGGCATAATCATCATCCAGATGGACCGGGTTCCGGTCGGTCGACACCTCGGCGAACAGCTCGATATCCCGGTCCGTCACGATCTTGGTCAGCGACCGGGACATGCCGATCTCGATGTCTTCGATGCAGATCGTTCCGCGGGGGGCGTTATCCAGCATGGCACTACTCCAGTCGATATCCGGCAGATAGCGCAAGCGCTGCAACGCGGCAAGCCATCACGACATTAAATTACACCAAAGTCGCAAATCACGACCAATCGTTACCGAAGCGTTCCGATCACGTAGCGCGGCGCAACCCCATGCGCCTCCAGATACGCGGACAGTTTGTCGGGATCGGGATCGCCGCCGATAGAGGTTCCTGTCTCCTCGGCCCCCAACCCGCCGGTCATGAACAAAAGGTCCAGGTCCTCGCCCATGGCGCCCGCCGCATCCGTGGCCGGACCGTCGCCCATGGCCAGGATCGAGGCGTCCGGCACGTCCCGGATCTTGGCCAGTCGCCGCCGGGCCAGATCGTAGATCGGCGGATGGGGCTTGCCGAAATAGAGGCTCTCGCCCCCCATTTCGGTATAGAGTTGTGCATAGGCGCCCGCGCACCATTCCCGCCGATCGCCACGGTCCACCACGATATCCGGGTTGGCGCAGAGCAGCTTCAGCCCCCGCGTCTTTGCCGCCAGGAACGCCGCCCGGGCCAAGGACGGATCCGCAAGCGGATCCTCGGGCCCGGTGCAGACGATCCCCTCGGCCTGCTCCAGGGGCACCCGCTCGATCTCGACCGGGTCGTCGACGATGGCGGGAGGCGTGAAGAACCCCGCCTCCTCGGCGATCCCCATGCCCATATGCCAGACCTTCCGCCCGACGATTCCCCGATACATGGCCATGCGCGCCGAATCGCCCGACGTCGCGATGTCGTCCCACGCGCCCTCATCCACGCCAATCTCGTCGCGCAATTGCGCCGCCACGCCGTCGCGCGGCCGCGGCGAATTGGTCAACAGGATAACGATGCCGCCCTTGTTGCGGTAGTCGATCAGCGCCTCGACCGCGCCCGGGAACGGTCGGACGCCATCATGCACACACCCCCAGAGATCCACGAACAGGGCGTCGTATTGGCCCGAGATCTCGGACAGGGCTTGGATGATCTGCATGGGGCCTCCTGCGCGGTCGCTGCGGGCAGACACCTACCGCGCGGCGCCGCCGCGTCCAGCCCCGGCGATCAGACGCCGGTCAAGGACAGCCCTTGGGCCTCGGCCAAGCTCAGGTAGTTGATCCGGGGCGCGCCGAATCCGGCGCCGCTGGCAACTTGGGGGAACAGCTTACCCATCTCGGCCAGGACGTTGCGGTTCAGGCTGCGCGCCGTGGCGCGGGCCGGGTGATAGCTTTCCACCGGCAGGCCCGACACCAGCAGCGCCGATTGCCCCGCGCAGGCAATGCCGTAGCACGCCACTTCGCCCGGGGGGGTGATAATGGAAACGGAATGGCCGTCCTCGAAAGCCGCGATGGGCGCGAAGGCCAGGCGGTCGCCCACCAAAGGCAGGCAGCGCGGGCTGTCGATCAGGATATGGGCGTTGGCGCCCAGCACCACATCGGTCTGGGGGCCCGTAGCGCCAAAGGCATGGGCCGCCACGCGGTAGAATGTGGGCCGCGGCCCACCCGAAGCATAGGTCCGGGTGCCGATCCATTCGATCTGGGCGGTGCCGCCGTCGCGTGTGGCCACGCGGTCGCCGGGCATCAGGTCTTCGATGGCGATGGCCCCCCGCGGGCCTTGCAACATGGCGCCCCGCGCCAAGCTGGACACGGCGCCGTCGATCTCGGGCGTGTCGGGCAGGACGCGCCGATCCCAGACGGGCGCGCCGCGATGGTCGATCCAAGCGAGGTCGTAGGCCGCCTGCCCCCGCCCGTCGGCCGGCATCTGGTCGGGGCCCGGAACAGGGCTGAAAGGGGCGGAAGGAAGCCGTTGATAGGCAGTCATGGGCGAGGCCGTCCTGGCGTTAGTGGCCCCCACCACTGACTCGTCTATCGCCTATTTGACCCCATTCGATCAACAATCAGCCCGGAAACAGTCGGTTTCGCATCGTTCCGCCCATTGACGGCCCATGCTAGGGCGCGGCCATGACCGACGCGAAGACCATCTTATCCGACTCCGCCCACGCGTTGGAGGCCGAGCGGCCCAAGGCTGCCAAGGACCTGCTGGCCCCCCTGCTGCTGGCGCAACCGGACTTGGCCGAGGCGCGATTCCTGTTGGCGCGCGCCGAGGCCGCTTTGGGCCATGCCGACGCCGCCCAAGCCGCGTTCGACGCCGCCTTGAACGGCGCCCCGATGGCGGGGGCGATCTGGCTGGAACTGGCGCTGTTCGCCCATGGGCAAGGCCACGGGGACACCGTGATCCGCAGGGCGCGGGCAGCCGGATTGCCCGCCCCTCTGTTGATTATGGTCACCGACGCCGCCGCCGGGCGCGGCGCGCGGGCGCAAGGCGCCGGCGACGTGCCAAGGAAGGCCGTCCAGGCCCTCGCCCGCGCGGTCAACACTCGGGATGCCCGGGCCGCTGCCCGCGCCGAGGCGGCGATCAAGGGCACGCCCGGCCCGCAAACCATCGGTTTGATCGGCCAGGCCCGATTGCTGCGTGGCGCCGCGGCCGAGGCCGAAGCCGCTTTTCGCACCGGTCTGAAACAGGTTCCGCCCGCCGCCGATCTGCGCCTTGGCCTGGCCCGCGCCCTGGCGCGCCAGGGCAAGACCATTCCGGCCCTGGCCGAGGCGCGCCGGGCCGCCCTGGCCGCGCCCGCCTGGCCCGAGGCGCAACTGACCTTCGCCCGCCTGGCACTGGCCAATGGCTTGGCCGATCATGCCCTGGCCGCCGCCGACGCGGCGCTGGCGCAGGCACCGAAATCCGACGCGGCGCGGATCTTGGCCGTCGAGGCCGCACTGGCCTGCAACCGCGCCACCGACGCGGTGACCCATGCCGACGCCTTGCGGCCCGGAGCGCCCGACCGGGCCACTCTGTTGGCCAGAGCACTGACGGCGGCCAAACGGTCGGACGCGGCCCTGGCCGCCTGGGACGCGGCGGGCGACGCCCCTGCCGCGCGGACAGCCCGCGCCCAATTGCTGCAATCCTTGGGGAGAACCGAGGCGGCTGAAGCCGCCCTGCGTGACATTCTGACCGCGACGCCGACCCACGGCCGCGCCGCCCGGGCATTGGCCTACGGCACTCGGCTGGCGGCTGACGATCCGGCTATCGACATGATGCGAACCGCGCTGCCGACGGCCGACGACGAAAACCGGCGGCTCCTGCATTACGCCCTGGCCCGCGCGTTGGAGCGTCACGCCCCCGACGACGCGGCGGACCATCTGGATCGGGCCAACGCCGCCACGGCGGCCCGCTGGCCCCATGACGCTGCCGCCGACCGCGCCGACCTGGCGCGCGTGATCGGTGTGGAATGGGCGGCGCTTCGAGCGGCCGCGGTTTCGGACGGCACAGCCGCCCCGATCTTCGTGACCGGCTTGCCGCGATCCGGCACGACACTGGTCGAAACCATTCTGGCCGCCCACGGCCACGTTGCCCAAGGCGGCGAACTCGGCGTGCTGCGCCGTGCGTTGCGACCGCTGCGCCAATCCCTGGCAGAGGGCCGGCCCCCCGGCCCGGAGGCGCTGTCCGACGCCGCAGAGGCCTATGCCCAGGCCGCCGCGCAAGCCGCCGGAGGACCGGACCCGACCCTGCGCCTGACCGACAAGTCGATCCATTCCTTCGTGCAACTGGGCGCGATCACCAAAGTGCTGCCGCGCGCCAGCATCGTCATCGTCCACCGCGACCCCCGGGACACCGGCCTGTCGATCTGGCGCAACGATTTCGCCGACGGCCAGCACCGCTATGCCGCCACCTGGGAGGGCATCGCCGACCATATCGCGCTGTTCGATGAGGCGTTGGAGTTCTGGCGCGGGGCGCTGCCCCGGGGCAGTTTCCACGAAATCGAGTACGAAGCCCTATTGGCTGACCCGGAGGCTGAAACCCGTCGCCTGATCGCCGCCTGCGATCTGCCTTGGGACGATGCCTGCCTGTCCTTTCATGAAACGGCGGGCCGGGTGGACACGCTCAGCTTCGCGCAGGTGCGGCGGCCCATCTATACCACGTCGAAGGGGGGCTGGCAGAGCGCGGGCACCCAGGTCGAGCCGCTGATCGCAGCGCTCCACGATAGGGGGCTGATCGACTAGCCCGCCACCGGTGCCCAACATCGCCCATTCTTAGCTGTCATCCTCGGGCTCGACCCGAGGACCTTTGCCGTTGGAGATCCTCGGGTGGAGCCCGAGGATGACGGTTCCCTGTGCGACGGGAGCGCAGATCGGCATCCCCTGCGCCGCACATCGGTAATGCGCCCGACCACGCGACCTGGACGCAGGGGCGGATGGCGCCTCCCGTCGTCCTACTTCTGGCCCGCCTCCATGGCGTCCAGACGGGCCTTCAGCGCGTCGTTTTCCTCGCGGGCCTTCTGGGCCATGGCACGGACGGCATCGAATTCCTCGCGCGTGACGAAATCCCGGTCCGCCATCCAACGATCCATCATCGACTTCATCGCCGTCTCGGCTTCGGCCCGTGCGCCCTGGGCCACGCCCATCGCATTGGTCATCAGCTGGCCGATATCGTCCATGAAGCGGTTGCGAGTTTGCATGTCGTCGTCTCCAATATGCGGTCTCTTTTATATGGCGTGCCAATCGCTTGGTCTCAAGCCGCCGCACCAGATCAATCGTAAGGCAAGTCATCGGGACCCAGGCCCACATGGTCCGGCGGCGGCGTCACGGGGAAGCGCAGCGCGGCGATCTCGACCCGGCCCAGATGCGCGGCTTTGGCCACGCGGTGCATCCCGTCCATGACCCTGCCTTGCTCGCAGAGAAGGATTGGCAAGCCGAGATCGGCCGCTTCGATCAGCCGGGCATGGGCCAGGATCGACCGAACCGTGGGGACATCGCCGGGCCCTTACCAATAGGGCTCGTCCAATTCCGCGATCTCTGCCAGCGGCACCTGGATCACCGGCAGATCGGCCGCCGCGCGCACCAGCTTGCGGACATCCCAAGCCCGCAGGCCGTACGGGCCGGGGCGAAAATGATACTGGGCGCGGATCGGGGACATGGCCCAGGGTCTATCACCGGCGGGAAACCGTTTGACCACCCATCGGCGCGGGGGCATGTCCGAGGCCATGATTGCCGCCATTCCATTCCCGGACATCTCGCCCGACATCTTCTCGGTCTCGCTGGGGGAGTTCACCTTCGCCCTGCGCTGGTACGCGATGGCCTATATCACCGGCATCGTCGGCGGCTGGCTGATGGCCCGCTGGGCGGCGACGCGGCCCCGGTTCTGGCCGGGCCGGGGCGCGCTGGCGACCGGTCAGCAGATCGAGGATCTAATGACCTGGATCGTCATCGGCATCATCGCGGGCGGGCGGCTGGGCTATGTGCTGTTCTACCAGCCTGCCTATTATGCCCAGAACCTGGTCGAGATCCTGTTCATCTGGCAAGGCGGCATGGCCTTCCATGGCGGCGCGATCCTGACGGGCCTGCTGGTGATCGTCTATGCGAAGCGCCATTCGATCCGGGTGCCGTCGCTTCTGGATCTGGCGGCGCTCTGCACGCCGCTGGGCCTGGGGCTGGGGCGGATCGCGAACTTCATCAATGCCGAGCTTTGGGGGCGTCCGACGGATGTTCCCTGGGGCGTTGTCTTCCCCGGCCAAGCGGCCCAGGCCTGCGGCCAGGCCGTCGACACGCTGTGCGCGCGCCATCCCAGCCAGCTCTACCAGGCGACGCTGGAAGGACTGGCGCTGCTGATCCTGGTCTGGACCCTGGCCTTCCGGGGCTGGACCAAGGTGCCGGGTTTCATCTGTGGTGCCTTCATCGCGGGCTATGGCTGCGTGCGCGTCTTCGTCGAGTATTTCCGCCAGGCCGACGCCCAATACATCACGCCCGACAATCCGCTAGGCCATGTGATCCGGGTCGGTGAGGCGGGACTGACCATGGGCCAGGTTCTGTCGATTCCCATGATCTTACTGGGCCTGGCTGTGATGGCCATCGCCCTGCGCACCCGTCCCAAGGCGGCGTGAGTCTGCACGCCCATCTGATCCGGCGTATTCGCGCCACCGGGCCCCTGACCGTCGCCGATTGGATGGCCGAGTGCCTGCTGCACCCGACCCTCGGCTACTATACAACCCGCGATCCGCTGGGCACGGATTTCACCACCGCGCCCGAGATCAGCCAGATGTTCGGCGAGATGCTGGGCCTCTGCCTGGCGCAAGCCTGGATGGACCAGGGCCGCCCCAAAGCCATCCTGGCCGAGCTGGGCCCCGGCCGGGGGACCCTTATGGCAGATGTCCTGCGGGCCACTGCGGCGGTGCCCGGTTTTCACGCCGCGCTGTCGGTGCATCTGGTCGAGGCGTCTCCGGTCCTGCGGGCTCGGCAGGCCGAGACGCTGGCGGGCACCAACATCACCTGGCACGATACCGCGGGGGGGTTGCCCGACAGCCCGGTCCTCCTGCTCGCCAATGAATTTCTGGATGCTCTGCCCATCCGCCAATGGGTCCGCGACGGGAACGCTTGGCGGGAACGCCTGATCACCGAAGCCGATGACACGCTCGCCTTCGCTTTGGGTCCGGCCATGCCGGTTCCCGAATTGGACGGCCGGGATGTGCCAAACGGTACCCTCGTCGAGCGTTGCCCTGCCCTGCCCGGTCTGGTCCGCACCGTGGGCCGCCGCGTGGCCCAGGGCGGAGCGGCGATCTTCGTGGATTACGGCCACTGGCGCTCCCGGGGGGACACGCTCCAGGCCGTCCGCGGCGGCGAGGCCGTTGCGCCCCTGGCGGATCCCGGCCAGGCCGATCTCACCGCCCATGTGGATTTCGAGGCCATCGCCCGTGCCGGCGCCCCGGCGACCCCATCGGCAATGGTCAGCCAGGGTGTTCTTCTTGAGCGGCTGGGGATCACGCACCGGGCCCAGGCGCTTGCCCAAGGCCTGACCGGAGAGAGGCGCCAGTCGCATATCGCCGCCCATCGGCGCTTGACGCATCCGACCGAGATGGGTGACCTGTTCAAAGCCATGGCGCTCACGCCGCCAGCGGCACCCCTCCCCCCTGGGTTCGACCCGCTGCCGCCTGAGGCCCTGCCATGACCCTCGAAATCCTGACATCCGACCTGCTGGACGGCACCCGTCACGGCTTCTTCACCCGCAAAGGCGGTGCGTCGTCGGGCGTGTTCGCGGGCCTCAATTGCGGCACCGGATCGTCGGACCAGACCGAAGCGGTCGCCACCAACCGCGCCCGCGTGGCCGAAGCCATGGGCGGCCCGCTGCACGGTGTCCACCAGGTGCATTCGGCGGATGTGGTCGTGGTCGACGGGCCGCTGGCCGACCCGCGCCCCCGGGCCGACGGTCTGGTCACCGCCGAACCGGGCCAGGTCTTGACGGTTCTGACGGCCGATTGCCAGCCCGTCCTCTTCGCGGCGCCCGGCGTGGTCGGCGCCGCCCATGCAGGCTGGAAAGGCGCGCTGGCGGGGGTTTTGGAAGCGACCGTGGACGCGATGGTCGAACTCGGCACCAGCCGAGAGGCGATTCGAGCCGTCATCGGCCCGTCGATCAGCCAGCGGAACTACGAGGTGGGGCCGGAATTGCTGGACGCGTTCCTGGCCGAGGGCGAGGACGCGGCCCGCTATTTCGCCAATGGCGCAGGCGATCGGTACATGTTCGACCTTCCGGGCTACGGGTTGCACCGGCTGCGCGGCGCGGGGATCGAGGCCGAATGGATCGGTCATTGCACCTATGCCGACCCCGAGCGGTTCTATTCCTATCGCCGGACAACCCATGCGGGCGAGGCCGATTACGGTCGCCTTCTATCGGCGATCCGGCTCTAGCCGCTTCAAAGCCAATCCGACGCCCCGCAGCGGCGCCGCGACGGCGCCCGGTTGGGCGGTGAGTAAGGCCGCATTTACCGCATCCCCCATTCCGCCACATTGACGTCCCGCAATGGCCTCGCAGCGGTCCTGACGCGGCCATGGCGCCCCGTCATCTTCGGCCCAAAGAGGAGATCGCCATGTCCCGTCACACCTGGATGGACCGCACATTCGAGACTGCCCGCGACGCCGAGATCGTCTTGCCCTGGTCTCGCAAGGCCCGCCGCGACGCGGCCGAAGCCGCCGAGGCCAAGCCCCAAGCCGCCATCGCGCGCGGCTAACCATATGGAGTTTTGGTCGGGACGCGTGTGGTATTGTCCCGGCCCGACCCGCCGCGCCTGTCTGCTCCAGGCGCGGCGGCGTTTTTTACCCGTACGCGCGGCCGCAGGTGATATCTTCGCTGGCGGCGGTGGGGGCGTGTCGTCCGCCCTGACGGCCGTCCTCCACGCGGCGCTAAAGGCGGTCGGATCGCCCAAGGCATCGTCAGATACGCCCCGGACCAGGTGATGGTCCCATTCCGGCAGGCCCCCGCCCGGCGGTAGAATGTACTGCGCGATCCTGGGCCAAATCGCTGGCTCCGCCGATGGCCCCCGGCTATTCCTTCTGCATCTCGACGCCACCAGCTTCCGGAAGGCTTGCCCATGTCCACCGCCCTCGGTCTTTGCGGCTCGCTCCGCGCCGCATCCACGAATCGCATGCTGCTCCGCGAAGCCGGGCGGCTTTACGGCGATCTGGATGAAGCCGATCTAAATCTGCCGCTCTATGATGGCGATCTGGAGGAGGCCGAGGGCATTCCCGAAGCCGTCACCAAGCTTGCGGGCCAAATCAAGGCCGCCCCAGCCGTGATCGTCGCCACGCCCGAATACAACAAGGCCATCCCCGGCGTGCTGAAGAACGCGCTCGATTGGGTGAGTCGGGTGCCGGGCAATGTTTGGCTGGACAAGCCGGTGGCCATCGT
Organism: Pseudomonadota bacterium; assembly: GCA_039180995.1. GTDB lineage: Bacteria > Pseudomonadota > Alphaproteobacteria > Rhodobacterales > Rhodobacteraceae > Jannaschia. The sequence continues at coordinate 10,267 of JBCDCW010000124.1, forward strand.
CTCTTGCACGGCGGGCCGTGCCGGGGGCGAGCGGGCGCAATGGGTCCTGCGGCTCTGTCTTCTGCCGTTCCAGGCCGATGTTCTGCCAGGTCCCGAAGTCCTTGTGGGCACCAACCACACGGCCTTTGACGATGCGGGCCGCCTAACCAATGCCCGCAACCAAGAGGCGCTGGACCAACTCATTGCCAAGCTACGCGCCAAGGCGGGCGCCTGAAGACCAAGGGGCAAGATCGTTCAAATCCTATCGAAGCGGGTTCAATCGCCGGGACGGCGCGGCGGCTATCTCTGGGTCATCGAAACGAATGACCTCGAAAGGATGACCCGATGTTCAAGCTTGCCACCGGCGCCGCCCTGATCGCCACCGCTCTGTCCTGGGCCACGCCGCAAGAAAACACCAAGTTCCCGCCCGAACGGATGGAGACCATTGCCGAGATGATGTCCTGACACTCCGGGCCGCCCGTCGCCCCTTCTTCCTCTGGCCAGAAATACCTCGGGGAGCGCGAGGGGCTGGCCCCTCGCTCCCCCGCCCGCCGAAGGCACCTAAAGCGTTTCGATATTAACCTGCGACATATCCGGCAGCCTTGAAGTAGTTCCAGCATTCTGTTGGCTCGTAGAGATCGCAGATTGATCGGATGGCCTCGAAGACCTCGGTGAAGGTTCTTGCCCCGATCCGTCGCAAG
>JBCDCW010000125.1:0-10852 GCA_039180995.1 Pseudomonadota bacterium
CGCGAAACCCCCTTGGCAGGAGGCACGAAAACGGAAAAATGCTGGCTTGGAATGGCGGCAGCTGGGCTCATGGCTTGGAGCGTCTAGGATTCGATTTATCGGACCGAATGGACTTTCACACGCATCGGGCCGAGGCGCGCTTTGTGCGCTTTGCAACAGCCGTGAAAGCTTGATCGGGCTTTCTTTGTCGCTGCAATACACGGCTTAGACGTGGGCGCCTTGGAAAGGGATGGACAAGAATGTCATTTGTCTACGGCGCACTGATCCTGGGTGCCCCGTGGGGCAAGATCACGCAGGGCGGTCAGGTCGAAGGCCCCTTGCCAAGGCTCGGTCGCATTGTTGCGGCGGTTTCCATTGCCATCTTGGTTGGGCTGGCGCTCGCAATCCTGTCTGCGGACGGTCACTGGCCACGTTGGCCGCCATGGACCGGATGGGCTGCCGTTACGATCAACGCGGTGATGATGGTGTTGAACTGGATCACGCCGTCGACTGCCGAACGCAAACTCTGGGGGCCGATCACAACGATGATGCTCGTCCTAGCCGTGGCTGTTCATGGGTTGTGATCGTAAGCGGGGCCTGTTGGTTTTGACTAGACCGGGGTGGTTCAACAGTATTCGCATAGCTCGGATATGGGCCATTGGTTCGTAAGGGAACATCTTGCGGGCTGGGCTTGGACCAGAGCTTCCGCCTGTAACCGTCGCCCGGTTCGTTCAGCTGCCCATGACGCGCGATAAACGTACCGAGCCATTACCCATAAGGCCGCGCCTCGATGACCACCATAGCATGGGCCCAAGGGTGATCGTCGGTCAGAGAGACGTGGATGATTGCCTCGTGACCATCCGGCGTCATCTTTTCTAAACGATCGGCCGCCCAGCCGGTGACGTGCATGATTGGTTGGCCGGTGTGGAGATTGGTGACCGACATGTCTTTCCAGGCGATGCCCATGCGCAGGCCGGTGCCCAGCGCCTTGGAGCACGCCTCCTTCGCGGCCCAACGCTTGGCATAGGTCCCGGCGACGTCCTTGCGATTTTCCGCCTTCCGCTGTTCGCGCTCGGTGAAGACTCGGTTGCGGAAGCGGTCGCCGAACCGGTCGAGCACGCCTTGGATGCGGTCGATATTGGCAAGGTCGGTGCCGATACCCAAAATCATGCGCGTCGAACCACCGATAGGGCCGCGTCGCGGATCAGCGCCAGACCCGCCAGTGCGAAAAGGGCCGAGGCGGTGCCTTCGATCCAAGCGCGCGCCCGATCGTAGGCCCGGCGCATGGGCGGACGCGAGAAGACGAGCGCATAGCCGCCATTGATTACCACCGCCATAAGGGTGGCGAGGGGAACCAGAAGCCAGGCTAGATGGGGCGCGTCGGCGGGCGTGCCCACGGCAATGGTGGCGGTCCAGGCGAAGACGGCTTTGGGGTTAGACAAGTTCAGCAGGAGTCCGGCCTTGAAGCCCGACGCGTCTAGGGGTTTGGTATCGGCGGGTGCCATGGCGGCCCGGCTGGAATTCCACGCGAGCCAGAGGAGATAAGCGCCACCGATCAGTTTGAGCCCGATCAAGGCCGAGGGTGCGGCGGCGAGGATCGCGCCGAATCCGGCGGCGGCGAGGAGGCCCCAGAGACCTAGCGCCAACGATAGACCCAGCGCCAATGAAAACGCCACCCGCAGCCCCCGTGCCATGGCGGTCGAGATCACCGTCACGATGGCCGGGCCGGGCGAAGCGGTGACGACCGCGAAAGTGGCCAAGCCGATCAGAAGCGTCTCCATAAGCGATCCTTTCGAGATGGTTAGCGGGCGGTGAGATAATGCCCTGCGCCAGATTGACCGTCACGGTCGGAGTTTCATCCACAAATCCACCCCGTCGCTAAGTCGCACCGGAATGCGGACGATCCGGCCGGGGCAGGGTCATAGCTGGACCGGACGACCCGAAGAGACAGGCCGACGTAGCCCTAGCCATCCTCGGCCAGCGATACCAGACGGCATCCCGAGAACGGCTCCTCGGGCGCGAGATATTGGCCCATCACGCGGCGGTCCTCGCCAACGGTCATGTCGCATCAGACCAGTTTACACTGTGGGCATTGCTCGGAGAGCCTTCGCAAGGCCCCACGACGGCCGCGACACCTGACGCCGCTCGACACGGGTAAGGCCAGCGCGGGAAGACTACGCATCTTCACAATCGGCTCCTCGGTGAAATGGTCCGCCTGACAGGCGATCACGCAGCCCCACGCGCGAGGTCCATGATGCGGCGCATCTCGGCGATGGCAGCGGGCAAACCCCGATACATCGCCTCTCCCATCAGAAAGTGGCCGATATTCAGTTCGACCACTTGGGGCAGAGCCGCAATGGGCGAGACGTTGTCATAGGTCAGCCCGTGCCCCGCATGGACCTCCAGACCAAGATCATGGGCTTGAGCCGCGGCGGCTGTCAGGCGGTCCAACTCGGCCGCGGCGGTCGCTTGATCGCCCTCGGCGAAGGCATCCGCATAGGCTCCGGTATGCAGTTCGACCACGGCGGCGCCGACCCGGGCCGATGCCTCGATCTGTCGTGGATCGGCCGCGACGAAGAGCGAGACACGCGCGCCCATCTCGGCCAAGGGCGCGATATAGTCGGTCAGGCGGTTCTGGTCGCCGGCAACCTCTAGCCCACCCTCCGTCGTTCGCTCCTGACGCTTCTCGGGCACCAGGCAGACGGCATGGGGCGACACCTCGGTGGCGATGGCGGCCATCTCCTCGGTCGCAGCCATCTCGAAATTCAGCGGGATCGAGATCGCGTCGGCGATCGCCGCCATATCGGCATCCCGAATGTGCCGCCGATCTTCGCGCAGATGAGCCGTGATTCCATCCGCCCCAGCCGATTGCGCCAGAATGGCCGCACGTACGGGGTCGGGATTGTCCCCGCCCCGCGCGTTCCGCAGCGTCGCCACGTGGTCGATATTGATGCCCAGGCGCAAGCTGTCCATCGGCGTCCCCTCTTACTCCTTTCGGAAATACCCGGGCGGCTTAAGGGACCAAGCCCCCCAACGCGCCGCCCGATGCGGTCCGGCGGACCTATCCCCCCGAACGCTCGACCTGTTCCTTCGCCGCCTTCTTAACCGCGGCCTTCTCGGCCGCCTTGCGCCGGATCTCCTCCAACTTCCGGGCCACCGCGCCGCGGCGGCGGCGCTGATAGGCCTCAATCAGCGGAAGCGAGATCGTATAGGCCGCGATCCCCGTGAAGATGCCCGGCACGATGCCCCCGATCAGCCACGGGAAGAACACGTCGTGCCAGAACACATAGGCCGCCGTCCAATCCACCGGATTGCCGGTCAGCGCGTACCAGCTGTTCCAGAAGACGTCCCGCCCTGCGTTCCAGAATTTGTCGAACGTATTTTCGTTCATGGTGGCCGCAGGCACCGTGCCCAACATCCAGTGACCCAAGTTCAGCGACACCACCCCGATGGGCACATATGTCAGCGGATTGCCAAAAAACGTGCCCAGCAGCGCGGCCATCACATTGCCGCGCAGCAACACGGCAATGGCCGCAGCCACCACGAAATGCACGCCGTAGAACGGGGTGAAGGTCGTAAAGACACCCGCCATGATCCCCCGACTGATCTTGCGCGGCGTGTCGGGCAAGCGCCGCAGACGATGCTTCACATAGAGCGCGGCCCGCCCCCAGCCACCACGCGGCCAAAGCGCCTGGGAAAAGGCCTTCCAGATCGGCAGACGGTCTCGGCGTTTGAACACGTCCGGCTCCTATTCGGCCGGCACAGGGCGCGGCTCGGCCCGCGAGGTGGCCTCCCGATGGCGGGCGACCTGGGCCACATCGTTATCGCTCTGCGTGGCCAAGAATATGGCATGCAGGTGTTCGGCGTCGCGCACGTCGACATCTACCAGAAGACGGAAGAAATCCGGTTTCCGATCGACGAAACGCAAGTTCGAGATGTTTGCATTCTGATCGCCGATCAATGTGCAAATTCGTCCCAGCACGCCTGTTTCGTTAGAAATCGTCATATCCAACGTCACTGTATTGCGCGCGGCGTGGTGGCCGGGCGACCAGTGCAGGTCGACCCAGCGATCCGTCTGCTCCTCGAACTCGACCATGCGGGGGCAGTCGATAGCATGGACCGTCACGCCATGACCGCGATTTGTGATGCCCACGATCCGTTCGCCCGGGACGGGCTGACAGCAGGGCGCACGATCATAATGCGCGCGCGGGTCCAGGCCCACAATGGCCTTGCCTTCGGGGACATCGGGGTCGGGCGGGGCATTCGCCTGTTCGGGATAAAGCGCGGCGACAACATCCCGCGCGCTCACCTCGCTCGCGCCGATTGCGGCCAGCAGGTCCTCGTCCCCCTCATAGCCCAGAGTCCGGGCAGCCGTCGCAAGCGCCTTATCGGTGGCACGATGCCCTAGATGGGCGAAGGCCGCCCGGGCCAGCTCCCGGCCTAACCGCACGTGGCCTTGGCGCCGCTCGGCCTTTAGTGCCCGGCGGATGGCCGACTTAGCCCGACCGGTGATGGCAATGTCGATCCAGGTCGCCTGCGGGGACTGCCCCTCCGCAGTCACGATCTCGACCGACTGTCCATTTCTGAGCCGCGTCCAAAGCGGCACGCGCATGCCATCGACCTTGGCCCCAACCACCCGATGGCCGATTCTGGTGTGGATCGCATAGGCGAAGTCGATGGGCGTGGCGTGCTTGGGCAGCTTCACCACATCGCCCTTGGGCGTGAAGCAGAACACCTGGTCGGTGTACATCTCCAGCTTCACCGCCTCCATGAACTCCGAATGGTCGGCGGCTTCCTCGAACCGGTCGGTGATTTGCCGCAGCCATTCGGTTGGGTCCACCGCGAAGCGATTCTCGGCGCGAATACCGTCCCTGTAAGCCCAATGCGCCGCCACGCCGCTTTCGGCGACTTCGTGCATCTCGTGCGTGCGGATTTGGACTTCGACCCGTTTGCCGTCTCGACCGGACACCGTGGTGTGGATCGACCTGTAACCGTTGGATTTCGGCTGACTCACGTAATCCTTGAACCGCCCCATCACCGCCTTCCACCGACGATGGATGGCGCCCAGCGAACGGTAGCAATCCTGCTCGTCCTCGGTCAGGATCCGGAAGCCGTAAATGTCGGACAGGCGACTGAAGCCGATCTCCTTGGTTTCCATCTTCCGCCAGATTGAAAAGGGCCGCTTGGCCCGACCATGCACATTGGCCAATACACCGGCCTTGGCCAATTCGGACTCGATGTCTCGGGTGATGTTGCGGATGACCTCGCCCGAATCCTTTTGCAGCGATGCGAAGCGCCGCAGGATGGACTGCCGCGCATCGTGGTTGAGGACCGAAAACGCCAGGTCCTCCAACTCCTCTCGCATCCATTGCATGCCCATCCGGCCGGCTAGCGGGGCGTAGATCTCCATGGTCTCGTTCGCCTTCTGGACCTGCTTATGCGGCGCCATGTGGCGGATCGTGCGCATGTTGTGCAGCCGGTCGGTCAGCTTGACCAGGATCACGCGCATGTCCTTGGACATCGCCATGAAGAGCTTGCGGAAGTTTTCCGCCTGCTTGGTTTCCGACGAGGTCAGTTCCAGATTCGTCAGCTTGGTGACGCCGTCCACCAATTCGGCGATCTCTTCGCCGAACCGGTCCTCGATATCCTGATAGGACGCGCGCGTATCCTCGATCGTATCGTGCAGCAGCGCGGTGATCAGGGTCGCATCGTCAAGCCGCTGCTCGGTCAGCAGACAGGCCACCTGAACGGGATGGGTAAAGTACGGCTCACCCGAGCGGCGGGTCTGCCCCTCATGCATTTCTTGGCCATAGACATAGGCCGCGCGGATCAACTCCGCATCCGACCGGGGATTATAGGCGCGCACCAGGGCGATCAGGTCGTCGACCTCGATCATGTCGCGCGCGCCTCCCTTGTGATGTCAGCCTTGGCCTTGCGCCTCCATCAGCGCGCGCAGCAGCTTCTCTTCGGACATGTCGTCCTGGGCCGGGGCGTCCTTCTCGACGCCCATCAGCAGTGCCATGGAATCTTCTTCCGGCTCGTCGACCTCGATCTGGGTCTGGTTCGACTCGATCAGACGCTCTTTCAGATCCTCGGCCTGCTGCGTCTCCTCGGCGATTTCGCGCAGGGCGACGACGGGGTTCTTGTCGTTGTCGCGGTCCACCGTCAGCGGGCTTCCAGTGGCAATCTCGCGGGCGCGGTGCGCCGCCAGCATCACCAGGTCGAACCGGTTGGGAACTTTGTCGACGCAATCTTCGACCGTTACGCGGGCCATGGGCGTACCTCCGCCAGGGAACATCGGGAAAGCCGGACATACGCCGCCCAGAAAGGCTTGACAACCCTACCGCGGCATCGCCAGCGGACGGATCTGGCGGCGGTCCTTGGCCGGCAGCGCATCGCGCATGGTGCGCGCCGATCGGCCGGTCAGCGGATGCCGCCAGTCCGGCGCAACGTCGCACAGCGGCACCAGAACGAAGGCGCGGTCGGCCATTCGCGGATGCGGCAGGATCAAGCGGTCGGGTGTCGCCGCCGCTTGATCGCCGGCGGCCAGCCCGGCCCAAGCCCGCTGTTCCGGCGGCGACGGCCGGACGGCGCGGCCCGTCGCGAGCAGATCGAGATCCAGAATTCTTGCGCTCCACCGCACATCACGTGTGCGTCCGGCCGCACTCTCTTGGCGATGCAGACGCGCCAACATCGCTTCCGGCAGGGCCGTCGACCATAGGGCCAACACGGCATTCACGTAGTCGGGCCCCGACGCGGGCGGCCAAGCGGGTGTTGAATATAAGCCTGACAAAGCCGATTTCCGTCCAAAGGCTGCCAAACGACCCGCGGCGGCGGCGACCTTCCGCGCGTTCGACCCTCTCGAAAAACCGAGATTTGCACCAAGCGCGATCAAATGCAGTCTCATTTCCGTAGGGTCCGTACTTGCAGCCACCGGTCCCACCTATAAGTAAGAGGTACGGGTATTAGTATTAGGTCCTGGACGTTTTCCACTCACTCTCCCCGGACCGCCCGTCGAAAGGATAAAAAATGTTCTACCGCGATGAGCGTCTTGCGCTCTTCATCGACGGGTCGAACCTATACGCCGCCGGCAAGGCGCTTTCGTTCGACATCGACTACAAATTGCTGCGTCAGGAATTTGCCCGACGCGGGAAAATGTTGCGAGCCTTCTATTACACCGCGCTGTTGGAGACCGAGGATTACTCTCCGATCCGACCGTTGGTGGATTGGCTGCAGTATAATGGGTTCACCATGGTGACGAAGGCCGCGAAGGAATTCGTTGACAGCCAAGGTCGGCGGAAGATCAAAGGCAATATGGATATCGAGCTGACGGTCGACGCGCTCGAAACGGCAGAGCACGTGGACCATATTGTCTTGTTTTCGGGCGACGGGGATTTCCGTCCCTTGGTCGAGGCGCTGCAGCGCAAGGGCGTGCGTGTCTCCGTCTGCTCTACGATCCGCAGTCAGCCGCCGATGATCGCCGACGATCTGCGCCGGCAGGCTGACAATTTCATCGAATTGGACGACTTGCGCGACGTGATCGGCCGCCCTCCGCGTGATATGCCCAAGGCTGTCAACGAGTGATCCATCCGTCCGCGTGACGGCAGTCAGCGTGGCGGCCGTTCGCGGAAACCGGGCATCCGCCAGCCAAACCGGATCGACCCGGCGCGTAAGATGAACGTCACCAGGGCACAGGCTCCCAGCGCTGGAAGGCCCGGCCCAACAACGTCACGCGTCAGAACGGCCGCGCAAGCGCCGGCCAACGCCGCGGTCACGTATAATTCACCGGCGCGCAAGACCAGCGGCACCTCGCCCACGACGACGTCCCGCATCAGGCCTCCCAGGCAACCGGTGACGACCCCCATCACGATCTGCACCCAGAGCCCCAGCCCCATGGCCGTCGCTGCGCCCACCCCGGCCGCCGCCGCGACCGACAGGGCGACAGCATCCAGCCAGACGATCCAAGCCAGGCGGGACGCGACCAGGTGATGGGTGAAGAAAACGAGGATGGCGGCCCCGGCCGCCAGAGCAACGGGGGCGGGATCGGCGATCCAGAATACCGGATCCCGCCCGATCAACAGGTCCCGAACCGTGCCACCGCCGACCGCGGTAAGACAGGCCAGGAAGATGAACCCGATCGGATCGAGCTGCGCCCGCGCCGCCGTCAACGCGCCGGTGATGGCGAAGACGAGGACCGCGGCGAGATCGAGAAAGCTTGGGAGGGTCACTCGTCGTCATCTTCCAACGGTGCATATACGTCCAGGTCCAGCGTGACTCCACGCTCGCCCAGCGCGTGCAGAAGCGGCGGAGTCACGGACAGCCCGTCGTTGCTACGGTGCATGAACCATCCACAAAAAACGTCGATGCTATACTTGTCATTTAGCTTGTCCCATACGGTGATATCGTCGGAGACCAATCTCAAAAGTTCCCAGATTTGAGCTTCCAAGTCCGCAGGATGACGCCGTTCGACGCGCAGCCCCCAGACGCCCGTCCTCCAGACAGGCTGACGACCATCGGCGTCGCGTATGACCTCACCTGTCCGCCGTGAGACCCGCGTCTCACCCTTTCGGTAACTCCAATCCGGCTTATGGCCAAGAATCTCGGTCACCTCATCGGGATCGAGATCGTCGCCGGAGACGCGGAGAGCGGCAGCAGTCTCATCGTGTCCTGCCATCATCCCTTCCCCGGCTTGAACGGCGCCATCCCGGCCCGGGCCAATTCGTCGGCCCGCTCGTTCTCGGGGTGGCCTGCATGGCCCCTTACCCATTCCCAGGTCACGTCATGGCGCGCCGCCGCCTCGTCCAGGCGGCGCCACAGATCCTCGTTCTTCACCGGCTTCTTGGTCGAGGTCCGCCACCCATTCCGCTTCCAACCATGCATCCAGGCCGTGATCCCACCCTTCACATAGGCCGAATCCGTCACCACGGTCAGCTTGGAGGGTCGGCCCAGCGCCTCCAGGGCCGAGATCGCTGCCATCAACTCCATCCGGTTGTTGGTCGTGTCGGCCTCGCCGCCCTTCAACTCCCGCTCTTTGACGACGGCGTCGCCGTTCCGAGCGATCAACAGCGCGCCCCAGCCGCCCGGCCCCGGATTCCCGGAACAGGCCCCGTCGGTATAGGCGAAGAGATCAGGCATCGGGCTTCCGGCTCAAGTGGACCACATATCCGGCCGATCGCCCATCCAGGCCAACCGAATGCCCGTGCCGGATGGACAGTCGCACCAACCCGACCGCCGCCGTCAGACGGTCCAGGTCGGCAGCTTCCAGATAGACATATCGCCGTCCCAAACGGTCACGCGCCGTGCCCTGGCCCCGTTTCAGAGCCACGTGCAAGACGCCGCCTGGCCGAAGCGCCCCCGCCGCCAGGGCGATCAGCCCCGGCAAAGCCGCCGCGTCGGCATGCAGCAGCGAGAAGTTCGCCCAGATCCCTCGATATCGCGGCGCGGGATCCAGCGCCTCGAACGGCTCGCACCGGGTCGGAACGCCTTGGCCAAGGCACAATGCGACCATCTCGGGCGACGCATCCGTGGCTTCGGCCGCGACCCCGGCGGCAATCATCGCCGCCGCATCATGACCGGGCCCGGCCCCCCAATCCAAAACCGGTCCATCGCCCGGAGGCAGGGCGGCCAAGAAGGCCGCGCGGTCCGGACCCGTCTCGCCCGCCAGTGACAGGTCACTGTATTCCTGCGCGGCGCGGGCGTAGACCCGCAGGGTTTGATCATCGCTCACAGGGCGACCGGCAGAAGACAAAGCAGGACACCCGCCGTCAACAAAAGCCGCAGCTTCATCCACCAGCGTGGCGCCAATCCCTGGTTCCAGAACAGCCAATCCAGCCCGAGCAGGCCCACAAAGCCCGTCATCAAGGCGATCGCAGCCGCCTGATCCCCACCTCCGGTCGTGAAAAAGGCCCAGAGCGCGGGCAACACTGACAGGGCATAGCCCGTGGTGGCCACCTGCCCTTCGGCCTTGGTGGCGAACCCCCATAACACGCCCGACATGAAGCTAAGGATAACGGCGCCATAGAACAGGCCCACATAGGGGCCGATGAAGCGAGGCCCGATCCAGGCCACCGTCTGCAAGGCCACCGGCGGAGACCACATCGTCACCACACCCCAAGCGAAAGGCAGCAGGCCAGCCAAGCCCAACAGCAAGACGGATCGGGGGATGGGCGCGTCGAACATGGAAGACGGAGTGCCATGCCCCGCCCCGCCACGAAACCAGAATTTTCGCTGAAAATTCTGTCCGAAGTTTTCTGAAAACTGTGGCGCGCTCAAAGACTGGCAATCAACTTCGCCACACGCCGCGCCCGCGTCTCGGGCCGCTTCGCAGACGTGACCCCATACAGCAAACCGCGCCGTTTGCCCGCCGTCAGCGCCTCCCAATCGGCGCTTCGGCCGGCGGCACGCAAAGCGGCAGCGAAGTCGTCCGGAATCTCGACCTCGTTCGGGTCGGTGGCCCTCAGGCGTATCTCCAGCAGCTCCCCCGGCGCGATCCCGGCTGCGTCCAGAAAGGCCTTCCCGGTCCATAGGAACGCGCCCGCGACCACATCCGCACGCGCCAGACCCAAATTGACCGGATGATCGCCGATCTCGCCCTCGACGCGCTTCGGATTGCCCAAAGCGGCCACCACCTCTTCGGGCAGGCGCAGGATCGTGTAGGTGCTGCGCCCCCATTCCAGCGGCTCGATGCGCCCCTCGAACGTGACGTCTGTCACGCCCGCTCCAACGCCAGGCGCCCGGCCAGGGCGGCGAAGACCGCCGCAAACGACCGGTTCAACCACGCCATGGCCCGCCGCGACGCCAGAAGCCGCGCGCGCACGGCACTGGCGAAGACGCCGTAAACCGCAAACACCGCGAAGGTCATGGCCATGAAGAC
>JBCDCW010000126.1:0-10789 GCA_039180995.1 Pseudomonadota bacterium
ATGGCCCAGGCGTCGAGATTGCGGCAGGGCGCACCGCTGGCCGCCTCGTGGAACCGGGGGTCGATGTAATCGGGACCGGATTTGGCGCCGCGGACCGGGATCCCCCTGGTTTGAAACGCGCGCAACAGGCCCAGAGTGATCGTCGTTTTGCCGGCGCCGGAGCTTGGGGCAGCGAGGATCAGGCCCGGCATCTGGCGGCGGGATTTGCGTATTTGAAGACCAGTGATGGGGGAGAGGGGCGCATCATCGGTCGATACGGGATTGGGGTAGATGGGGGCGGCGTGGCGTTCGCCTCCGTATGGGCGGTGCCGGGCGGTCGGCCGTGGATGCGTCTCTGGGACCCGGTGCCGGTGCGGCAAAGGTGGCGGTCATGGCGCCGCTTGGCCGGGCATCTCAAGCTGGGCGCCCGCGTCGGCTGGAACTGCATCGCCCGCAGGACCCCAGGCGCCGCCGGGGATGGACGCGTCTGAGCCGTGTCGCCGATGACCGTTTGGGTCCATGCGAAGGTCCCGGGCTCGGCCGGAACTGGGGCGGCTTGGGGCGCGGTCGTGGCGGGGTGCGGCATCGCGCGATCAACTCGCCTCGGCCGGGCGTCCGCGATCCAGAGGGTCCGCGTTGCGAGGCGCATTTCCGGCGGCGTGGGAATGCCAGTCGAGCGCCTGGCGAAGGCTAACGGCCTGGCCGATGCAGATGATGGCGGGGGGTTTGAGGTCGGCTTCGGCGATGTCGGTGGCGACGTCTGCCAAGGTGGTTTCGATGGTGCGTTGGTCGGTCAGGGTCGCGGTCGTGGTCACGGCGACGAGTTCGGTCGACGGGCGACCGGCGGCGATCAGTTTGGCGGCGATGTCGGCGATGTTTTTCATGGCCATGTAGAGGACGATAACCTGGGACCCACGGGCGATGCCCTGCCAATCGAGCGCGGTGGGGGTCTGGCCCCTGGAATCGTGGCCGGTGACGAAGGTGACCGACTGATTCACGTCCCGGTGAGTGACGGGGATCCCGGCATAGGCCAGGCCCGCGATGCCCGCCGTGATGCCGGGAATGATGCGGATGGGGATGCCGTGTTGGACCAGGCTCTGCGCCTCCTCGCCGCCACGGCCGAAAACGAAGGGGTCGCCGCCTTTAAGGCGCAGGACCCGTTTGCCTTTTCGGGCCAAGTCGACCAGGCGGAGCGAGATATCGCGCTGCTTGTGGCTGGGTTTGCCACCGCGTTTGCCGGCATAGATGTGCTCGGCCTGGGGCGCCCAGTGCAGGATGTCCTCGCCCACGAGGGCGTCGTAGACGATCACATCCGCCTGCCGCAGCGCATTCAGGCCGTGCAGCGTCAGCAGGCCCGGGTCGCCGGGACCCGCGCCGCAGAGCCAGACCCAACCGGGATCGAGACGGGGCCAATCGTGAGGAGGAAGGTCGGTCATATCGGGCCCTTTGTGACGCGGACCGATGCGTTCGGAAAGAGGGGGTGCGACATGACGGAGGCATTTGGCGGCAGGTTTCGGGCTGGGCCATGTCGTGCCGGGTGCGATCTTTCTGCGGCGCATCGCTGGAACGATCCGTCCCGAAGTCGACGTCTCGGGCGTGCGGGGTTGATCGGGCTGGTATCTGTTGACATGGCCCGGCTTTGAGCCGGTTTGGCGAGATGCGACGGCGCCGGTCCAGCAGATCGCTGACCCCGGCCAAAGGCGACCGTTGTTGGGGGGCACGGGCGGATCGTTGCGATCCGGGGCGACTGCTTTGTCGGTCTTGCGGCCCGATTTCGATGGTTCGCCCACCACGCGGGGACCATTGGCGGTCGTCGTCCGGCATGGCATCAGGCTGGCGATGGATCAGACACCGAAACTGCGTCGGGGATGGACGACGGGCGCTTGCGCGACCGCCGCCTGTCGGGCGGCGCTGGAGGGGTTGTGGGGCGGGGCGGTGCCGTCGAGCGTGACGATCCCTTTACCAAAAGGCGAGGTTCCCACCTTCCCGGTCGCGCGGTCGGCCATCGGGGCGGGTTGGGCCGAGGCGGGGATCGTGAAGGATGCGGGGGACGATCCCGACGTGACCCACGGCGCCCTGGTGATGGTACGGGTCGCGGCCTCGGACGGGGGCGTGGTGTTTCGCGCCGGCGAGGGGGTCGGGACGGTGACCAAACCCGGTCTGCCGATCGCCGTGGGCGAGCCTGCGATCAACCCGGTGCCGCGGGCGATGATGGACGAGGTGGTGGCGGAAGCGGCCACGGTGCATGGGCGCAACCCGGATGTGGAAATCACGGTCAGCGTTCCGGGTGGCGCGGCCCTGGCGGCGAAGACCTGGAACCCGCGATTGGGGATCGCGGGTGGACTCTCGATCTTGGGGACGACGGGGGTGGTGCGGCCGTTCTCCTGTGCCGCTTGGATCGCGTCGATCCACCGGGGGGTGGATGTGGCGCGGGCTTCTGGCGTGACCCATGTGGCGGGGTGCACGGGCGCCACAAGCGAACGGGTGGTGCAGGGGATGTTCCGCCTACCGGACCACGCGATGCTGGACATGGGGGATTTCGCCGGGGGGATGCTGAAGTACCTGGCGCGGCATCCGGTGGCGCGTGTGACCATCGGAGGTGGTGTGGGGAAGATGGCCAAGTTAGCGCAGGGCGCGATGGATCTGCATTCGGCCCGATCCCAGGTGGACTTTGCCGTGCTGAGCGACTGGGCAGGGACGGATCTGACCGGGTGCAATACCACGTTGGAAGCCGTAACCCGGGTGCCCGATCTGGCGCGGCGCATTGCCGAGGACGCCCGCAGGCAAGCCGGCGGGCGGATCGAGGCGGCGCTGGACGTGGTGGTGATCGACCGGGCGGGGATTGTGCTGGCCCATGCGCGGTAGGGGCGTGCTGGTTCTGGCGGGCACTGCGGAGGCGCGGGCGGTTCTAGCGCGGGCCAGGGGTTTGGCCGTGCTGGCCTCACTGGCCGGGCGGACGGCGGCGCCGGTCGATTTGGGCGTCCCCACGCGAACAGGCGGTTTCGGGGGCGAGGCCGGGTTCCGCGCGGCCCTGGCCGAGGCCACGGCGGTGTTGGATGCGACGCATCCCTTCGCGGCGCGGATGACGGAGCGGGCGGTACGGATATGCGGGAACCTGGGCGTGCCTTATCTGCGGCTGACGCGGCCCGGATGGGGTGCGCTTGGCCAACGTTATGCCGACGAGCGCGCTTGCGCGCGAGCCCTGCCTGCGGGTGCGACGGTGTTTCTGACGACGGGGCCGGGCAGTTTGCCGGCCTTCGAGGGCCGGGGGCTGCGGTTGCTTTGCCGCCGGGTGGACCCCGCGCCGGCGCGGGCGGGCGTGACCTGGATCGTCGGCATGCCGCCCTTCGCGTTGGCGCAGGAGATGGAGACGCTGCGGACCCATGGGGTGACCGACCTCGTGACCAAGGATTCGGGCGGGGCACGGGCGAAGCTGGACGCGGCCGCGACGCTCGGGGTAGCGGTGCATGTGATCGACCGGCCGGCGAGCCCCGGGGGGGAGGAAACCCATGACATCGAGCGCGCCGTCGCGTTCCTCCGCAGATACGGCACCCCGGGGGCCAACGCGCCGAATCCGCGGCCCTGAAGACGTGGCCGAGGGCGCGGCGTGGCTGGGCGCGGCCTGTCCCCGTATGGCCTGGGCGCTGGACCAGGTCGGGGACCTGCCGCTGCGGCTGCGCAGGGACGGCTTTCGCGCGCTGCTGGATGCGATCGTCAGTCAGCAGGTCAGCGTGGCGTCGGCCAATGCGATCACGGGGCGGTTGGTCGCCGCCGGTTTGACGGGACCGCGTAAGATCATGTGGGCCACGGATGACGATCTGCGGGCCTGCGGCCTGTCGCGCCAGAAGATCCGGTATGCCCGGGAACTGGCCGCGGCGCGGATCGACTGGAAAGGGCTGCGCGCGGCGCCCACCGACGAGGTGGTCGCGGTGCTGACCGAGGTTCCCGGGATCGGCCGCTGGACGGCGGAAGTCTACGCCATGTTCTCGCTGGGCCACGCGGATGTCTTCGCGCCCGCCGATCTGGCGCTGCAGGAAGGCGCCAAGCTGGTCTACGATTTGCCGGAGCGGCCGACCGAGAAGGCGCTGCGCCAACAGGCCGAGGCCTGGTCGCCCTGGCGGTCGGTTGCGGCGCGGGTGCTGTGGGCCTACTACGCCCATGCCAAGCGCCGGGAGGGGATCCGTTGACCTTGAGACACGACCGCAAGGGGCCCGAGGCGGCCAAGCGCCTGGTGATTTTCCTGCACGGATATGGCGCGAACGCCGCCGACCTGATCGGTCTAGCCGATCCACTGATGCCGCATCTGCCGGACACGGCGTTCCTGGCCCCCGACGCGCCCGAGGAATTGCCGGGGATGCCCGGCGGCTTCCAATGGTTCCCGATCCCCTGGATCGACGGCTCGTCCGAGGAAGCGGCCGAGGCCGGGATGATCCGCGCGGTGGACGACCTGAACGCCTGGCTGGACGAGGTGGTCACGGCCGAGGGGGTGGCCTGGTCGGATGTGGTGCTGTTCGGGTTCAGCCAGGGAACGATGATGGCTTTGCATGTCGGGCCTCGGCGCTCCGATTCCCTGGCGGGGATCGTCGGCTTCTCCGGGCGGCTTCTGAACCCCGAGGATCTGGCGGACGAGGCGGTGTCGCGCTTCCCCGTCCTGCTGGTCCATGGGGATCAGGATGACGTGGTGCCAATCCAGTCGCTGCCGGTCGCCGCCGAGGCGCTGGAAGGCGCGGGGTTCGAGCAGGTCTATGCCCATGTGATGAAGGGCACGGCCCACGGGATCGCGCCGGACGGATTGCAGGTGGCGGTCGCGTTCATGCGGGATGTGTTTGGGGTTGAGTAGCCGCGATCCGGAACAGGCCGCGATCTGGCCCACAAATCCTCCAATTGCTGTTGCATCGCTAGCGAAAGCTTCGGAGTCGTCTCGTCAAATGCGCATAGTCATCCTCGCCTTTGCGGCCCTCTTTCCTCTCGCCGTCAACGCCCAGCCCGGCAACCGGCCAATGGATCTCGCGTTCTGGCAGGACGTCGTGGACGTGCCCCAGTGTACAGGCCAGACCCTCGCGATCTTCCTGCGGGATCCACGTGGGCGCGTTCATTGCGGTTTCGCAGACCCGGGACAGCAGCGGCAATGTCAAGGTCGGGCCGGTCAGGTTGTGGCAGGGGCTTGTGGGGCTGGTTTGGACTATATGCGATTGTACGATTGCGTCCCGTTCGCCGATGGGCGGAGCGATCTGGAACGGGCTATCGAATGTGTACACGGGGTCGGTCGCCGCGCCCGGCCTCTTGAGTTTTCGTCCAGTTCCCGGCCTTCGTCACGCTTTCGCTTGCAGAGCGAAGAGCCCATTGAGACGAAAGACCGGGCGAGCGATGAAGAAATCAACGCAGCGATCTCTCCCTTTTCGCCACGCACGCTGGGACTAAACTCGGCAGACCTGGCAAATATCGAAGACGCGGATTTGGACGCAATTGCAAGGCAATCTGCCGTCCTACTCCTGGACCTGATGGAAGCGACTTTAGCGTCCCTGCCGGAGCCAGATCAGATCGAGCGGCTGACGGATCTGAGTATTCCGGCACGTGTTCACGCTGTGGAAATGCAAAGAGAGATTACGGAAACCTGGAGCCCGGAACTGATCGACCTGTGCCGCGTCGTTGTTGACCGAGGTATAGACGGCGTCTTGTCTAGAGAAGAGGCAAGGGCGGACATGCGTTGCTTCGGCTTTTTCAGCAATGGTCTTAAGAAAAAGAGGCTTTCTGGCCTCTTTGGCAGCGCTGGGCGGCTCTTTGGTCTCTTGGAGCCTGGCTGAGTTGGGCGCAGACCCTGATTTGGGTCTTTGCAACAATCGACCCCAAAGTTCCAATATTATGAACGTTTCTATAAGGGTCGTCCGGAGGGCCCTGTTCGGGACTGGGACGTCGCGGGACCGGTGTCGGCTGGCCTTCCCACCGTCGATAGCGCACGCGATCGGCGGCGTCCGCGGGCGCCGGGTCAGCGCGCCTCTTCCCTGACGCCCCAATGACCCCCTCGTGATCCCGCGTTTGTTGTCTGCGGCTTGGGCAGATGCGATCTATCGCCCAAGGCCGGCCTCTTCGGGCCGGTAGGCAGTCAGGACACGGGAGACACGACATGACCGGAACGAAACTCACGCGGCGGGCCCTTCTGGCCTCGGCGGCAACCATGGCGGCGGGCGCTGCGTTGAAGGCCCAGGAGACGGTGCAGATCGGCAATCAGACCATCGCCGTCTACGTCCCCGAGACATCGACCTTCCCCTATGAAATCCAGCGGACGGAGGCCGAATGGCGCGATCATCTGGACGGGGACGAGGAAGCCTATCGCATCCTGCGCGGCGGCAAGACCGAGGTACCCAAGACCACCGATTTGTGGCGCGAGGCCCATGATGGGCAATATCTGTGCCGCGGCTGCGATTTGCCGATCTACGAGGGGCAATGGTTCCAGCCGCTCGACAAGGGTTGGGTTTTCTTCCACCACGCGATCCCGAATGCGGTGATGTTCGGGCTGGACGGACCAGTGCCGGAATATGGACAGGCCGGAATGTTGAGCCAAACCAATGCCATGGCCGAGATACATTGCCGTCAATGCGGCAGCCATATCGGGCACCATATCCCGGTCGAGGGCATGCAACTGCATTGCTTGAACGGTACGGCCTTGAAGCTCGCCTAAGATCGGAGGCGGGGCTGGCGATCTGCGTCGAAGACCCAGGCTTGGATTGGGTTGTGGAGAAGCGTCAAGAAACCTTCACCCGACTCTGCCAATAGCGCCTTGTCAGGGATCGGACGCCATATATAGTCCGACCCAACGGGGGCCACGCGCCCGACGACCGGGCGCGCCGCCTCCTCCGACAAGGGGATGCGCGCGCAATGGACGTCGTCGCACATGGCCATGACGAGCTTGATCCGGATTTCCGGACGGCCTTCACCCGCGACCCGGCCGGGCTGCGGCATTTTCCGGCGTTGGTGCTGAACGCGGATTACCGGCCGCTATCGTATTACCCGTTGTCGCTGTGGCCCTGGCAGGACGCTGTAAAGGCCGCGTTTCTAGACCGGGTGACCATCGTCAGTGAATACGAGGAGGTCGTGCGGTCGCCGTCGACCGAGATACGGATCCCGTCGGTGGTGGTTCTGAAGGATTACGTGAAGCCGCAGAAGAAGGTGGCGTTCACGCGGTTCAACTTGTTCCTGCGGGACGAATTCCAGTGCCAATATTGCGGGTCCAAGGGGGATCTGACGTTCGACCACGTGGTGCCGCGGGCGAAGGGGGGGATCACCTCGTGGGAGAACGTCGTGGCGTCTTGCGGGCGGTGCAATCTGAAGAAGGGGTCGCGGTCCCTCAAGCAGGTGGGGTTCACGCTGCGCAAGCCGCCGCGGCAGCCGATGACCGGCGAGTTGATGAATCTGGGCCGGAAGTTCCCGCCGAACTATCTGCACGAGAGCTGGATGGATTTCCTGTACTGGGATGCCGAGCTGGAGGCGTAGAACAGGGCCTCCCCCAAAGGTCCTCCATAGGACTTGGAGCTATCGTGTTTTGTCGTTCGATCGGGGGATGTCGAAATCTGGTGGCGCGAGTTGGAACCCCTCGAATTGGAAGCCTGGCGAGACGGTACAGCTGACCAAGGACCAATCGCCCGTGGTCCGGGCGGCCTGCCAATGGTGGGCGGGGACGATGCCTTGGAAGGTAAGGTTCTGTCCCAGGGCCGTCTCGCGGGCGGGGCCCTGCTCGGTCTGGGACACGGACAGGACCAGGGATGCGCCCGCATGCCAGAACCAAAGTTCGTCGGCATCGACGCGATGCCAATGGCTGCGCTCACCTGCTTTGAGCAGAAAATGGATCGCCGTGCCAGCGGGGCGCGTGCCAGGCGGCGCGTCGGAGGCGAAGGTCTGACGGTACCAGCCGCCCTCGGGATGGGGCCGGAGGGCGAGGGCCGCGACGATCTCGTCGGCGGTCATGGGACCTTCCGTTCACGCCAGAGGATATAGAGACCCGTGGCGATGGTGACGGCGATGCCTGCCTGGGCCAGCGGATTGGGCCAGTCGCCGAACATGGCCAGGCCGATCAGTGCGGCCACGGGGATCTCCAGATATTGCATGGGCGCCAGGGTCGACGCCTCAGCATGGCGCAGCGACCAGGTCATCAAAAGGTGGCCGCCGGTGCCCAGCAAACCCATGATCAGCAGAAGCGGCAGGAAGCCGTTCAGGGGGGCCAAGACGAATGGGCCCGTATCGGGCGCAGCACCGTAGGCCAGCGCCATCAAGCCCACGGCCATCACACCAGAGCTGGCCTGCATGGCAATCGGATCCGCCTCGAGCGACAGGCGACGGGTGACCAGCATGAAAGCGGCGAAGACGAAGGCCACGGCCAGCGGGTAGAGCACCGGCCAGCCTACGGCGACGAAAGAGGGCTGCATTACCATTAGCGTCCCGCAGAACCCCACGGCACAGGCGGTCAGGCGGCGCGGGCCGACGGTTTCATCAAGGAAGAAATGCCCCATGAGCAAGACGAGGAAGGGCATTACGAAGGCGATGGCCAATGCGTCGGCCAGGGGCAAGTAAGTCAGGCCGGTGACCATGAGGTAGATGCCGGCGATTTGCAGCAAGGTGAGCAGCGCCGTCAGCTGCCAGCCAAGCCGCGACATGCGCCAGGATTGCCCCGCGGCCGCGACCAGCGGCACCAGCACGGCCGCCTGGACCAGAAAGCGGATCGCGACCAACTGCATCACCGGGAAGATGCCTGCCAGCAACTTGGCTAGCGCGTCAGACAGCGGCGCGGTCACGCAGAAGCCCAGCATCAGGATCATGCCCAGGGCAGGGCGGTCGGCGCGGGGCAGGGCAGCAGTCATGGTCCGACGCTAGGGCCGAGGCGGACCCGGGGCAAGCGGCTCAGAGCGGCAGGTTAAGCTGGATCGTCGTTCCGTTGCCAGGCGCACTTTCGATCCGGATCGACCCGCCGGTCTGGGCTGCGAATGCTTCGACCATGGCCAGGCCAAGGCCGGTGCCTTGTTCTGCGCCCTTGGTGGTCACGAAGGGTTCGGACGCGCGGGCGATCAGGTCCGGCGGCATGCCCGGCCCGTCGTCCCGGACCGACAGGAGTGCATGGGCCGTGCCGTCCTCGCCCGGGGCGGCCCGCGCGTCGATCACGATCGAGCCGCCGCCCGACATGGCATCGCGGGCGTTCAGGACCAGGTTCAGAAGGGCCGCTTCCAATTCGGCGGGATCCGCCCGAAGTGTCAGCCCGGGGTCGACGGCGCCCAGGTGTAGGGCGACGTTCGCGGGGATCACCCGTTCGGCGAAGGCCACGAAGCGGCCCAGGAATCTGTCCAAGTCGATCGGGCCTAGATCGGATCGGCTGGCCCGGGCGGTGGCGAGAAGACGCGCGCTTAGACGTTCGCCCCGTTCGGTCGCGGCGCGAATTTCGTGCAGAAGGCGCGGATGTTCCTCGGGTGGCACTTCGTTCAGAAGGTCCAGGTTGCCGCCCATCACCGTCAGCAAATTCCTGAAATCATGGGCGATCCCGCTGGTCAGGCGGCCCACCGTCTCGCCCTTCTGGGCCGCAGCCAGGCGGGCGGTCAGCTCCTCCAGCCGGGTCTGGATACCGTTGGCCTGCAGGCCTGCCACGGCGGCGAAGGCCGACAGGGTGAGGATCACGACATGCAACGACACCAGGAGGTGAAACGGCATGTCCTGCGTCACCGCATGATAGAGCACCACCTGGGCAAACGCCGCCAGAACACCGACGCTGATCATGAAAGCGTCGCGGGACCGCGAATCGAAGGCCATGTTGTGGAAGGCTTGCGCCACGAGCATCACATGGGCGACGACGGCGGCCGGGACCCAGTCAAGCTGGGCGATGATGACGGAGAGCACGGCGAAGCCCGCGACGTTGGCGCCGTGATGGATGAGCAAGCGGTTAAATTCGCCCTGGGTGACCGTCTCGGTCCGTGCCGCCAAGGCCCTGACATGGTAGATGAAGGCATAATCCCAGACCAGATAGGCCGGAGAGAACAGCATCAGCTCCAATGGCGCACCCATCACGGCCATCAGCCCCAGGCCGAAGAGGATCATGACATGTTTCGCCGGGCGCGCGGCCGCTGTCTCTTCCTCGACGAGGGAGACACTTTTGAGCCTGGCGTGCAACTTTGCTTTATCTTCGCCGCCGTATCGCGACATAATGCTACCCTTTTTGGCGCGGACGGTATCCACCCGCTTGTGGGCGCGCAACGGCCCCGATTGCCGCGGCTGGGGACATTTCGATCGGGGCGTGGCCTGAAGCGTTTTGCCTGACACCTAAGACATCAGATTGAGGCGAAACGCTTTAGCTGCGCATTATGCTTCGTCCGGCATAGCTGGCGGTCTCGCCCAGCATTTCCTCGATCCGGATCAATTGGTTGTACTTAGCCAGTCGATCCGATCGGGCGAGCGAGCCGGTCTTGATCTGTCCGCAATTGGTGGCGACGGCCAGATCGGCGATGGTGGCGTCCTCGGTCTCGCCCGAGCGGTGGGACATGACGCAAGTCATGCGCGCACGGTGGGCCATGCTGACGGCTTCCAGCGTCTCGGACAGGGTGCCGATCTGGTTCACTTTCACCAGGAGCGAGTTGGCCGCGCCCTTTTCGATCCCGTCGGCCAGACGTTCGGGGTTGGTGACGAATAGGTCGTCACCGACCAGTTGGACGCGGTCACCCAGGGCTTCGGTCAGGGCGATCCAGCCGTCCCAATCGTCTTCGGACATGCCATCTTCGATCGAGAGGATCGGATAGTCGCGGACCAGGGCGGCCAAGTAGTCGACATTCTCGTCGGA
>JBCDCW010000127.1:0-10761 GCA_039180995.1 Pseudomonadota bacterium
CGGACCGCCACCGCTGGGCATCCATCTGCTCATGGGGGAGGATGCTGGCACGAAGATCGAGAACTATGTGGCCAATCTAACGACCGGCCGGATCGCCCCCCACGAAATGATCTTCGAGAAACCAGGGTGAGGCCGCCCCCCCTTCTCCTCGACGGGGCCTGCCGCTGCGGGCAGGTCCGCCTCCGGGCGAGCCACGCCCCACTTCTGACGGCGGTGTGCCATTGTCGGAGTGTCAGCGAATGACTGCGAGCGCCTTGGCTCTGTCTGCCCTTTTTTCGACAGAGGGCTTCGCCACGATCGGAGGGGAGACGGTGATCGGCGGCCTGCATGGGCCCGAGCAGCACGATCATCATTGCGGGCATTGCTTCAGTTGGCTCTTCACGCGGGTCCAGGGCTTCGACCATGTGGTCAATGTTTGGGCGACCATGTTCGATGACACCACCTGGTTCGTTCCCTTTCTGGAGACCGCCACGGGTGACCGCCTGGCCTGCACCAGCTTCCCAGCGCGCAGAACCTATCCCTCCATCCCCCAGGCCGCCGCCTTCGCGGACCGTCCGACCGATTACGCCGCCTGGGATCCAACGTCCTTCGAGGAGACCTGACTTGGCCGACCTAACCAGCACTTTCGTGGGTATCAAGAGTCCCAACCCCTTCTGGCTCGCCTCCGCGCCGCCCACAGACAAGGAGTACAACGTCCGTCGGGCCTTCGAGGCGGGATGGGGTGGTGTGGTCTGGAAGACGCTGGGGTCCGAAGGGCCGCCGGTGGTGAACGTGAACGGCCCCCGCTATGGCGCGATCTATGGGGCGGATCGACGGTTGCTGGGGCTCAACAACATCGAGTTGATCACCGATCGCCCGCTGGAGACGAACCTACGCGAGATCAAGGCGGTCAAGCGAGACTATCCCGGCCGCGCCATGGTGGTGTCGATCATGGTTCCCTGCGAGGAGGCGGCATGGCGCGCTATCCTCCCCCGCGTCGAGGAGACGGGCGCCGACGGGATTGAGCTGAATTTCGGCTGCCCACACGGGATGTCGGAGCGCGGCATGGGTTCGGCCGTTGGCCAAGTGCCGGAATACATCGAAATGGTCACCCGGTGGTGCAAGCAATACAGCCGCATGCCCGTCATCGTGAAGCTGACCCCCAATATCACCGATATCCGCAAGCCCGCCGCTGCCGCCAAGCGGGGTGGCGCGGATGCGGTCAGCCTGATCAACACGATCAACTCGATCACGTCCGTAGACCTGGACACCATGTCGCCCGAGCCGTCGATCGATGGCAAAGGCAGCCATGGCGGCTATTGCGGACCGGCTGTGAAGCCCATCGCGCTCAGCATGGTGTCCGAGATTGCTCGCGATCCCGAGACCCATGGACTGCCCATCTCCGGGATCGGCGGCATCACCACCTGGCGCGATGCGGCCGAGTTCATCTCGCTCGGCTGCGGCAACGTCCAGGTCTGCACGGCCGCCATGACCTATGGCTTTAAGATCGTTGAAGAAATGAAAGCGGGGCTGAGCCGTTGGATGGACGGGAAAGGATATGCGTCGGTCGAAGACGTTGTCGGTCGCGCGGTGCCGAACGTCACTGACTGGCAGTATCTGAACCTGAACTACGTGGCCAAAGCGAAGATTGACCAAGACCTCTGCATCTCTTGCGGACGCTGCTACGCAGCTTGCGACGACACCTCGCACCAGGCCATCGCCATGTCGTCGGATCGAACCTTTACGGTGATCGACGAGGAATGCGTTGCCTGCAATCTCTGCGTCGATGTCTGCCCAGTCGAGGGTTGCATCGACATGGTGGCGATGGCCCCTGGTACGGTCGACCCGCGCACCGGTAAGGAGGTCCAGCCGGATTACGCCAACTGGACCACGCATCCCAACAACCCCACGGCCCAGGCGGCGGAGTGAGAATCGATGGGAACGAGCCACCGATTCCACACGCCGGCGTGAGGGGTAAAAAGTCTTATCGTACGACTTTTTGGAAAACTCTTAATATAAGAGTTTCCGCTCCCGACCGAACAAATGCTCGGTCGGCTCTGGATTTCGCAGGCTCGATTTAGCATGGGAGCAACAGGCTCTCGTTACTACTCTGCGGCCACCATCGTCTCCAGCGGCGTCGCAGCCGGGAAGTCGACGGGAACCTTGGTCGTCGAGTGCAGGTAGTTCGACACCGTTTTCAAACCGACCGTCAGAACCACGTCGACCAGATTGGCCTCGGTCCACCCAGCGGCCAAGAATGCCTCAACCACTTTGGGCGTAGCATGGCCGCGGGTTTCGGCCATGTCGTGGGCCAGCACCGCCAATGCATCAAGCTTGGCATCCCAACGCGCGCGCCCCGCGCGGATTTCCTCGATCTGATCAGGCGTCAAACCGTTCATGCCCGCAATAGCGGTATGGGCTGCAAGACAATACGTACAGGCGTTGACCTCGGACACAGCCAAGTTCACCACCTCGGCCTCTTTGGCCGACAGGGAGGTCTTGGCGCCGGTAGCAGTCAGGTAGGTGCTCAGCGCCATCTCCGAATGGGCGAAAGTCGCATAGAGATTGGGCACGAAGCCGAGCTTGGACTGAAGTTGATCGAAGATCGACTGATTGGCGGCCGAGACTTCGTCGCGCGTGGGGACGGGCAGGGTCATGGGACGGATCCTTCTGGCAGGCGGCAGGCACCGCAGGAACGATTGGCGCGGACGCGCCTAGCCCTCTACATACACCTATCCGGGCGCCAAGCGGCATGACACTCGGTCTCGCCAGGCCACGTCCACGCGAGCCGGGCGTGAGATCGCCCGGCATCGGGCTTGTCAGGGGGTCAGAACCCGCTCGAAATGGGCCATCAGATGGGTTTCGGCTTCCGTCCAAGGATCGCGTTCATCGCCCAGGACAGCCCGCACCTGAACCTCGAAATCCGCATAATGCTGGGTCAGAGCCCAGATCGAGAACAGCAGATGGTGCGGATCGGAGCGCGCCAACTGGCCCCGATCCATCCAAGTGATGAGGATCTTCGCCCAATTGTTCGCCATGCGCCGCAACTCAGTCGACAGCAAGTCTCCCATCTGCGGTGCGCCCCGCAGGATCTCTCCGGCAAATAATCGGCTCTCGACCGGGTAATCCCACGCCAGATGCAGTTTGCGCCGGACATAGGACAGCATTTCGGACATCGGGTCGCCCTGGGGGTCGATGGCCCGAAGGGGGTCAAGCCAGGTCGTCAGCAGACGGTCTAGGATCCCCTGATAGATCGACTCCTTATTGGTGAAGTAGTACAACAGGTTCGGCTTCGATAGCCCGGCCTCGCGGGCAATCTCGTCCAAGGTCGCGCCCCGGAACCCTTCCTCGGCGAAGATTGTCAAACCAGCCGCCAAAATGCGATCTTGCCGGTCGCGTTGAATTCGGGTCGGCTCGACCGACGCGCCCGGTGCTTGATCGTTTGCCATATGTCCTCCTCTAGGGCGGTCGCCGTGCGACGACGGTCGCAACCGTGTCCTGGTTGACTGCCCTAGACCCTCTGGTAGCGTCCGGTCTACCACCGAAACATACGCAATACCACTTGGCATAACGTCGGAGATCCAATGGCAGCCGCAGGACAGAACCTTCGCATTGACGCCGATCGCCTGTGGGACAGCCTGATGGACATGGCGCAGATCGGCCCGGGTGTGGCGGGCGGAAACAATCGCCAGACGCTGACCGATGCGGATGCCGAAGGCCGCCGCCTGTTCCAGGATTGGTGCGCGGCTGCGGGTTGCACCATGGGGGTCGACAAGATCGGCAATATGTTCGCCCGGCGCCCCGGCACCCGGGACCTGCCGGCCGTCTATGTCGGCAGTCATCTGGATACCCAGCCCACGGGCGGAAAATACGACGGTGTGCTGGGCGTGCTGGGCGGGTTGGAGTTGATCCGTACCCTGAACGATCTGAACATTCAGACGAAACACCCCATCGTGGTCACAAACTGGACCAACGAGGAGGGGACCCGCTTCGCCCCCGCCATGCTGGCCTCGGGCGTGTTCGCGGGCATCCATGACCAAGCCTGGGCCGAGGATAAGAAAGATGCCGATGGCAAACGCTTCGGCGACGAGTTGGACCGGATCGGCTGGCGCGGGGACGAAGAGGTCGGCGCTCGCAAGGACGACATGCGGGCCTTCTTCGAGCTTCACATCGAACAAGGCCCGATCCTAGAGGCCGATGGCAAAGATATCGGCGTCGTCACCCACGGCCAGGGCCTGAGTTGGACGCAGGTGACGGTTACCGGCAAGGAAAGCCATACCGGCTCGACTCCGATGCCCATGCGTAAGAATGCAGGCCTGGCCATGGCTCGCATTCTGGAGGCGGTGGATGCCATCGCGCTTAGCCATGCTCCCCATGCGGTCGGCGCTGCGGGCCATATCGACATCTATCCCAATTCCCGCAACGTGATCCCTGGGACAGCCGTGTTCACGGTCGACTTCCGTTCGCCCGATCTGGCGGTGATCCAAGATATGGAAGCGCGGCTGGCAACCGAGACAAAACGCATCTGCGACGAGATGGGGCTGGACGTCGAATTGGAGAAGGTGGGCGGCTTCGACCCGGTCGCCTTCGACGATGATTGCGTGGGCGCCGTCCGCAACGCGGCAGAGCGGCTCGGTTATAGCCACCGCGACATTATCTCGGGCGCGGGGCACGATGCCTGCTGGATCAATCGCGTGGCGCCGACCGCGATGATCATGTGCCCTTGCGTCGACGGCCTCAGCCACAACGAGGCCGAAGAGATCACAAAGAGCTGGGCTCAGGCCGGCGCGGATGTTCTACTGCACGCCGTTCTGGAAACGGCGGAGGTCGTTGCCTAATCTGAGTTGATTGTTGCCTTGTGCAGCCGGTTGCCTGGCCCCATTTCCACTGACATTCTATCGGCGTATTTCAGACGAAGTGGATTGACCCGTGATCAGCGATGGACGCGAACGGACAGATGGTGAGGTTATCGACACCGATATCTGTATCGTCGGCGGCGGCCCGGCAGGGATCGTGCTGGCCCTGGAACTCTCGGCGGCGGGGCGCGACGTGCTCTTGCTGGAATCGGGGGACATCTTTCCCGACGATGCCACCCAGGAACTTTATGACGGCCCCGATTTCGGGTTCCCCTACACCCCCCTGATCGAAGCCCGGCTGCGCTTCCTGGGGGGCAGTTCGAACCATTGGTCGGGCTACTGCATGCCCTACACCGCCTTCGACTTCGAGGAACGGGATTGGATTCCCCATTCCGGCTGGCCCATCGCTTTCGATGATCTGGCGCCCTATTATGATCGCGCCCAGCCCTACTTCGAATTGCAGACCGACCGGCCCTACGACTTCGACTATTGGGCCGACCGGATCGGCGGCGATGTCCTATCACCCGATCCCGGCCAGCTCCGGAACCTGGTGACGGCCCTCAGCCCGCCGACGGCATTCGGCTACACCTACGAGGACCAGCTTCGCACCTCGGAAACCGTCCACGTCCTTCTGAACGCCAATGTGACCGAGTTGCAGACGACGGACACCGCCGCCACCGTGACCGAGGCGATGGTCTCCTGCATTGACGGGCCAGATTTTACCGTCCGGGCCCGCACCTTCGTCCTTGCGGCGGGTGGCATCGAGATTCCCCGGCTTCTCTTCAATTCCAACCGGGTGATGGCGCCCGGCCTCGGAAACGCCAACGATCTGGTCGGCCGTTTCTTCAACGACCACATCGGCATCCGTCCGATTGCCCGGACCCTGGCGCCCCGGCGCGAGATTGACCGGCTGTCCCTCTATACCGGACCGCACTATTTCGACGTGGGCGGGTTTCAGGCCGTCCTGGCCGCCACCGAAGAGCATATGCGCCGCGAACAGGTGCCGGCTTTTATCTTCCACCTCTATCCCTCCGCAGGGTCCCCCGGGAAGCAGGCTATCCGGCGTCTTTTCGGCGCCGTGCGATCCGGCCAAGCGCCGCCCTATCTATCGTCCGAAGTAGGAAACCTCATGACCGACCTGGACGGCGCGTCGAACGCCGTCGCCAGGGAGTTTTTGGGCGCCGAAGAGGATGTCATAGACAACGCGTGGATCGGTCCCTGGTTGTCGATGGAATGCGTGCCCAACCCGGATAGCCGAGTCGTGACCGTCAACGACAAGGACAGGTTTGGCAAACAGCGCGTCGGACTTGACTGGCATCTAACCGAGCAGGATCGTCAGACCGCCCGCCACGCCTCCGATGTGATCACCCGAGAGCTTAGCCGCCTGGGCATCGGAAGATCCTGGACCTTTGCCAAGCGCGAAGACTTCGAGATCCCGACGACGGTCGGCCTCGGCAAGCATCACAATGGCACGACGCGAATGTCTGACGACCCCAAAAAGGGCGTCGTAGACGCCAACGGGAAGGTCCACGGCGTCTCAAATCTCTATATCAGCAGTTGCTCCGTGTTCCCCACCAGCGGCTACGCCAACCCGACGCTGACCATCGGCGCCATGTCGATCCGGATGGCCGATCATCTGAAAGGATCTCGCCGATGAGCGACACAGGACTGGATCGCCGCGTGTTCCTTGGTCTGACCCTGGCGGCGGCGTCTTCGGGACCGGGTTTGGCCTCACATTCCGACCTGCTGATCAGCGCCGCTCGAATCGGGCGAGAGGTTCTCGCCACGGGTGCGCTTCCCGCCGATCCGAAAGCGCTGCGCAACCGATTGGGGGGCCATGAGGCATCGGTCGACGCGCTCTTTACCGAGGACTGGCACCCCTTCATCCAAGAGGACTTCGCCGCTGGCCGCACAATCGATACGGCAGGCTGGGCGTTGAGCCGGACCGAGGCCGTCCTGTGTGCGCTCGCCGCGCTGTCGGAGGGCGCGGCATGATGGGGTCGGTCGCTCGAATCGTCATCGGCGCGGTGGTGGCCATCGGCCTTCTGGCCTGGTTCGTGCCCGCCAGCCTATGGACCGGTGGCCTGCTGGTGCTGCTGGTCGCGCTCCTGCTGGTGATCCGGTCGTGGCGTGCGAAGCGGCAAACATGAACGACCGTCTGCGCATCCCAAGCCCTCCCCTGGCGCGCCGTCCAGTCTGGACGACAATCAACCCGCGCCAAGGGCGCAGCAGATCATCGCCGGACATCCGCACATGGCCCCACGGAGAAATCGGCCCGATGCAAGCTCAACCGAGAAGACAGATCCTCAGGACAATCGCCAAACGCGGGGCTCTCTTCGCCGCGATCACTTTCGGACTTCTTATGGCGATCGACTCGCTGATCGCAGGCGAGATAACGCGCGCGATCATCGCCCGGTCCGCCGCTATCGCGTTGGGTGGCAGCCTGGTCTATTCTGCCATCCGATTTGTCATCGCATGGGCGAACAAATGAAACGTGCTCTCCTCCTTCCCCTCACCCTGGCCGCTTGCGTCGCGCAACCGGCCAACCCCGTCTCTAATCCTGGCGACTACGTCCCGACCAGCGCACCGGTTCCTTTCGCCGTTCAGCGGCTGTTGCCCCGGGGCGTAACCGCCACCGACGTGCTGGTTGAGCAGAACTGCTATGGCTATGAATTCGATGGCGCGGTCTATCCGGTGATCATCCCGCGGGGGACGCAATACTGCCTCTGAGGTCGGCCATGAACGATGCCACCCCCGTATCATCCGTCCGGACCGCCGGACGTGACGAGACAATATTGCGCGTCGATCTCGCCGCCGCCTTCCGACTGGCTGTCCGGGCCGACTGGCACGAGGCCGTCGCCAACCATTTCTCGGCGGCCATTACCGCCGACGGACGGACGTTCCTGGTGAACCCACGGTGGCGCCATTTCTCCCGCATCCGGGCCTCGGACCTGTTGGTCGTCGATGCCGACGATCCGTCCACCATGGACCGACCCGACGCCCCCGACCCCTCGGCCTGGGCGATCCACTCGGCGCTCCACCGCAACCTGCCACAGGCCCGCGTGGCGCTCCACCTGCACCCGCCCTATGCAACGGCCCTGGCGGGCCTCCAGAACCCTACGATCCGACCCATCGACCAGGTCACAGCACGCTTCCACAATCGTCTGGCCTACGACCTCGATTTCGGCGGCATTGCCGTCGAAGCCCAGGAGGGTGAGCGCATTTCCCGCACCATCGGAGACCATTCGGCCGTCATGATGGGCAACCACGGCGTCACCACGCTCGGCCGCGACGTGGCCGAGGCCTTCGACCTGATGTACCACCTGGAGCGGGCGGCGCGGACCATGGTCCTGGCCTTGTCGACCGGCCAGCCGCTGGCCGTGATGGACGACGCCCTCGCCGAAGATACGGCGCGGGGATGGGAGACCGATCTCGCCGAACGGCAGGCGCATTTCGCGGAGATGAAGCTGATCCTCGACGCCGAGGCTCCGGATTATAGGGACTGAACTGGGGATATCGCCATGAGCAAAGTCATCAAAAACGGCACCATCGTCACCGCCGACCGCCAATGGAACGCCGACGTCCTGATCGAAGGCGAGACCATCGCCGAGATCGGCGAGGGCCTCAAAGGCGACGAGGTGATCGACGCTACAGACGCCTATGTCATGCCCGGCGGCATCGACCCCCACACCCATCTGGAGATGCCCTTCATGGGCACCACCGCCGCCGAGACCTTCGAATCCGGCACTTTCGCCGCCGCCGCCGGTGGCACGACCATGTTGGTGGATTTCGTGCTACCGGGCGAGGACGGGCTCTTGGCCGCGGTGGACGATTGGGACCGCAAGTCTCGCGACCAGATCTGCACCGACATCTCCTACCACATGGCCATCACCGGGTGGAACGAAAGCATTTTCAACGAGATGGAAGCCGTTGTTAAGAAGCGCGGCATCAACACCTTCAAGCACTTCATGGCCTATAAGGGCGCGCTGATGGTCGAGGATGACGAGATGTTCGCCTCCTTCAAGCGCTGCGCCGAACTGGGCGCCCTGCCCCTCGTCCATGCCGAAAACGGCGACATCGTCCAGGAACTCCAGCAGAAATACCTCGCCGAGGGCATCACCGGCCCCGAAGGCCACGCCTATTCCCGCCCCCCTGAGGTCGAAGGCGAAGCGGCCAACCGCGCCATCATGATCGCCGATGCGGCCGGCTGCCCGCTCTACATCGTTCACGTCTCCTGCGAGCAGGCCCACGAAGCCATCCGCCGCGCCCGCCAGAAGGGCATGCGTGTCTATGGCGAACCCCTGATCCAGCACCTGACGCTCGACGAGACCGAATATTTCGACAAGGACTGGCAATACGCGGCGCGTCGGGTGATGTCGCCACCCTTCCGGAGCAAAGACCACCAAGACGGCCTCTGGGCCGGCCTCGCCGCGGGCTCGTTGCAGGTCGTCGCCACTGACCACGCCGCCTTCTCCGACGAACAGAAGCGGATGGGCGTCGACGATTTCACCCGCATCCCCAACGGCACCGGCGGCCTGGAGGAGCGGATGGGCATGCTCTGGACCCGCGGAGTGGACACCGGCCGCCTGACGCCCGAGGAATTTGTCGCGGTGACCTCCACCAATATCGCCAAGATCCTGAACATCTACCCGATGAAGGGTGGCATCGCGGTGGGTGGCGACGCCGACTTAGTCGTCTGGGACCCTTCGATCCACCGCACGGTCCAGGTCGCGACCCAAAAGAGCATCATCGACTACAACGTCTTCGAAGGCATGGAGCTCAAGGCCGCCCCCCGCTACACCCTCAGCCGCGGCGAGGTCATCTGGGCCCACGGCCAGAACTCCCAACCCCAACCGGGGCGGGGCAAATTCGTGAAACGGCCCGCGTTCGCCTCGGCATCGCAGGCGCTCAGCAAGTGGAAGGCGCTGAACACGCCCCGAAAGATCGAACGCGATCCGCTGAATATCCCGGCGGGGGTTTGATGTAGCGCCCCCATAGGCTCCGGCGTTTGCCCAGAAAAACGTTCACGGCGCCCATGGTTATGCTGTCGGTGCCTGGACTTGTCGCGTTTTCGTGCCGCTCCAAGCGCTCGCTTAAAGCCTCCGACTATTAACCTGAGACATATCCTGCTGCCTTGAAGTAGTTCCAGCAGTCTTCTGGCTTATAGAGTTCGCAGATTTCTGTCAGAGCGTGGAACATGTCCGTGAAGGTTCGCGCGCCGATCCTGCGCAGGTGTGCTTTGAGTTTGGAGAATGCCATCTCGATCAGGTTCAAGTCGGGGCTGTATGGCGGCAGGAACAAAAACCAACACCCAGCTTCACGCATGGCTTTGGCGGCAGCGGCATTTTTGTGCGTGGCCAGGTTGTCCAGGATGACGACGGTGCCCGGTTCCAGTTCTGGTATCAGCACCTGCTTAATGTAAGCGGTAAAAGCTTCGCCATCCATCGCGCCCTTAATGACCCAAGGTGCGATCAGTGCGTCAGCGCCGAGGCCTGCGATGAAGGTCTGCGTTCCCCAAGATCCAAAGGGCGTATCCATCACCAGCCGCGCGCCCCGTTGTGACCATCCACGCTGGCGGGTCAGGTTCGTTTTGACAGAGGTTTCGTCCACTGGCTGGCAGGGCATTTGCGAGGCAAATGTCCCGAGAAGCAATGAAGAAACCACGTTCCGGCCGGGCTGCGACCGCTGATAGGCGGTATCTGACCCAGTCCTCGCGCTGTTTCCTTACCTTTGCACGGCGTCGCTCGGTCGCGACCAGCGTCTTTTTTTATACGTGAAGCCAAGCTGCGCAGGAACCGACCAATCGCATCCGGGTGCGCCTGAACGCCGGTTGCATCCGCCAGTGCTCCGGCCAGTTCGGGCATGGTCATGTCACCGTCTTGATCAATCAATTCGATCAGAAATGAGCGATGCGGATCAAGCTTGC
>JBCDCW010000128.1:0-10707 GCA_039180995.1 Pseudomonadota bacterium
ATGGCGGCGCCACCGCTTTCGCGCTGATGGATGAAATGTCGACGCTGGGCCACGATCGCCTGGATTCCGCCATTGCCGAGTTGCGCGCCCTGACCAAATGGCTGCTGACCCAGGAGATGCAGGATCGTTTCGCAGGCGCGGTGCCCTATCTGGCCGCGTTCGCCCGCGTGCTCGGCACCGCGTACCACTTCCGCGCGGCCGCCGCCGATCCGGCCCGCAAGCCGCTGGCCGACGTGGCTGCCGCCATGCTGCTGCCCGAAGCGCTGGCCGAGATGGCCAAGGCCCGCTCGGGCGCCGAAGCGCTCTATGCCGTCACCGACGACGTGGTCGCCGCCTAGAGACGGCCGCGCGCACTGACCAAACGCAAGGCCATCTTGGCCCTTGGAGGCCCATGAAGGACCTGGACATCCCCGACGGCTATGCCGGGCTCGACTTCCCCTGGGACGACGCCCCGCCCGAGGGCGCGGTGACCGAGGTCGCGGATGGCGTGCTCTGGGCCCGTCTGCCGCTGCCCATGGCGCTGGATCATGTCAACATCTACTTCCTGGCCGAGCCCGAGGGCTGGACCATGGTCGATACCGGCTTCGATACCAAACGCACGCGAGCGATCGTCGACACTCTCCGCGATGGCCCACTTGGCGGTCGGCCCATCATCCGGGTTCTCGCCACCCACCACCATCCCGACCATATCGGCCTTGCCGGCTGGCTCCAGGCCGAGGGGGCGGAGCTGATCACCACGCGAACGGCGTGGCTGATGGCCCGGATGCTCACGCTAGACGTACAGGACCGGCACACACCGGAAACTGTCGCGTTTTGCCATCGCTGGGGCATGGACCCGGACGTCCTGGAGCAGCGCAAGGGCGAGCGGCCCTTCAACTTCGCCGACATGGTCGCCCCCTTGCCCGTTGGGTACACGCGCATTTCCGAGGGCGATGTCATCACCCTGGGTCAGCGACGCTGGCGGGTCGCGCGCGGGGATGGCCACGCGGCCGAACATGCCGTGCTGTTCCAAGATGGCGGAGAGCTCGTCCTGGGCGGCGACCAAATCCTGCCCGGCATCTCCCCGAATCTCGGCCTCTATCCGACCGAATCCAACGCCGATCCTGTCGGCGACTGGCTAGATGCTTGCGACCGGCTGGCGCCGCTTGCCCGCGCCGACCACCTGGTCCTGCCCGGCCACAAGCTGCCCTATCGGGGCCTGCCCACCCGCCTCGCCTCGCTCAAACAGAACCACGTCGCCGCCTTGAACCGGCTGCACGCGCATATCGCGGAGCCGCGCACGGGCGGCGACTGCTTCGCCCCCCTCTTCAAGCGCGATGTGAGCGGACCGCTCTACGGCCTCGCCTTCTTCGAGGCGATCGCCCATCTGCAGCATCTGCACCGGCAAGGCCGCGCCATCCGCGAGACCCGGGACGACGGCGTCTGGACCTTCCGCGCCGCTTGACCCATGGCTGGGGCATCCCATCCGGACACGTCCATGCATCGCCTGATCATCACCGGGGCCAATGGCGCGGGCAAAAGCCATCTGGCCCGCATATTGGGCCAAATTCGGCCAGATATACCCGTCATTTCCTATGACGCGCTCCGCGTGACGAAGAACTGGATCAAGCGTCCGGCCGACGAGACGGCGGTCGACATGGCCCGCCAACTGGACGCCCCAAGCTGGATCCTCGAAGGCGGACCCAGCCTCTTGCGTCAGGCCCTGCCGCTGGCCGATGGATTGGTCTGGCTCGATCCACCTCTGACCTTGCGCGCCTGGCGCCTCGTCCTCCGGCCCTGGCAGCATCGGGGGCACACCCGTCCCGAACTGCCCGCCGGGAACGCCGATTGGCCGCTCCAGCAATATCGCTTCGCCCTCAACAGCCTGCGCCGAGATGCGGTGTTCCGAAATGAGATCACCGCCCGCCTGGCCGAAGCTGGCAACCGGACCGTCTGGCATTGCCGGACCCGCCGAGACGTGACCAAGCTGCGACAGGCTTGGACAGAGGCCGCCCATGACCGACCCTGATCCCGACCGAAATGGCTGGTGCAGGTCCGCACCAGCCTGGATCGCCCGCATGGAAAATGGCGGCGACTTCTCGCGCCGCCACGTGCTCGACCGGCCTCTCCTGGCGCAGGTCCGAACGGCCCCGGCAGAGCGGGCGCTGGATGTCGGATGTGGTGAAGGCCGGTTCTGCCGCCTGCTGTCCGAGGTCGGCATCACCGCGACCGGTCTCGACCCCGTGCCCGAGATGATCCGTGCGGCCCGACGCCGAGACCCGTCCGGATCCTATGTCCAAGGCTTTGCCGAGGCCCTCCCCTTTACCGACGCTGCATTCGACCTGGTGATCAGCTATCTTTCATTGATCGACATCGACGATCCCGACGCAGCCATCGCCGAAATGGCCCGCGTCCTGGCGCCGGGCGGTCGCCTTCTGGTCGGCCATTTGAATGGCTTCGCAACCTCCAGCGCCATCGCCGGAAAGCGCCGCTGTGCCGAGACGGGCAAGGTTCTTCGCCCGCTCGGTCGATACCTCGACGAGGATGCGGCGTGGTTCGAATGGGATGGTCTGCGGATCCGCAACTGGCACCGGCCCCTGTCGCGCTACATGGCGGCTTTCCTCGGGGCTGGCCTGACCCTAACCGCCTTCGAAGAACCGCGACCCACAGGCGGCCCGCCCGACCGGGTGCAGGCCTATGCCGACATGCCGTATCTGATGCTGATGGCCTGGCGGAAACCCGATGCACCGACTTGACTGCATGCGCCGGCCAAGCACTCTTGCCCCATGACACTGACGCAGACCACTGCCGAGGCCATGGAGGCGGACGTCCTGAGTTGTGCCGAGCTACGGCCCGAGGGCATCGCCCATCCCGCGCGGCCCAGAGCGCCGAAACCTAAATCTCCGGCGGAGTGGGCGTATCAGCGCGTGATCGGCTATCTGCAGGCCTTCGAGACCACCCTGAACGACGACCAGGAGGTCGCCATGGGCTTCACCGGCGGGGCGGGCGGCGTGCTGCAGATCCAAGGGATCGGCTTCAATGCGCCGGATATCGTCACCTTCAGCGGCACGGACAGCCAGGGCAATCGCGCCCAGCTAATCCAGCATGTCAGCCAGTTGAACGTCCTTTTGCGCGCCGTTCCCCGTCCCGAGGACCGACCCGAACCACAACGTATCGGCTTTGCCCTTGCCCGAGCCTTGGAAGCCGGCGACGACCCGGCCGAGACGTGACCGCACGCCCCCGTGACAGGCCGGGCAGAGCGCGCTAAGGGAATGAAAAACGCATCGACCGAGGACCCGACATGGCCGACCAGCACGAGCATGGAAAGATGGATACCACCGAGCATGAGAAGACATTCGCGGGCTTCGTCAGTTTCACCAAATGGACGGTGATCGTCATTATCGCGGTGCTCGTCTTCCTGGCCCTCTTCCGGACGTGATGCCCATGCTCCGCCGGTTCGCCGCGGTCTCCGTGCTGCCGCTTCTGGTCGCAGCCTGCGGGGGCGCAGACAACGTCTATGCCCCTGTCGAGGAAGTGGCCCAATTCGCTTACCGGGCACCAGGCCCGGCCACCATGACGCTGATCACGGTCATCAACAACCGCTCCGGCGAGGGCGGGCACAGCGCGCTGATGATCAATGGCAGCCAGCGCGTGATCTTCGATCCCGCCGGGTCCTGGTGGAACCCGAGCAGTCCGGAACGGGGTGATGTGAAGTACGGCATCACCGACGGCATCCTGACAAATTACATCGACTACCACGCTCGCCCGTCCTATCGCTTGATCGTACAGGAGGTGGAGGTCCCGCCGGAGATCGCCGAGCGCGCCATCGCCCTGGTCGAGGCCCACGGCCCCGCCGAAAAGGCCACCTGTGGGCGCAGCGTGTCGGGCGTCCTTCATCAATTGGGTTTCTCCGAAGTTCGGCGAAGCTGGTTTCCCAAGCGGATCATGGAGGATTTCGGCGAGCTGCCGCGGGTGACCCAAACCATCATCCGCGACGACACCGAGGACAATTACTGGGAAGATCCCAGTGTCGGGGTCAATATCGACCTTTACAACGCCCCGGCCTGACGGGCCTGGGCGCTCCCGCTTCGGAGATCGCCCATGTCCAACGCGCTGCCCCTGCCCTGCCCGGACCTGCGGCCTGGCGCGCCGGGCTGTCCCGATAAGCGCGGGACATTGATCGCGACCGTAATCGGGTCGTCGCTGGCCTTCGTTCTGGGGTCGATCGTGAACGTCGCCCTGCCGCAAATGCAGGCCGCGTTCGACGTGGGCGCGTCCGGCGCCCAATGGATCGTCAACGCCTATCTGCTGCCCTTGGGCGCCTTGGTTTTGATCGGCGGCGCGCTGGGCGACCACTACGGTCGTCGGCGCGTGTTCCAGGCGGGGCTGCTTCTGTTCGCCGCGTCCTGCATCCTTTGCGCCGTGGCTTGGTCCTTTCCGGTTCTGATGGTTGGCCGCGCGCTGGAAGGGGTGGCAGCGGCCATGATCGCGCCCACCTCACTGGCCATTATCGCCGATGCCTTCACCGGGCCGGAACGCGGCCGCGCCATCGGCACTTGGGCCGGGATCGGCGCGACCGCCGGTGCTCTGGCGCCGGTCGTGGGCGGCGGGATCGTCGATATCGCGGGCTGGCGCTGGGCCTTCGTGGCGGTGGTGCCCTTCGCTTTGGCGGCCTTCGTGATCGCCAACAGCGCCGTTCGGGAAAGCCGCGCCGCCAGCGGCGACCGGGCCGCCTTGGATTGGGCCGGCGCTGGGCTGACCGTACTGGGCCTGCTGGCCCTGATCTGGGGCCTGATCGCCCTGCCCGCCCAAGGCGCCAGCCTCGCCGTGCTCGCGGCACTCGCGCTCGGGGCGGCCATCGGGGTCGCGTTCCTGGTCGTCGAAGCCCGGAAAGGCGGTCGCGCGATGGTGCCGCTGGCGATGTTCTCGGATCGGGCCTTTTCAGGACTGAACGCCTTCACATTCCTGCTCTACGCCGCCCTGGGCGGGCTGATGCTGCTGCTGCCCTACGTGCTGATCCAGGGCCTCGGCTTTTCGGCCACGGCGGCGGGTGCCGCGATCCTGCCCTTCCCGGCCATCCTCGCCATCGCTTCGCGCAGCGCGGGCGGGCCCCTCGCGGACACATTCGGCCCACGCCTGATGCTGACCGGCGGCGCGGCCCTCGTGGCACTGGGCTTCGCCCTTTTCACCCAAGTGCCCGCCACCGACGTCTCCTATGCCACACACATCCTGCCCGCCTTGGTCGTGCTGGCCCTGGGCATGGCCGCCTCGGTCGCGCCACTGACGTCGGCGGTTCTGTCTTCGGCGGGCGAAGACAATGTCGGCATCGCGTCGGGCATCAACAACGCGCTCAGCCGCATCGGCGGCCTGGTGGCCACGGCGCTGTTGGGCTTGGTTCTGCTGTCGGGCGATCTTATCGCGGGCTTCGCCCTGGCGGCGTGGGTGGGCGTCGCCCTGGCTGGCCTCTCGGCGGCGCTGGCGTGGTCGACGGTGCGGCCGGCCCCAGCATGACCCGAGGAGACGACATGCACATCACGCCGAAAGCCGACGCCTGGGCGACGCTGATGGCCGCCGATCGGCCTGGACCCGTCCAGATGCTCAACCTCGTCCGCTACCGCGACGGCGGCGCCGCGACCTATGCCGCATACGGCCGCGCAACGGCACCGATCTTCGCCCGCGTCGGTGGTCGGATCGTCTGGACGGGACAGGTCGAGCAGGTCGTGATCGGCCCGGCGGAGGAACGGTGGGACTTGGCCTTCGTGGCGGAGTATCCTGGGTTGGCCGCGTTCCAGGCGATGCTGTCGGACCCGGACTACCAACACGCCAGCGCGCTGCGGGACGCGGCCTTGGCAGACAGCCGGTTGATCCGTTTGGGGCCCATGGGGTGATATCCCACCGCCGGGGCCATGACGGCTGCGGGCTTCAGGCAGTCAGCCCAGCGCGTCGTGATCGGGGACGATCTCGACCCAGGCCCGGCGCCACGGCGGCGCGTCGTAAGGATCTGGCCAGTATTCGCGCTGCCGGGCGATCCGATCGCCAAGCACCGTGTGAAAGGTGATGGCGCGCGCCGAAATCGCTCCGTCCGTGATCCCCACATAGGTCACCACTTGCGCTCCTTCGGCCACGAGTTGGACCAAGTCGAAACGCCAAGTGCCCGTCGCCGGATAAGCCGCGTTGATCGCCGCGAAGGCCTCCGGTCCCCGGACCAGTTCGCATGATTGCGGCCAGTCCCCCTGGAAGTCATCTGTCAGCCATCCGCTTGCAGCGGTGAAATCGTTGTCCGCCATCGCGCTCCAGAAGGCGCGAACGACGTCCTCGGGCCTCATCCTGCTGCCTCCGACGCCGACATCGCAACCGTGAGCATGTCCCACGACCAAAGGAAGATCCAGCCTACGACGGGCAAGAAAAAACCCCCGCCGCCATCCGGCACCGGGGGTCGTCTCGTCGTCTCGGGCGGCAGGGCTTACATCATCCCTTCGCGCTGAGCCTTCTTGCGTGCGAGCTTGCGGGCACGGCGGATGGCCTCGGCCTTCTGGCGCGCCTTCTTCTCGGAGGGCTTCTCGAAATGTTGCTTGAGCTTCATCTCGCGAAAGACGCCCTCACGCTGCAACTTCTTCTTCAGAGCCCGGAGGGCCTGATCGACATTGTTGTCGCGAACGCTGACCTGCATGTGGTTTTCACCACCTTTCTAAGTCTAGTGTTGTCCCGTCATCGGGCGCAGGAAGTGGTCCTATAGCCATGTGCCCCTAGCTTGTCCAGCGACGCCAAGAACAGGAGCTTCGCCCATGCCCGCCGCCCTCCGCGCCCGTATCCTCGACGCCGCCCTCATGCACGTGCCCTTCGACGGCTGGTCCGAAGCCACATTCCAGAGCGCGATCCGCGACGCCGAGGTGACGCCCGCCCAGGGCCGCGCGGCGTTCCCGCGTGGCGCCGTGGATCTGGCCCTGGCCTTCCACCAAAGGGGCGACGACGACATGGCGACGCGGCTGAACGAGACCCATCTGGACGAGATGCGCTATCGCGACCGCGTGGCCTTCGCGGTGCGCACACGGTTGGAGATCGCCGAGCATCACAAGGAAGCCGTCCGCCGGGGGATGACGCTCTTTTCCCTACCAATGTACGCGGCCGACGGGTTGCGCGCCCTCTGGGGCACAGCCGACGCGATCTGGGAAGCGCTCGGCGACACCTCCCGAGACGTAAACTGGTACACCAAGCGGGCAACGCTGTCGGGTGTGTATTCCTCGACCGTGCTCTATTGGCTGGGCGACACATCCGAAAGCTACGAGGCCACCTGGGCCTTCCTGGACCGCCGCATCGACGACGTGATGTCCATCGAGAAGGCCAAGGCGCGGATACGCGAAAATCCGGTTCTGTCGCGGCTAATGGCAGGCCCGGACATGATTCTCGATCGCATCAAAGCCCCCTCCCGCACGCCGCGCGACGACCTGCCCGGCATGTGGTCGCCCCGCTCTACCGAGTGAGGCTCCACAGCGTCACCCCATGCACCGCCGCGATCCCCAGATTGGCCAGCGCGACCGGATGGCGAGGACCCAGGAACGGTAGGGTCACGAGCTTGTAGCTGACCTGCATGGCCAACAGGCCGGGGGCCAAGACCTGACGCCCGGTCTCCCAGACCAGCAATCCGGCGCTGATCAAAGCGATGGCCAAGTAGACCGCCGTTACGATGCGCCGCGCCGGATGGTCCGGGCCGAAAGCGGCCGCACTTCCGGGGCTATTCCGCATCAGTCCCCAGAGCACGGGAACCAACAGCAAGAGATTGAGCGCGAGCGAGAGGTGAATCATGGCCCAGAACTAGCGCGCCGCTCGTCGCCGTAGTAGTCCACTCGCGCGTTCGACGTATCCAGCAAGGCATCCCCCGATCGAAGCCAGGAGGAACGAGGAATGAACTGGACCCCGATTTCGGAGGAGGCGCTGCGAGGCCAATTGCGTGCCGGTGAGGCTCGCATGACGCAGTCCGAGCGCCGATTCTGGGACAGCATCAAGACCGAACCGGAAAAATGGCAATGCCCCCATTGGGGGGATCAGGGCAACGGTTTCTGGGTCGTAGCCATTTGGGGTGAAAGAGTAATCTGGTACAACGACATCGAGGAAGGGTTCAACGCGTCCAGCTACCGTAGCCATGGCCGCTTCGACGAATACCGGAGCGAGCAATGTGAACTCGACGAGATACTGCGAAGGCTGATGGACAGTCCGGACGGCGCTATCCCTGAGCCTCGGTTGTTGAGACCACCTCAGCCTCCAAAAACGTCTGGCCTGGCTTAATCCGGCGCCCCCCATCGGGATGGGCCGCCATAGAAACACCTCAACCTGGCGCCGTCCGACGTCTCTTGCTAGCCAGTCCAAAGATAGCGAGGACCAGATGACCGAAACTATGCGCGCCATCGAAATCTCGACACCCGGCGGCCCCGAGGTCCTGACCCCAGTCGAGGTACCGCGCCCGACCCCCGGCCCCGGCCAAATCCTCATCGCGGTCGACCATGCGGGCGTGAACCGCCCGGACGCCCTGCAACGGGCGGGCGCCTACGACCCGCCACCGGGTGCCTCGCCCTTGCCCGGCCTCGAATGCGCGGGCACCGTCGCCGAGATCGGCCCGGGCGTGTCCCGCTGGGCCGTCGGCGACCAAATCTGCGCACTCCTGCCCGGCGGCGGCTATGCCGAATACGCCGTCACCCCCGCCGACCACGCCCTGCGCATCCCCGAGGGCCTCTCCATGGTCCAGGCCGCCGCCCTTCCCGAGACGTATTTCACCGTCTGGTCCAACGTCTTCGACCGCGGCGCCCTCAAAGGCGGCGAGCGTTTCCTCGTCCATGGCGGCACGTCCGGCATCGGCACCACCGCCATCCAACTGGCCCACACATTCGGCGCCCGCGTCTTCGCGACCGCCGGATCCGACGACAAGGTCGCCCTCTGCGAAAGCCTCGGCGCCGAGGGCATCAACTACAAAACCCAAGACTTCGTCGACATCCTCCGCGCCGCGGGCGGCGCCAACCTGATCCTCAATATGGTCGGCGGCGACTACCTGCCGCGCAACGTCAAAGCCCTCGCGGACGATGGCCGCCTCGTCCAGATCGCCTTCCTCCAAGGCCCCAAAGTCGCGCTCAACTTCGCCCAGGTCATGGTCCGCCGCCTCACCATCACCGGCTCAACCCTGCGCCCGCAGTCGGATCTCGCCAAAGCCCGCATCGCCGACGCCCTCCGCGCCCAGGTCTGGCCCCTCCTCGATGCCGGCGCCATCGCCCCAGTCATGGACCAAACCTTCGCCCTGGAAGACGCCGCCGCGGCCCATGCGCGCCTCGAAGACCCCAGCCAATCCGGCAAGATCGTCCTGAAAATCCACTGATCTTCTTCCTGCCTAAAATACTCCGGGGAGCGCGAGGGGAGACCCCTCGCTCCCGCCCCCACCCCAGGCACAGCCATGGACCTCGACACCACCCACCCCCATATCGAC
This sequence comes from Pseudomonadota bacterium, assembly GCA_039180995.1. GTDB lineage: Bacteria > Pseudomonadota > Alphaproteobacteria > Rhodobacterales > Rhodobacteraceae > Jannaschia. The sequence goes on from JBCDCW010000128.1 coordinate 9,449, forward strand.
GACCTTCGCCGCCGCGCGCGCTGGCGAATGCCCCGTTTCGCCTTCGAATATCTCGACAGCGGCACCGGCCGCGAAACGGGTGTCCAAACCAACCGCAACGGTCTTGACCGTATCCGCTTCCGCCCCGCCATCCTCCGCGGCAAGGTCGCACCCGACCTCTCCCGCCGCACCCTCAATCACGACCACCCGCAACCCTTCGGCATCGCCCCCGTGGGCCTCGCGGGCCTGCTCTGGCCCGATGCCGAACGCACCCTGGCCCGCGCCGCCCGCAAACACGGCCTGCCCTACGGCCAAAGCAGCGCCGCCGCCGTCCGCCCCGAAGAGACCGGCCCGATCATCGGCGATCTCGGCTGGTATCAGCACTACCCGGTCAACGACCCCGCCATCCGCAAAGACATGCTCGCCCGCATCAAAGCCGCCGGTTGGCGCGTCCTCACCGTCACCGTCGACGTCCCAGGCACCTCGCGGCGCGAGCGGGAACGCCGCGCCCATGTCTCCATGCCCCCCAGGCTCACCCCCAAGGTCCTCGCCAACATCGCCACCTCCCCCGCCTGGGCCCTCGGCATGGCCCGCATGGGCCCGCCCCGCATGGTCTTCCCCGGCGACTATATCGACGCCAAAAGTGGTGCGGACCACTACAGCCATGCCGGCCGCCTCATCAAAGGCTATCCCGACGACGCCTATATCGAGGCCCTCCGCGCCGAATGGGACGGCCCCCTTGTCGTCAAGGGCGTGGCAGAGCCCGACGATGCCGAACGCCTGATCGCCATGGGCGTCAATGCCATCTGGGTCTCCAACCATGCTGGCCGCCAATTCGAAGGCGGGCCAGCCGCCATCGACTGTCTACCCCCTGTGGTCGAGCGCGTCGCCGGCCGCGTCCCCGTCTATTATTGCTCCGGCCTCGAAGGCGGCCTCGACATCCTCCGCGCCCTGGCGCTCGGCGCCGATTTCGTTTTCCTTGGCAAGGCTTGGTATTTCGCTCTCGCGGCCTTCGGCGCCCGCGGCGTGGATCACCTGGTCCACCTCCTCCGCGCCGACATGATCGCCAACATGGAACAAATCGGCGCCGCGACGCTGGAGGACTTGGCTGGACGGCGACTATAGGACGAGACGGCCGCAAGTTCAGGTATGCGGGACTTTCTAGGTCGTGTTGACAAAACCCTTCCCCTGACCGCTCCGGCGTGATTCACGCGGCCCGACTTTGGTCGGGCGGGGTGAGAGAGATGGCGCGGGGTCTGATGTCGGATGCGGAGTGGGCC
>JBCDCW010000129.1:0-10704 GCA_039180995.1 Pseudomonadota bacterium
ATCGTCACGCCATCATCCAAATCCACCAGAAGCGACTGACCTTCCAGCGCCGTCGGCGCCTCCATGTCATCCGTCAGGTCTGTGGACATCACCTTCCCGGGGACCACGTGATACAGCAGGATGTTGGCCAACTGCTCCTGGTTCTCCGGCTCCAGCAGGCTCTCGACCGTCCCTTCGGGCAGCGCGGCGAAGGCCTCGTCCGTCGGCGCGAAGACGGTGAACGGCCCCTCGCTCTTCAGGGTATCGACCAGCCCGGCAGCCTCGGCCGCGGCCAGCAGCGTCTCGAACGAGCCGGCGGCCGCGGCGGTGTCGACGATGTCACCGTCAGCGGCGAAGGCGGGGCTCGTCAGGGCAGTGGCGGCGGCGAGCGCGATCAGGGTCTTGCGAAACATTTCGATATCCTCCTGGTTGAACACGTTGACGTCCATCCGGATCGTCGAGCATCCATCTAGGTGTCCGATTTCGCGGCGCTTTCCGCCGATGCCGCAGCCTGTCGCGTTGACGAACGGGCGCCCGCGCCTAAGCCTCGCGGACGTGCCAGATCCAATCACGAAATTGTCATCTCGGATCGTGAAATCCCGGCAATTACGCTCTGCATCCAGCGGCACGGGATGCGGGGACAGGGCTTCCGGCCACCGCACTCACACCCGGCTCATCGACCGTCCCCTCCGGCCCATGGCCATCAAGCCGCAGCAGCCCGCTCTCGGCGCCACCTGCACGTTCATCCGCTCCGCGGAACAGTCCGCTTCCATGCGGCCGCCAGTTACCCCTATCGCTGTCAGATGCAGCATCCCCTCATGCCCAGCAAACGACGGCGGTTTGGTCGATGTCATGCCCTACGCCAAAGGCAGCGGCGCGCGCGCCAGAACGGGGCAAGTCGGACCGATGGGGAGCAAATGGTGACGGCGCGGACCGCATGAAAAAGCTCTGCACAAGTTCTACAATGGGGTCCTCGAAAGGACCCCAATTCGTGAAAGATCGCCTCAATGCACCACTGCGTTCTCGGGCGGTGTGCGGTCGCTGGTCGCCAATCGTTCACCGATCAGTAACCCGTCCTCGCTGGCGCGAACCGGCACGACAGCGTCGTCCCCGACCTCGCCCGCAAGGATCATCTCTGCCAACGGGTTCTGCAAAGCCCGTTGAATCACCCGTTTCAAAGGCCGCGCCCCGAAGACCGGATCATAACCTTCCTCGGCCAGCCACGCCTTTGCGCTGTTATCCAGCTGCAAGGAAATCTTGCGCCCTGCCAGACGTTTAGCCAATCGCGCGACTTGAATTTCAACGATGCCCGCCATGTCTTCCCGCGCGAGCCGATCAAAGATGATCGTCTCATCCAGCCGGTTCAGGAATTCCGGCCGGAAATGCGCCCGCACCGCCTCCATCACCTGATGTTTCGCGCGCGAAACATCTCCGTCCTCGGGCAATTGCGACAACGCCTGAGACCCGAGGTTCGACGTCAGGATAATCAGCGTCTGCTTGAAATCCACCCGATGTCCCTGCCCGTCGGTCAGCACGCCGTCATCCAGCACCTGCAACAGCACGTTGAACACATCCGGATGCGCCTTCTCGACCTCGTCGAACAGCACCACCTGATAGGGTCGGCGCCGCACGGCTTCGGTCAACACGCCCCCTTCATCATATCCGACATAGCCCGGCGGCGCGCCGATCAGCCGCGCCACCGCGTGCTTCTCCATGAACTCCGACATGTCGATCCGAACCATCGCGCCGTCATCGTCGAACAGATACTCGGCCAGCGCCTTGGTCAGCTCCGTCTTCCCGACGCCCGTCGGCCCCAAGAACAGAAACGACCCCAACGGCCGCGCCTCGTCGTGCAGGCCCGCCCGCGCCCGTCGAACGGCATTGGCAACAGCCGTCACCGCCTGTTTCTGCCCGATCACCCGGCGCCCGATCTCGTCTTCCATGCGCAGCAGCTTCTCGCGCTCGCCCTCCAACATCTTCGACGTCGGAATCCCCGTCCATCGCTCGACCACCGAGGCGATCTGCTCCGGCCGCACCGCCTCCTCGACCATCAGGTCGTTCTCGCTGTCCTCGGCCTCGGCCAGTTGACGCTCCAATTCCGGAATCCGCCCATATTGCAGCTCACCAGCCTTGGCGAAGTTCCCCTCGCGCTTGGCCTGATCCAACTCGACCCGCGCCTGGTCCAACTGCTCCTTCAGCGTCCGAGCCGAATCCAGTTTGTCCCGCTCCGACTGCCACTGGGCCGTCATCGCCGCCGATTGCTCCTGCAACTCGGCCAGCTCTTTCTCCAGCTTCTCCAGCCGATCCTTCGACGCCTCGTCGTCTTCCAGTCGCAGCGCCTCGGCCTCGATCTGCTTCTGCAAGATATCGCGATCCAAAGCGTCCAATTCCTCGGGCTTCGAATCCACCTCCATCCGCAACCGCGAGGCCGCCTCATCCATCAAATCGATGGCCTTATCCGGCAGGAATCGGTCCGTGATATACCGGTTCGACAAGGTCGCCGCGGCCACCAAGGCGCTGTCCGAAATCCGCACCCCGTGGTGTAACTCGTACTTCTCCTTGATGCCGCGCAAGATCGACACGGTGTCCTCCACCGTGGGCTCGTCCACGACCAGCGGCTGGAATCGCCGCGCTAAAGCCGCGTCCTTCTCCACATACTTCCGGTACTCATCCAGCGTGGTCGCCCCCACGCAATGCAACTCGCCCCGCGCCAAAGCCGGCTTGATCAGGTTCGCCGCATCCATCGCGCCGTCCGCCTTCCCGGCGCCCACCAGCGTGTGCATCTCGTCAATGAACAGGATGATCTCACCGGCAGCCGCCGTCACCTCGTTCAAAACGGCCTTCAGCCGCTCCTCGAACTCGCCGCGATATTTCGCCCCCGCGATCAACGCGCCCATATCCAGCGCCATCAGCTTCTTGTTGCGCAAGCTCTCCGGCACGTCCCCATCCACGATCCGCAGCGCCAGGCCCTCGGCAATCGCCGTCTTGCCCACCCCCGGATCCCCGATCAGCACCGGGTTGTTCTTCGTCCGACGGCTCAGCACCTGCATCGCCCGCCGGATCTCCTCGTCGCGCCCGATGATCGGGTCGATCTTCCCCTCGCGCGCCGCCTCGGTCAGATCGCGGGCGTACTTCTTCAACGCCTCATAGCTATCCTCGGCCGACGCGCTGTCCGCCGTCCGCCCCTTGCGCACATCATTAATTGCAGCGTTCAGCGCCTGAGCGTTCACCGCCCCCGCATCCAAAGCGTCCTTCGCTTTGGACTTCACCATGGCCAGCGCCATCAGCACGCGTTCCACCGGCACGAACGAGTCCCCCGCCTTGGTCGCGACCTTTTCGGCCTCGTCCAGCACGCGGGTCAATTCACGGCCCACATAGACCTGGCCCCCATCGCCCGACACTTTTGGCAGCTTGTGGACGGCGGCATCCACGGCCTCGCGCACCCGATCCGGCGCGCCCCCGGCGGCGGCGATCAGGTTCGCGGCCATGCCCTGTTCGTCATCCAGGATCGCCTTGAGCAGATGCTCCGGCACGAGCTGCTGATTGCCCTCGCGCAGGGCGATCGTCTGCGCGGCTTGCAGGAATCCCCGCGCGCGCTCGGTGAACTTCTCCAAGTTCATGTCTCTCACTCCTCTCAAGCACCCGGAAACGGCGACGCCCCATTTGGGCACGGCGCCTGATCGGGCCTCACGAGTTCGAGATGGGGGGCGCATCGCCTGACCGCAACCCTGACACCAGACAGCAAAGCGGGCGCCGATCTCCTGGGATCGGCGCCCGCAAGTCGTTCCGAAAGCGCGTCAGCCGTAGACGCTCTCCTTCCCGAAATGCTGCGTCAACATGTAGTAGATAACGGCACGATATTTGTTGCGATCCGATTTGCCGTAGCGCTCGATGCAAGCGGTGATCGCCTCATCCAGCTTCGGCCCGTCGCTCAGGCCCAGCTTCTTGATCAGGAAGTTGTTTTTGACCGTCTCCAACTCGCCGGGCTGGCTGGCGGCGATGGTCTCGCTGTCGGCGTTATAGATCGACGGGCCGCAGCCGATGGTGACCTTGGTCAGCAGGTCCATATCCGGCGTCTCGCCGAGGTTCTTCTTGATCGCCTCGGCATACTTCTTGATCAGTTCGTCACGCTTGCTCATAGATGTCCCTCTTTTTTTTAGCGGTCCAGGACGCAGACCGCGCCCCCCGGGCGCGATACTTGCCGCCACGGCACCGGCAGGGAAAGAAAAAAGTTACCGGCAGCTCCCCCAGCCCACCGATTGCATGTGGAAATGGTCGGCATGGAGCGCGTTGAAATCCGGCCCCAGAACCGTCACGAACCACCGGCACGCGCTGGCATGGGCGCTGCGCCAAAAGGTGCCGACCGCGCCCGGATCGTCCCACCCATCCAGCAATTCCAGCCGCCGCCCATCCGATAGCGTTACCCCCGCCACGTCCACCGCCTCGCCCGTGGCATGGGTGCTCAGCCGCGTGCCGCCCCGGATCGGGCGACAATTATAGCTGCCTTGGTGACGCAGAGATACGATCTGGGCGCCCAAGTCCTGTGCCGACGGTTTCACCCCATGCTCGGCCCAGAGCGCTAGGCGCAGCGCCGCGGGACAACTCGTCTCAAGTGGTGCCACCGCGACGCCGGCCACTCTGGTCAGCGTGACCCGCGGGTCGATTCCGCAACCGCCCTCGGCCATCAGCGGCGGTTGCGACTGGAAAACGGCGCCCGTCTGCAAAGCGGCCAAGCACGCCCCGTCGGATGCCAGCGCCCGACGCAGATGCAAGCCCGTCAAGGCGCCTGGCTTGGCCGCAACGTCCAGATCACGGAGCGGGTGCCAGCCATGGGGCAGCGGCGAACGGGGATCCATCAGAAGCCACCATCCACCCCAAATCATCAGACCCAACAGACCGAGCCAGAGGGCAATGCGGGTGGAGGGGCCGGGCTTGCGCATGCCAGATGAATGCCCGGCTTCATGGCAACAGAAAAGGGGCCCTCCTTCCGGATCCCCTCGCCACTCCATCGGATTTCGACAGCGGTCAGTGGGCGTCGGCCCGTCCGCCCTGGATTCGACGGCCGCGAGCGGCGGCGTTTCTCTTGGCGATAATCAGGTGTTGCTGTCACCCACACCGTTCTCGATCACGCGTCTTCGGCGTCGCTCGTGCCATCCATATCTCAGCCGTCTGGATGGCGATCCGCGTGGCCCGCAAGGCGGCAGACACCAGCCCCAGCGGGGGGGCGCGGGCTTCGCCACGGAACATTGGTAATGTTTTGACTGTAAGCCAAAAAAACAACGCATAGTCTCGGATCTCTTCCGAAGCCAACTCCGGAAAAGAGCCGAGAGCTCAAGGCCACCTGACGCGTTCAGGTCATCGGTTCGCCGCGATCACTCGGTCACGGGTGTCCCGTTTTCCGGGTTCAGCGGCGTGCCGGACACGGTGACGTTGCGGGGTAGCTCTTCACCGTCGCCGGCCCAGGCATCCATCGCTTCCAGGTCGGTCCGCGCCAAGGTCTGCAACTGCACGCCGCCTTCCACCGGCGCCATTTCGGCCAGAGGCACCGCGACGTCATGTTCGCCGAAACCGAGGAAGCCGCCCACACCGACCACGGCCATGACGCTGCCATCGGCCGAGACCAGGCGCTCGATCTCGCCCACATTCTCGCCGGTCCCTTCCAGAACGTTCTGGCCCAGCAGGCTGGCCACGGCCACGTCACCGAATGCACCGTATCCGCCTTGCGCAGGCGCTGTGGGTGCGGCTTCGGCCGTCGCGGTCGAGTCTTCCGTGACGGGTTCTTCCACCACCGTCTGCTGTGCCAAGGCCGGCAGCGCGGCGAAGGTCAGGACGGCGGCGGAGACTTTCATTGAGATGCGTAAGATCATGATGTGACTCCCGGATGATGCCCGGCCTTAAACCGGGTCCGACAGCACCCTAGTCATGCCCGCGCGCCCCGAAAGTCAGCAAACCGCCCGAAGCGGTAACCGGCTGAAAACCCGTCTGAACGCCCCTCGCCCATCGGCCAAAAAAGGCCGTGCCCCCGATCTGCGGAAACACGGCCACGTTTCGCCGATCGTTAGCGATCAGTAACGATAATGCTCCGGCTTGAATGGCCCATCGGGCGACACGCCGATATAGGCGGCCTGTTCGGGATCCATCTGGGTCAGCTTCACGCCGATCCGGTCCAAATGCAGGCGCGCGACCTTTTCGTCCAGGTGCTTGGGCAGGATGTAGACGCCGGGCTGGTATTCCTCGCCCTTGGTCCAAAGCTCGATCTGGGCCAGCACTTGGTTGGTGAAGCTGGCCGACATCACGAAAGACGGGTGACCGGTGGCGTTCCCGAGGTTCAGAAGGCGACCTTCGCTCAGCAGGATGATGCGATTGCCCGAAGGCATCTCGATCATGTCCACCTGCTCTTTGATGTTGGTCCATTTGTGGTTCTTCAGGTTGGCCACCTGAATTTCGTTGTCGAAATGGCCGATATTCCCGACGATCGCCATATCCTTCATGGCGCGCATATGCTCGATGCGGATGACGTCTTTGTTGCCCGTGGTGGTGATGAAGACGTCCGCCGTGTCGATGGCATCTTCCAGCGTCACCACCTCGAACCCGTCCATGGCCGCCTGCAACGCGCAGATCGGGTCCACCTCGGTCACCTTCACACGCGCGCCCGCGCCTGCCAGCGAGGCCGCGGAGCCCTTGCCGACATCGCCATAGCCGCAGACCACGGCGACCTTGCCCGCCATCATCGTATCCGTGGCGCGGCGGATGCCGTCGACCAACGACTCCTTGCAGCCATACTTGTTGTCGAACTTCGACTTGGTGACCGAATCGTTCACGTTGATCGCCGGAAAGGGCAGCATGCCCTTCTTGTGCAGGTCATACAGACGGTGAACGCCGGTCGTCGTCTCCTCCGAAACACCCTTGATCTGATCGCGCGTCTTGGTGAACCAGCCCGGGCTGGCGGCCATGCGCTTCTTGATCTGCGCGTGGATCACCTCTTCCTCCTCCGAGGTCGGCACACCCAGGTCTTCCCCCGCCTCGGCCCGCGCCCCCAGCAGCACGTATAGGGTGGCGTCGCCGCCATCATCGAGGATCATGTTGGGACCATCCTCGAACAGGAACGACTTGTCCAAGTAGTCCCAATGCTCCTCCAGGCTCTGCCCTTTTACGGCGAAGACCGGCGTCCCCCCGGCGGCAATCGCGGCCGCCGCATGGTCCTGAGTCGAAAAGATATTACACGACGCCCAGCGTACATCGGCGCCCAGTTCAACCAGCGTTTCGATCAACACGGCGGTCTGGATCGTCATATGCAGCGAGCCCACGATTCGCGCGCCTTTCAAAGGCTTCGCCTCGCCATATTCCGCTCGGCAAGCCATCAGACCCGGCATCTCCGTCTCGGCGATGTCCAATTCCTTGCGACCGTATTCGGCCAAATTGATATCCTTGACGGCGTAGTCGTTCATTGGGTCGCTCCTTGGGCCCACGATTTCTTTGCGCGGCACGTATCAGGCCCACCGCGCTCGCACAACGGACGGGCGGTCGCGGGGTTCACGCGAACGGGAACGGGCCTTCGCCGCAATCGCGCTAAACTCCCCTGATCATCGAGAGGAGACCGCACATGCGCCGATTGACCCTAACCGCCGCCCTGATCTGCGCGGCCCTGCCCGCCGCCGCTGCCGATTGGACCCTGTCCCCCGATGCCTCGACCCTGGGCTTCGTGACCATCAAGAACGGCGACACTGCCGAGGCCCATAGCCTAGCGGGCCTGTCTGGGGCCGTGGCCGAGGACGGCGCCGCCACCGTGTCCATCCCCCTCGTCAACGTGGAAACCTATATCGACATCCGCAACGAACGGATGCGCAACATCCTGTTCGCCGCCGCCCCCAAAGCCACCGTCACCGCGCAGATCGACCTGGACGCCCTGGCCGACCTGGCCCCCGGTGCCCGCCGCACGCAGGAATTGGAAGTCACCCTGGCCGCCAACGGCGCCGAGGTCGATTACTTCACCGACGTCACCATCACCCGGGTCGCCGACGACATGGTTTCGGTGTCGACCGCCCGTCCCCTGATCACCGATGCCCGCGACTTGGGCTATGACAGCGGTGTTGAAGAACTGCGCGAAATCGCCGGTCTCGACAGCATCTCGCCCGCCGTGCCGGTGAATTTCGATCTGATGTTCACCCGTTGATATCCGTCAATTGATCAACGTCATCCTGGCCTCACCCTGCCTCCGCTAACCTTTTCGGAACAGGCCCAGACTGGAGTCAGCCAGGATGACACTTCCCAAGACCATGAAAGCCGCCGTCGTGCCCGCGCTCGGGCAACCTCTCGACATTCGCGAGGTGCCCGTGCCCGAGATCGGACCTGGCCAAGTTCTGATGCGGGTGCGGGCCTCGGGCGTCTGCCATACGGATTTGCACGCGGCTATGGGGGATTGGCCGGTCAAACCCACGGCTCCGTTTGTGCCCGGTCATGAAGGGGTGGGCGAGGTTGCCGCAATCGGCGCGGGCGTCACGCACCTTAAGGAAGGCGACCGCATCGGCGCGCCCTGGCTGCATACGGCCTGCGGTCGGTGCGAACATTGCGTGGGTGGCTGGGAAACGCTCTGCCCCGATCAACAGATGACCGGCTATACGGTCGATGGCGGCTATGCCGAATTTGTCCGCGCCGATGCCAATTATGTGGGCCTGCTGCCCGACGGTCTGGACTTTGCGCCTGCCGCGCCGATCCTCTGCGCCGGTGTGACTGTCTATAAGGGCCTGAAGGAACTGGAACTCAAAGCGGGTGACTGGGTCGCCATCTCGGGCATCGGCGGGCTGGGTCATATGGCGGTGCAATACGCCAAGGCCATGGGCTATCACGTGGTTGCCGTGGACATCGCCGACGACAAGCTGGAGCTGGCCAAGGATCTGGGCGCCGACCTCACCCTGAACGCCGTCGAGCAAGACCCCATAACCGAGTTGCAATCCATGATGGACGGCGTCCATGGCGTCTTGGTCACCGCGGTGTCCAACAGCGCGTTCAGCCAAGCCGTGGGCATGCTGCGCCGCAATGGCTTCATGTCCCTGGTCGGCCTGCCGCCCGGCGACTTCCCCCTGCCGATCTTCGAGATCGTCCTGAAACGCATCACCGTCCGCGGGTCCATCGTCGGCACCCGCAACGATTTGCGCGAAAGCCTGGCCATGGCGGGTGAGGGCAAGGTCGCCAGCCATTACAGCACCGACAAGCTGGAAAACATCAACGCCATCTTCGACAAGATGCGCGACGGCGCCATCGACGGCCGCATCGTCATGGAAATCTGACACCGGCCCCCGATTCTTCGGGGCGCGCGCGCCCGTTAGGTCGGCGATCCCTTCACCGTTTGGCTGGCCAGACCGGGCAGCCAATCCGTCCCGGTTGCCATGATGCAGGACATGCCGTCAGGCTGCGTCATCAGGATCGTCCAGGTCCCGTTTTCTTCCGAGGTCCAGATCTCGAAGACGGCCTCACCATTCTGCAACCCAGCGCCCGAGAACACCTCGCCATACCCGGTCCGCAGCCGCTCGACCAACAGATCGCGATCCACGCAGTTCTGGGTTTCGGCGAAGACCGGGGTGATCAGAGCGGCAGTGAAGGCGGCGATGGCGATTGGAAGTCGCATCGGGACGGTTCCTTCTATACTGGAGGGCGACCCGCGCCGGGGCGCGCAATCATGTTCGATGCCGTAGCGGTAACACGGGGCGACGGGATCGGTTGCATCACGCCCAGTCACGGCTAGGAGAGTCCCATGACCCACCCTCGCCAAAAGAAGCCCCCCCGCGCCTGGCAGCGCATGCTCTCTGGCCGCCGCCTGGACCTACTGGACCCGACGCCCATGGATATCGAGATCGAGGACATCGCCCATGGCCTCGCCTTCGTCGCCCGCTGGAACGGTCAAACCCGGGGCGACTGGCCCTATTCGGTCGCCGAGCATTCGTTGTTGGTCGACGACATCCTCTGCCGCCTGGGCCCGGCCACCGCGCCCGAACGTCTGACGGCCCTGCTGCACGACGCACCCGAATACGTCATCGGCGATATGATCTCTCCGGTGAAGGCGGCCGTCGGTCCGGGCTATGAGACCCTGGACGACCGCCTGCAAGCGGCCGTCCACCTGCGCTTCGGCTTGCCCGCCGTGACGGCGCCCAAGCTGAAGAAACGCATCAAGAAAGCCGACAAGATCTCCGCCTGGCTGGAGGCCGTCCACCTGGCCGGGTTCTCACCCTCCGAGGCCAGCCGCTTCTTCGGCACACCCGACGCGGCGGTCATCCAGGGTCTCACCCTGACCTTGCGCCCCCCGGCCGAAGCCCGAGCGGCCTATCTGTGGCGTCACGCCGAGCTGCTGGTCGCTTGCGACGCCTAATGGTCGGGGCGGTCGTCCCGGCCGTGTGATATGGTCCTTGGATGCAATGGCGGCAGTGAGCCCATACCTCACAACCTGACACGATGCAGCGAAGGTCGGGTTGCGGGAAACCGGTCTAGACGTTTCGGCTGACTTCGATAGGTTCACACCATGAGTGATTGGCCTGTGTATTCCCGCAAGCAATGGATCAAGGCTGTTAATTTGTCTGCTTTGCTGGGTTACCTAGGCTGTGTTGACAAAACGCCGGGTCCAGAGCCGGATGCATGCGACGTCGACGAAGCCGAGGAAGCTTGCGGCGGTCTTGTCGTATCGGGTGGCGACGCGGCGGCTGTTCTTGAGCTTCCCGAAGCAGCGCTCGACCA
>JBCDCW010000130.1:0-10609 GCA_039180995.1 Pseudomonadota bacterium
CCCAATTTCCGCGGCAAGCGTTTGACCAACGCCCATGAAACGCTGATCTGGGCGTCCAAATCCGAGACGTCGAAATACACCTTCAACTACGAGGCCATGAAGGCGCTGAACGAAGGCGTTCAGATGCGTTCGGATTGGACGTTTTCGATCTGCACCGGGCATGAGCGGTTGAAGAACGACCGAGGTGAAAAGGCCCATCCGACCCAAAAACCCGAAGCCTTGCTGCATCGCGTGCTGGTGGCGACGACGCAGCCGGGCGATGTGGTTCTGGACCCGTTTTTCGGCAGCGGCACCACCGGTGCCGTCGCCAAAATGCTGGGCCGCCACTTCATCGGAATCGAACGCGAAGCGACATATCGCGACCTGGCAGAGGCCCGGATCGCCAATGTCAGACCCTTCGAAAAGGCGGCTCTGGAAGTCGCGACCTCCAAGCGCAGCGCCCCGCGCATTCCGTTCGGCCAGCTGGTCGAACGGGGCATGTTGCGGCCGGGCGAAGAGCTGCTGTCCGGGAACGGTCGGCACAGGGCCAAGGTCCGTGCCGACGGCACGCTGGCCGGGCAGGGGGTGAAGGGCTCGATCCATCAGGTCGGCGCCGCCTATGAAGGCGCGCCGTCCTGCAATGGCTGGACCTACTGGCACTTCAAGCGCGAGGGGAAACGGGTCCCCATCGACGCCTTGCGCCAGCAGATCCGAGACGAGATGGGCGACACGCTGAACTGATCGCCCCAACACTTACCGCCTGCGCCCGCTGTCCCAATGTCCGGCGGGCGCACCTTGACCCCTGTGCCCACGTGGCATGGGGGTCCTTTTTGGTCAGCCCCTGTCAATCAGGAGCTTGATGACCCAATGCGGGCCGGGCCTTCGGTCAGCAGGCAGAGCGCACCGTCGACGCCGTCGCGCATGGCGGCGGCCAGGCCGGCCGCGCCGGAGGTCGTCGTTCCGTGCCCAAGATCGCCGGCATGGCGGACCGCCGCCGCGGCCTCGTCTTCCGTGACCGTTTCATAGGACACCTCGCAGCGCGCCAGTACCTCCACCGCCAGCATCGACGGCACCTTGCAATCCAGCCGACCCATATCCGAGACCGGTCCCTCCACATTCACCACGCGCCCCGCCTCGGCACTGGCCTTCATGCAGGGGGCGCGGTCCGGCTCCACGACGATGATCCGGGGTTGCACCGGCCAATCGGCCCGGATCGTCTCGGCCATGGCGGCGGCCAACCCGCCGACGCCGGCCTGGACGTAGACCCGCTGCGGATAAGTCTCGAACTGCTCCATCAATTCGCGCGCGATGATCGTATATCCCTCCATCACCAAGCGGGGCGCTTCGGTATAACCTGGCCAGGATCCGTCGGCCAAATGCGTTGCCCCGCTCGCATCGGCATCGGCGATGGCGGCCTGGACGCTCGCTTCGTAATCGGTGCCGGATCGGACCACCTCGGCCCCCTTGGCGCGCAGGCGGTCGGCGAAACCCTCGGCGACCTGGGCCGACAGATGAATGCGCGCGGACGCCCCAAAGAGCCGGGCGCCAGCTGCCACGGACATCCCATGATTGCCGGCGCTGGCACATACGAAGGTCCGCCCTTTGCCGGCCGTGCCCCCCGCCAGATCCTCGACCCGACCGCCCAGCAGCTGAGCCACGGCATAGACGCCGCCCAACGCCTTGAACGCGTTCAGGCCCATGCGCCCCGCCTCGGTCTTCAACATCAGCCCATGGTGGTGATGCAACGCCGTCGCGGCATGCAGGGGACAATGGGCCAGAAGCGCAAGTGGTTTGCCGGGGTCGAAGAGCCGGGTCATGGGGATCGTCCTGAAAGGGCCAGCCAGACCAACGACCACGACCGGCTTGAAATGGAAAGAGCGCCCCGATGGGACGCCCTTCCACAATAGAGATGTCTTCGTCCTCCGCGATGGAGGTCGAAGGAGCCTCGATCAGTCGGCAGCAATCGCCGCGGCGATCAGGATGGCGGCCAGGATCGGAACCAGGATGCCACCCGCCGTGGACGCGGTGTCTTCCACGATCGGAACCGGCGCGGGCTCGATCGGGGCGGGTTCGATGTTGCCAGCAAAGGCGGTGGAAGCGGCAGCCGAAATCACGGCGGCAAGTGCGAGTTTCTTCATTGTATCCTCCAAGATACGCCATCGGTGAGGCGACAGTTGCCACACCATATGGCACCCAAGACTGTACCTCGTGCGACCCGTTAACCAGCAACCCATGGGGTTTGCAACGCTGAGTCGAGCCCCGGAAAGCGGGCCAATCTGAGTCTCGTCAAATAAGCAACACCTTCTGTTGACGCACGAATCAGACGGACCCCGTTGATCGAAAATCGAGTATTCTTCCTGTTCGGCGCCTATCCGAACGCTGCCATTTGACCGAAGGGCAACCGACCAGATTTTGGGCGCATGGGCGGAAATGCGTTATTTGCGTTGCGGCTTGCTCCGATATAATGCCGGAAAAACCTCGGAAAAATTGGGGATCGGGCCATGAATCGCCGAAACGTTTTGCTTCTTCTGGGCAGCACCGCCTTGACCGCGTGCGCAGCCGCAGCGCCTGCGCCGCCCGCTTTGGGTCCGGACGGGCAGCCCCTGCCCCGCCTATACCGAATTTCCTCCGGCGACGCCCGGCGCATACCTTTCCGCGCCCTGGATGCCGTCAACGCCCTCCGCGCCGGTGCCGGTGTCCCTGAATTGCAGCTCGACAGCCGGTTGACCGCCGCTGCCGAAACCCATTCCCGCGACATGTCCCTGCAGAACCGGCCCTGGCATTTCGGGTCCGATGGCTCGTCGCCCATCGACCGGGCCCAGCGCGTCGGGTTCGAAGGGCAGCTTCTGGGCGAGGCCATTTCGGAAACCTACGAGAGCGAGTTGGAAACGATTGCGGCCTGGATGCAGGAAGCGGGCCCGCGCCGGGTGATCCTGGAACCCCAGGCCCGCCGCATGGGTTTCGCCTTCTTCCAGGAGGAGAACGGCAAGATCTGGTGGACCATGACCGTCGGCACCGATCCGTCGGGAACCGTCTAGTCCGACAGACTTGGCGCGAAATAGCCGCGTCTTGGACGCTCTTTCGCCGGAATCGTTAACCAGGCTTCGAGCCGGGTGAAGCGATCGGCAAAGGAGCCGCCGTCATGAATTGTCTCAACCTGCCCGCGATCGGGCCGACCTGCCTGCACGATCTGAAGCTGCAAGTCGGGTCCAGCCAAGTGGACCTGACCCATCCTGGCATCGGCGTGACGGTCCTGCTGTTGGCCGTCTTGGGCGTCTTCATCTTCCGATCCCCCGCTTGAGCGGATCGCCTACGGCAAGATGTCGATGGGCGTTCCGTTCTGCACCATCGAATAGACCTGCTTCATCTGCCGATTGGTGACGGCGATGCAGCCGGCCGTCCAATCGTCGCTGCGCCCGCGCCGCCGGTCGCCCCAACCATGGATGAAGATATCGCCACCCGGCGGCCGCCCCTGTTCGGCCGCGAAGGCGATGTCCTGGGCGTTAGGATAATCGATACCGATGGACAGAAAGAAAGCCGAATTCGGGTTCCGGCGGTCGATGTGATAACGGCCTTCGGGCGTCTTGCCGTCGCCCTCGAACTGCTTGGGTCCTTCGGCCGTAAAGCCGAGTTGGACGTCATAGTGCTCCAACACGGCATTATGGTGCATCAGGAACATCTTCCGATCCCGCTTCTGGACCTGAAGCCGGGTCACCTGCGGGCCGGTATAGACCGGGAATTTCGTACATGCGGCGGCCGCCGCCGCGAGGCCGAGCGTCAAGGCGCCCCGACGAGTCAAAGGAAACATACAATCTGCCTGTTGAGTGTCTTTTTGCACTTTCTGCTCCAATCCATACAGGCGTCCGAGGCTTAGGGAAAGCCTCGGATGACCATGCGATCAGATGTCGCTCTCCCGCCTCAACAGGTCGGCCAGGCCAGCGCGGTAATCGGGAAACCGCAACCGGACGCCCAGCTCCGCCTTGATCCGGTCGTTCCGGACGCGTTTGGATTCCGCATAGAAGCTGCGGGCCATGGGCGTCATCTCGGCCGTATCGAAATCTTCCGCAGGCGGCAGGGGCAGCCCCAGCAATTGGGCCGCATGACCGATGACATCCTCGGGCGGGGCCGGGTCGTCGTCGCAAAGGTTGTAGATCGCGCCAGGGTTCGGGCGCGCGATGGACGCCCGCAGGACTTGGGCGATATCCTCCACATGGATGCGGCTGAAGACTTGGCCCGGTTTCACGATCCGCCGGGCGGTTCCAGCGCGGACCTTGGCGAAGGGGCCCCGCCCGGGCCCATAGATCCCCGCCAGCCGGAAGATGTGCAGTGGCGCGCCTGTCTGCTGGGCCAGCGCGTGCCAAGCCGCTTCGGCCTGAACCCGCATCTCGCCCCGGCGGGTCGACGGCGTCAGCGGCGTGGCTTCGTCCACCCAGCCGCCGCCATGATCGCCATAGACGCCCGTTGTCGACAGATAGCCGACCCAAGCCATCTGCCCCAAATCAGGCTCTAACACGGGCCGATATTGGTTCAAGACGGGGTCCCCTGCCCCATCCGGTCCGGCGGAGGTCAAGACATGGGTCACCTGGTCCAGCGGCAGGGGATCCCCGAAGATTACCGGCTCTACCCCCTCAGATCGCAGTATCTCCGCCTTCTCGTCCGACCGGGTGGTTCCGATCACCCGCCAACCGTCGGCCAACAGCCGGGGCGTCAAGGCCCGGGCGGAATAGCCATGCCCGAAACTCAGGAGGGTGGACATGTCAGCCTCCCTAGGGCCCATCGCGCGGCATCTGCCACGGCCGGATCGGGATCGTTCGACAGTCTCTGTACATGGGGTTTCAGCCGGTCCGATCCGGAATTGCCGATGGCGTAGCACACATTCCGCACCATTCGATTCCGGCCGATCCGCTTGATGGGGCTGCCAGAAAAGCGGGCGCGAAACCCGGCATCGTCCAGCGCAGCCAGATCTTCCAAAGGCGGTGCCCGGTGGGGGCCGTGATAGCGTATGTCGGACGCGGCCACGGCGAACTTGTTCCAAGGACAAACGGCCAGGCAATCGTCGCAGCCATAGATCCGGTTGCCCAGCGCGGGGCGCAGCGCCGGATCCACCGGGCCCTTATGCTCGATCGTCAGATACGAGATGCACCGCCGCGCATCCAACCGAAACGGCGCGGGAAACGCATGGGTCGGGCAAATGTCCAGGCACCGGGTGCAGGATCCACAGGTCTCGACCTCGGGGGGATCCGGCTCCATGTCCAGCGTCGTGAAGATGGCGCCCAGGAAAATCCAGTTTCCGACGTCGCGCGACAACAGATTGGTATGCTTGCCCTGCCAACCGATCCCAGCCGCTTGGGCCAAAGGCTTCTCCATCACCGGCGCCGTGTCCACGAAGACCTTCACCTCGGCCCCGGTCTCGGACACGATCCAACGCGCCACGCGTTTCAGCGCCTTCTTGACGATGTCGTGGTAGTCGCGGCCCTGGGCATAGACGGAAATCGCCCCGTGTTCGGGTCTATCCAGATCCGTTAGGGGATCATGATCCGGCCCGTAAGAATGGGCCAGCATCACAATGGACCGGGCTTCGGGCCACAGCGCGGTCGGATCGCCGCGCCAAGCCGCGCGGTCAACCATCCAGGACATCTGACCATGATGTCCGTCGTGCAAGAAACGCGCCAATCGGGCGGGCGCGTCGGGAATGGCATCGGGTCGACAGACGCCGACCGACACGAAACCCGCGGACCGCGCCTCGGCGTCCAGCCGGGCGCGGAAGGTCAAAAATCACCGACGGCCAGGGCCGTCAAAAGTCCAGATCCGCGTAATGCCGCGCGGGCCGGAAGCCGGGGACCACATCCGCCAGGATCGACCGAAAGGCCGGGCGCGACTTGATTTTGGCATACCAGTCGCGGACGCCTTCGCTGCGGTTCCAATCCACGTCGGAAGAATAGTCGAGACAGGACAGATGCGCCGCAGCGGCGAAATCGGCCACGGTCAGATCCGGCCCGGCCAGCCAACGATTCCGGTCCAGCAGCCAGCCCATGTAATCCAGGTGAAATTTGATCGCCTTCACGCCGTTCTTGACATTCGCCCCGTCGGGATAGCCCGCCCGCGTCAGCTTCTTGTTCACCCGCTCATAGACCAGCTTCGATGTCACCTCCTGATGGAACTTGTCGTCGAACCAGCCGATCAGGCGCCGCACCTCGGCCCGCTTGGCTGGGTCCTTGGGCATGAGGGGTGGCGTCGGCACCGTCTCCTCCAGATATTCGCAGATGGCCGTGCTGTCGGCCAAGGTCTCACCGTCGATGCGCAGCACGGGCACCTTGCCCGCCGCGTTCCGGCGCAGGAACTCGGACGATTGCTCCCAATAGCGTTCGTCGATCAGCTCCACCTCCAGCTTCTTCTCGGCCAGGACAAGCCGGACCTTCCGGCAGAACGGCGATAGCGCGAAATGGTAAAGCTGGATCATGGCCATGGGGAATGCCCCGGCGCGCGGATCATTTCAATCCTCGAAACACGCGGCCCGGCCATCGGCCAAGATCGTCGCCGCCCCATCGCGCACCCGCGCGGCCTTGCGCTGAAGGCCCGGCGTCAAGGCATTGGGGTTCCGCGTCTTCGGCGACGGCAGGATCGAGGCCAAGGCCGCCGCCTGCCGCGCGCTCAGGTCGGCGGCATCGACCCCGAAATAATGCTGCGCCGCCGCTTGCACGCCGAACACGCCTTCGTCGAATTCGGCCACGTTCAGATACATCTCGATCACCCGCCGCTTAGGCCAGAACGCCTCCATCACCGGGGTCAGTGCCGCCTCGGCCGCCTTCCGCACCCACGACCGCCCGTGCCACAGGAAGGCGTTCTTCACCACTTGCTGGCTGATCGTCGAAGCGCCCCGACTGGCCCCATCTTCGATGGCACCCCGGATCGCTTCGACATCGAAGCCCCAGTGTTGGCAGAAATTGGCGTCCTCGGCGGCCACGGCCGATCGGGCCATCACAGGCGCGATCCGATCGAAATCCACCCAATCCCGTTGGATAGAGCCGATCCGAGACCCTTCCGACCAGATGTAGGGCGTGGTCGGCGGGTTCACCCAGCGATAGGCCAGCACCCAGGCCAACACCACGACGGTGCCCCAAAACCCGATGCGAACCATGATCCGAAGACCCCGCAGGATCGCGTGACCGACGAGCGCACGAAGGCTTGGCTTGCGCGCGACCTGCTTGCGCAGAGGTTTCTTCTTGGTCTGCTTCTTCGCCACGGCCCCACCAAGCGGGACCGGCGGCTTACGTCAAGAGATCGCTTCGACCTTCACCGCGGCAAATTTGAACTCGGGGATTTTGCCATACGGATCCACCGCCGGGTTGGTCAGCAAATTCGCCGCCGCCTCAACATAGGCAAACGGCAGGAAGACCATGTCGGGGGCCACCGCCCGATCTGCGCGTGCCATGATCTCGACGCTGCCGCGTCGGGTGGTCAGGCGCACGGCGCCGCCCGCCTCGACGCCCAGCTTGCGCAAGGTGGACGGGTGGAGCGAGCAATTCGCCTCCGGCTCAATGGCATCCAAAGTGGCAGACCGGCGGGTCATGGACCCGGTGTGCCAGTGCTCCAACTGCCGCCCCGTCGTCAGGATCATGGGGTAGGCGTCATCCGGCACCTCGTCCGGCGCGATGACCGAGGCTGGCGTGAACTTGGCCCGCCCGCCATCCCGCGGGAAGCCGTCACCGAACACGATGGCCTGGCCCGGATCGTCTGGCGCGAGTGACGGATAGGTCACCGCATCTTCGGCCATCAGCCGGTCCCACGTGATGTTGTCGAGCGACGCCATATTCCGCGCCATCTCGCCGAAGACATCGGACGGGTCCGCGAAGCGCCAATCGAGGCCGCATCGCTTCGCAAGCTCGGTCGTGATCCACCAATCCTCCCGTGCCTCGCCCGGCGGCGGCGCGGCGGGGCGGCCCATCTGCACCTGTCGGTTGGTGTTGGTCACGGTGCCCCGCTTCTCGGCAAAGGCCGCGGCGGGCAGGATCACGTCGGCGTAATTCGCCGTCTCGGTCAGGAAGATGTCCTGCACCACCAGGTGGTCCAGCTTCGCCAAAGCGGCGCGCGCATGGTCCACATCCGGATCGGACATAGCTGGATTCTCGCCCAGGATGTACATCGCGTTGATATCGCCCTGATGGACGGCGCCCAAGATCTCCGTCACCGTCAGCCCCCTCTCGGCGCTTAAATCCTCCGACCCCCAAATCTCGGTGAAGGCCGACCGCACGCCATCGTCGGTCACGCTCTGATAATCCGGCAGGAACATCGGGATCAGCCCCGCATCCGACGCGCCCTGCACGTTGTTCTGCCCCCGCAAAGGATGCAGCCCGGTCCCCGGCCGACCCACATGCCCGGTCATCAGCGCGAGCGAGATGAGGCAGCGCGAGTTGTCGGTGCCGTGGATATGCTGGCTGATGCCCATCCCCCAGAAGATCATCCCCGCCTGCGCGCCGGCGAAGGTCCGCGCCACGTCGCGCAAGGTCTGGGCGTCGATCCCACACAGATCGGCCATTTTCTCGGGCGCGAAGCCCCTCAGATGGGCCTTTTGCTCCTCCCAACCCTCGGTATAGCCCTCGATATATTGCCGGTCGTAGAGCCCCTCCTCCACGATCACATGCATGATGGCATTCAGCATCGCCACATCCGCGCCTGGCCGGAACTGAAGCATATGCGACGCATGCCGCTTCAACGCCTGACCCCGCGGGTCCATGACGATCAGCTTGCCGCCGCGCTTGGCGAATTGTTTGAAGTAGGTGGCCGCGACGGGATGGTTCTCGACGGGGTTGGCGCCGATGACGATGGCCACGTCGGCATTCTCGATCTCGTTGAACGTGGCCGTCACGGCGCCGCTACCGACATTCTCCATCAACGCCGCGACCGAGGAGGCGTGGCAAAGCCGCGTGCAATGGTCCACGTTGTTATGACCGAAGCCTTCGCGGATGAAGCGCTGGAACAGATACGCCTCCTCGTTCGTACACTTCGCCGACCCGAACCCGGCCACCTCGCGCCCTCGGTCTTTCAGGCCCGTCGCGGCGACGTCCAACGCCTCGTCCCACGTGGCCTCTCGGAACACCTCGCCCCAATTCCCCGGATCGACGTTCAACCCTTTGGCCGGCGCGTCGTCCCGCCGGATCAATGGCGTCGTCAGGCGGTGCGGATGGTGGATGTAATCGAACCCAAACCGCCCCTTCACGCAGAGCCGCCCCTCATTCGCCGGCCCGTCGATCCCCTCGACGAATTTCACGGCCCCATCCTTCACCTTCAGCGACACCTGGCAGCCGACGCCGCAGAACGGGCAGACCGACTGCACCGCCGCGTCGTAATCGCCGGAATCCCCGACCTGCGCGTCGTCCACCACGGCGGTCGGCATCAACGCGCCCGTCGGGCAGGCCTGCACGCATTCGCCGCAAGCGACGCAGGTGCTGTCGCCCATGGGATCGGCAAAATCGAAGGTCGGGTAGGCGTCGTGCCCCCGCCCGGCCATGCCGATCACGTCGTTGACCTGCACCTCGCGGCAGGCCCGGACGCAGAGGCCGCATTGGATGCAGGCATCCAAATTCACCGACATGGCCACGTGGCTATCGTCCAGGAGCGGGATGCGCTCGACCTCCAAGGTCGGCAACCGAGACATCTCTAACCCGACGGTTTCGGCCACATCCCACAGATGCGACGACCGGTCGTGGGCCACCGCGCGTTCCGGCTGATCGGCCAGCAGCATCTCGATGATCATGGCGCGGGACGTCTTCGCCCTGTCGGAATTCGTCATCACGACCATCCCATCGGACGGCTCCCGGATGCAGGACGCGGCCAGCACCCGCTCGCCCGCGATCTCGACCATGCAGGCCCGGCAATTGCCATCGGGCCGATAGCCCGGCGCGGGTTTGTGGCACAGATGCGGGATCGCCAGACCGCGCCCGTTCGCCACCTCCCAGATGGTTTGACCCGGCTGCGCCGTGACCTCCTCCCCATCCAGAGTAAATGTGATCACATCGAGGGTGTCTTTCACAGTCCTGGCCTTGAGTTCTCTAAGATGATTGCGGACCTTCGAAAGTCGTCTGCCCATAGTTCAAGTGCCCGACGAGCATTCCGGGCCTTCAACGCGTCCGGTTTTTCCTGAAGTAAAGTCGGAAACACATGCCAAATCGGCGCAAGACAGTTCCGCAGGTTCTTTCATATCAGGTCGATGGGCTTCCCACCAATCATGAAAGTAAGCTTCAAATATTCTCTTTAGCTCGGCTTGCTTCATTTCCCGATCTCCTCGGGGAAGTGTTCTATCACCAGGCGGATCGGGTTCGGCGCCGCCTGGCCCAGCCCGCAGATTGACGCATCCACCATCGCCTGGCTCAGGTCCTCCAGCAATTCCGTGTCCCAGACCTCTGCCTGCATCAGCTTCACCGCTTTCTCGCAGCCGACGCGGCAGGGCGTGCATTGCCCGCAGCTTTCCGCCTCGAAGAAGCGCAACATATTGAGCGCTGCGCCCCGCGCGCTGTCTTGATCCGACAGGATCACCACCGCCGCCGAACCGATGAACGTGCCCAAAGGCTGTAACGTGTCGAAGTCGAGCGGCACGTCGCCCAGCGACGCGGGCAGCAATCCCGAAGATGGC
>JBCDCW010000131.1:0-10594 GCA_039180995.1 Pseudomonadota bacterium
CTGGGTTTCGATGATCGGCAGCGCCGTCAGCGAGCCCGCGCCGCTGTCTTCGTTCAGCTTGGCCGAGCGTTCCAACAGGCGGGAGTGGAGGTAGAAGACGTCGCCCGGATAGGCTTCGCGGCCGGGCGGACGGCGCAGCAGCAGGGACATCTGACGGTAGGAGACGGCCTGCTTGGAGAGGTCATCGTAGACGATCAGGGCGTGCTTGCCGTTGTCGCGGAAGTATTCGGCCATGGCCGTCGCGGCGTAAGGCGCTAGGAACTGCATTGGCGCCGGGTCGGACGCGGTGGCGGCGACGACGATGGAATAGTCGATGGCGCCGGTTTCTTCCAGACGCTTCACCAGCTGCGCCACGGTGGACCGTTTCTGGCCCACGGCGACGTAGACGCAGTAGAGCTTCTGGCTCTCATCGTCGCCGGCGGCGTCGTTGTAGGATTTCTGATTCAGGATCGTGTCCAGCGCCACGGCGGTCTTGCCGGTCTGGCGGTCGCCGATGATCAGCTCACGCTGACCGCGGCCGATCGGGATCATGGCGTCGACGGCCTTGAGGCCGGTCGCCATGGGTTCGTGCACCGACTTGCGGGGGATGATGCCCGGCGCTTTGACGTCGGCCACACGGCGCTCGGACCCCTTGATCGGGCCCTTGCCGTCCAGCGGATTGCCCAAGCCGTCGACGACGCGGCCCAAGAGGCCGTCTCCGGCGGGCACGTCCACGATGGAATTCGTGCGCTTGACGGTGTCGCCTTCCTTGATGTCCCGGTCCGAGCCGAAGATCACGACGCCGACATTGTCGGATTCCAGGTTCAGGGCCATGCCTTGGATGCCGCCGGGGAACTCGACCATCTCACCGGCCTGGACGTTGTCGAGCCCGTAGACGCGTGCGATGCCGTCACCGACGGACAGGACGCGACCCACCTCGGCGACCTCGGCCTCTTGGCCGAAATTCTTGATCTGGTCCTTGAGGATGGCGGAAATTTCCGCAGCCTGGATCGCCATTACCGAGCCTCTTTCATCGTGTTCTGAAGTGCATTGAGCTTCGCGCGGACCGACGTGTCGATCATCTGCGAGCCGATCTTGACCACGAGACCGCCAATCAGCGTCTCGTCCACGGTCACGTCTAGGTTCACGTCCTTGCCGGTCGACGCTTTCAGCGTTTCGGCCAGCTTGTCGGCCTGGGTTTTCGTAAGTTCCTTGGCCGTCCGGATTTCGGCGATCACTTCGCCCTTCTCCTCGGCCAGCATGTCTTTGAGGGCCGCGACCATCTGAGGCGCCACGAACAGGCGACGCTTGGACGCCATCAGACGCAGCGTGTTCGCCAGAACATCGCCGAGCCCCATCTTTGCGGCAACGGCGGCGATGGCATTGCCTTGCTCTTCGCGGGTGATGATCGGCGAGGACATGGCCTCGCGCAGATCGGAAGACGCGCGGATCGCCTCGTCCAAGGCGGTCACATCCGCTTCCAGTTTCGTCAGACCGTCAGCCTCGCGGCTGAGATCGAAGACCGCCTGCGCATAGCGCGCGGCGATCCCCATGGAAATCGAAGCTGGTTCGGACACGTCCACCCTTTCGACAGTTCGTTCTGTTCCGCCATCTGCGGCGGTCGCCCCCAATCGCGATCCGCATTTTTCCAACGTCAGATCACAAAATCGCGCTTCCTCTAGCAGAGGGGTTCTGGCCCTGCAACTGGCATGGAAGCCGGCAGTTTCGGATATAATGCAGGGTGGTCAGACACCTGGGAACGCGCCGGGAGCCCTGCGACGATTTGGGCCCCAAGGTCCAACACAACCTGCAGCCAAACCCTGCCGTAAGCCCCGGTTCCCCATCGTGAGATTCCCGTGAGGCTGCGCCGCTAGGCGGGCCGGGCACCCTGCCCGATGCCCGTTATTGCCAAGGCATCGCAGATCGACATCACCACACGGTTCCGCCTTTCCGGGCCGTCCGTTCCGCGCCGCGCGCGGTGAATTATGGAGACCCATGGCATTCACATCGTTTTCAGACGTGCCGCCGCTGCAATTGGTCGGATTGGCCGGGGCTTGCACCTATATCGTGAACTACATCCTGATCACCAACCGGGCGATCACGACAGAAAGTCCGGTCTTTTTCTTGAACAACCTGCTGGCGTCCACACTGGTGATGATCAGCTTGGCCGATGCCTTCAACATGGCGACCGCGCTGATCCAGGTTTTCTGGGTGGCGGTCAGCCTCTGGGGCCTGACCTCTCGGTCGCATATCGGCAGGTCCGCGCGGAGAGACCGGGCGCGACGGCGCATTCCGGCGACCTTCCACCATCAGAGGCGCTTGCGGAACGTGACCCGATCGACGCCGTCGCCGTAATAGTCCCGGATCACGGCCTCCCGGTCGTATCCGGCGGCCAGATAGGCCGCGCGGGCCGGCGCTTGATCCTCCATGGACGCGGTGTCGATTAACAACAATCGACCGCCTTGGGCGCGGACCGTCTTCTCGACCGTTCGGATCAAGGCTTTGGCACATCCGGTTCGGCGCGCCGCCGGGCGGGTCGCGATGAAGAGCAGGTTCCAAACCGCGTCGGACATCGGTTCGGGGGCGATCTGGGCCGCCGCTTCACCATCGTTGGCGAGAAACCACATTCGGGGATCGTCGCTGCCTGGGGACCAGCTGTCGAGATCATCGGTGAAGAAGCCGATCTCTTCGGGGGAAAAAAGGCCACAGCTCTCGCCGATGGAGAGGATCACCGCCCGATCGGAGGGCGTTGCGAGACGGATATCAGTCATGGGGATGTCTTTCGATCACAAAAAAGGGGTCCGCCGAGGCGGGGACTGCGACGCCCGCAGATCGAAATCTTCGTCTGGCTAACTGAAGCATCGCGGCGGCGCAATCACCGGTCGGCTTGCTTGCGACCTGCAGCTTGGGGTTCGGGCACACCCTCCAGGACGCGCAGCGGGCGGCGAACCCGCTCGGCCAATCCGGTGCGCGGACGCGCAGGGACCTGTTTGGACACCTCCAGCAAGATCACCCCGCCACCGCCCGCCCGGCTCAGGCGCTGCCCAAGACGCTCGGCAAGGTCTCCCATCCGCAGCCAGAACTTGCTTTCGCTTGGCGGGGCGAACAGGGCGGCGACATGGCGTTCGGGAACCAACCCAGCCCGTTTCACCTGGGCTTCCAATTGGCCCAAAGAATAGGGCCGCCCGAAACCGAACGGCGTTCGATCGCGCCGGGCCCAAAGCCCCGACCGATGCGGGACGATAAAGATGGCTCGGCCACCCGGCCCCAAGACGCGGGCGGCCTCGTCCAGGACGGCGGTAGGGTTCTCGGACGTGTCGAGACCGTGCAGCGCCACCAGCTTATCGACCGATCCCGTTTCCAGCGGCCAAAGCGTCTCTTCCACCAGGACCGACACGTTTGCCATCCCAGCTGGCCAGTGCATGACGCCCTGCGGCGCCGGCATCAGGCCGATCACCCGCCGCGCGTCGCGCAGATAGGGGCGCAACAGCGGCACCGCGAAGCCGAATCCTACGACGGTCTGGCCTTTGGCCTCGGGCCAAAGCACGGCCAGACGGTCTCGGATCGCCTTTTGCGCCGCCCGGCCCAGCCGCGTGCGATAATAGAAGGACCGCAGGTCCAAAACGTCCAGATGCATGCTTGCCCCTCGTGGCGCCCGTGTCATGGTGGACCGGAGACCGGAGGATTTCCATGGCCCTTGCCGACACTTTGGTGACCATCCCCTGCCTAGAGGACAATTATGCCTACCTGTTCCAGTCCGCTGACCGGGTGGCGGTTGTCGACGTGCCGGTCGCCCAGCCCATTCTGGACGTGCTGGCGGCGCGGGGGTTGGTCCTGACCGATATCCTGCTGACGCATCACCATTGGGACCATGTGGATGGCGTGGCCGATTTGGTCGCCGCCACCGGCGCGCAGGTCTGGGGTGCCGCAGCCGACGCCCATCGTCTGCCACCGCTGGATCAGGCCCTGTCCTCTGGCGATCAGGTGCAGATCGGCGACGAAGCCGGACGCGTCATCGACGTCTCGGGCCATACGATCGGGCACATCGCCTTTCTCTTCGACGGGGTCGCGTTCACCGGCGACAGCCTGATGGCCGCCGGCTGCGGTCGGCTGTTCGAGGGCACGGCCGCACAGATGCACGCATCTTTGAGACAATTCGATAACTTGCCCGGCGAGACGTTGATCGCCTCCGGACATGAATATACCAAGAGCAATCTTGCGTTCGCCGCATCCCTTGAACCGGACAATGCACAGATTACTTTTCGTAAGGCCGAGGTAGAGCGGCTGCGCGCAGAAGGGGAGCCTTCCGTTCCCTCTACCCTCGGCGCGGAACGCAACACCAACCCGTTTCTGCGCGCCCATGAGCCCCGCCTCAAGGACGCAACAGGGACAATCGGAAAATCGGACGAGATTACATTCGCCGCCGCGAGGCTTGCGAAGGACGCCTTCTGACGCGCCCATTTGCCTATGAATTGGTCACAGACTGGTCACGGATCGGGCAGTGCGACACAAAAGAGGTTGAAGCCTGCTCGGCGACAACCAAAACTTAAAGAAACGCGGCCCATACTCCCGTGGACCGCAGGCAGGCAGGAGAACATCATGCCCTCGTTCTCGAACACACTCGAACAGGCGATCCATGCAGCTTTGGCGCAGGCCAATGCCCGTCGCCACGAACTTGCCACGTTGGAGCATTTGCTCCTGGTCCTTATCGACGAACCCGACGCCGCGCGCGTTATGCAGGCCTGCGGCGTGAACCTCGACGAACTTCGCCAGACGGTCGAGGAATTCATCGAAGACGATCTATCGACCCTGGTCACGGACGTGGAAGGGTCCGAAGCCGTTCCAACGGCGGCGTTCCAGCGCGTGATCCAACGCGCCGCGATCCACGTACAATCGTCCGGCCGGACGGAGGTGACAGGTGCCAACGTCCTGGTAGCCATTTTCGCCGAACGGGAATCGAACGCCGCTTACTTCCTGCAGGAGCAGGATATGACACGCTACGACGCGGTGAATTTCATCGCCCACGGCGTCGCCAAGGACCCGGAATTTGGCGAGAGCCGGGCCGTCCAGGGCTCCGAGGACGAGAACGACGACTTCAACAACGAAGATCAAGGTGGCCCGAATCCGTCCGAGAACCGGGAATCGGCGTTGGCTAAGTATACGGTCGACCTGAACAAGAAGTCGGCCAAGGGCGACATCGACCCGTTGATCGGACGCGAGCACGAGGTGGAGCGGGCGATCCAGGTGCTTTGTCGTCGCCGCAAAAACAACCCGCTGCTGGTGGGCGACCCCGGTGTTGGCAAGACGGCCATCGCCGAGGGTCTCGCGCGGAAGATCGTCCAGGGGGAAGTTCCGGACGTCCTGTCTGGCGCCACGATCTATTCGCTCGATATGGGGGCGCTGTTGGCCGGTACGCGGTACCGCGGCGATTTCGAAGAGCGGTTGAAGGCCGTGGTGACGGAGCTTGAAGAGCATCCCGACGCGGTCCTGTTCATCGACGAAATCCACACCGTGATCGGCGCCGGGGCCACCTCTGGCGGGGCGATGGACGCGTCGAACCTCCTGAAGCCAGCCCTCCAGGGCGGCAAGCTTCGGACCATGGGCTCGACCACCTACAAGGAATTCCGCCAGCATTTCGAGAAGGATCGCGCACTGAGCCGCCGGTTCCAGAAGATCGACGTCAACGAGCCCTCGGTCGAGGATACGGTGAAGATCCTCAAGGGCGTGAAAGGCTATTTCGAGGACCACCACTCGATCAAATACACGGCCGACGCGATCAAGACGGCGGTCGAGTTGTCGGCGCGGTATATCAACGATCGCAAATTGCCCGACAAGGCGATCGATGTGATCGACGAGGCCGGCGCCGCGCAAGCGCTTCTGCCGGATAGCAAACGACGGAAGACCATCGGCACCAAGGAGATCGAGACCGTCGTGTCGAAGATCGCCCGTATTCCGCCGAAGAACGTTTCGAAGGATGATGCGGAAGTGCTGCGCGACTTGGAAGGGTCGCTGAAGCGGGTCGTGTTCGGGCAAGACCCGGCCATCGAGGCGCTGGCGTCGGCAATCAAGCTGGCCCGCGCGGGCCTGCGGGAGCCCGAGAAGCCCATCGGTAACTACCTGTTCGCAGGCCCGACCGGTGTCGGCAAGACCGAGGTGGCCAAGCAACTGGCCGATTCCCTGGGTGTCGAGATGCTACGCTTCGACATGTCGGAATACATGGAGAAGCACGCCGTCAGCCGCCTGATCGGCGCGCCTCCGGGCTATGTGGGCTTCGACCAGGGCGGGCTCTTGACCGACGGTGTCGACCAGCATCCCCATTGCGTGCTGCTCCTCGACGAGATCGAGAAGGCCCACCCGGACGTGTTCAACATCCTCCTGCAGGTGATGGATCACGGCAAGCTGACCGACCATAACGGCCGGGCGGTCGATTTCCGGAACGTGGTTCTGATCATGACGTCCAATGCCGGTGCCTCGGACGCGGCGCGCGCGCCGCTGGGCTTCGGCCGCGACCGGCGCGAAGGCGAGGATACGGCCGCTATCGAGCGGACCTTCACACCCGAGTTCCGCAACCGTCTGGACGCGGTCATCAGCTTTGGCCCGCTGCCCAAAGACACGATCCTACAGGTGGTCGAGAAGTTCGTGCTGCAACTGGAGGCTCAGCTTCTGGATCGCGGCGTGACCATCGAACTGACCAAGGCCGCGGCCGAATGGATCGCCGACAAGGGCTATGACGACAAGATGGGCGCGCGCCCCCTGGGTCGCGTGATCCAGGAACACGTAAAGAAACCCCTGGCGGAAGAGTTGCTGTTCGGTAAGCTGGCCAAGGGCGGGGTCGTCAAAGTCGGTGTCAAGGGTGGCGAATTGAACCTCAGCTATCAGGAACCTGGCCCCTCGAAGATCGGCAACAAGAAGCCTCCGCTTCTGACAGCCGATTGATCGCATCCGAAACATATACCCCCGCCGCAGGACTGCGGCGGGGGTTTTTTATGGCCTCTTCGGTCCTGCCGGACCTCATCGGCAGATGGCGCAGTCTGGCGAGAAGGCTCAGAAGAGCCGCCGAGGTCGTCGCGCTGACGTCGCTCTCCGCTGCGGCCCAGGACCTTCAACTTGACCTGCCGCTCGACTGCACCCTCGGCGAGACCTGCTTCATCCAACAATACGTGGACATGGATCCGGGTCCCGGCGCGGAAGACTTCACCGGCGGCCCGCTGAGCTATGACGGCCATCGTGGCACCGATTTCCGCGTCCGGGATCTGGAGGTTTTGGCCGACGGTGTCCCTGTACTGGCCCCCGCCCCAGGCCGCGTACGGGCGATCCGGGATGAAATGCCTGACCGTCTGATCGAGGATCGTAGCGAAGTGGCGGGCCGTGAATGCGGCAATGGTGTCGCCATAGACCACGGCAATGGCTGGGAAACGCAGCTCTGTCACCTGCAATTGGGCTCGATCCAGGTGGCGGCAGGCGATGTGGTCGGAAGAGGTGACGTTCTCGGCCGCATGGGGCTGTCGGGCGCGACGCAATTTCCCCATGTCCACATCACCGTGCGTCGCGATGGCGACGTCGTGGATCCGTTCGTGGCCGACCTCTGGACCACGCCGCCGGACTATGAACCTGGGGGCCTCCTGTCCGTGGGTCTCCTGGACCGCGTTCCGGAGTTCGACGAGATCAAGGCCGGAACAGCCGACGCATCGACCTTACCGACCGACCCCGACGCCATCGTGATTTGGGGCGCGGTCTTCGGTGGCCAGGCAGGGGACGTGATGGAAATGGTGATCCTCGGCACCGATGGCGGGGTGGTCTTTGAAAGCGATGTGACGTTGGACCGGACACAGGCCCAGCTCTTCCGAGCGGCAGGGCGCCGATTGCGAGATCGAACGTTGCCCACGGGGGATTACACTGGGCGAGTTATCCTGCGACGGGCGGGCGAGGAACTCGACCGGCTGGAGACGACGATACCGATCCGCTGACCCTTATTCGGAATGGGTCAGAGAGACGAAGACGTCTTCCAAATCCGCCTCTTCTGTCCGCACGTCCCGAATGGAAATTCCAGCCGCATGGACCGCAGCAAGCAATTGCTCCGCCGAAACCTTTCCGCGGCTGTAGCTTAGTGCCAGAGCGCCATCGCCGCGGTGGTCCAGATCGACGCCGTCCGGTAGGGCAATCTCGGCCGGCGGCGGCGCCTCAGGGACGATGACCATCGTTTTAGCGTCCAGTCGACCCAACAGCCGGGCCGTCTTGTCGCGGATCACCAACGCACCATGATTCACGATGGCGATCTCGTCGCACATCTCCTGCGCTTCTTCCAGGTAATGCGTGGTCAGAATGATGGTCATCCCCCGCTCCTCGTTCAGGCGTCGCACATTCCGCCAAAGCATCTGACGCAACTCGATGTCCACGCCCGCCGTCGGCTCGTCCAAGACCAGGATTTGCGGGTGATGCACCAGAGCCTTGGCCAGCAGAAGCCGCCGCCGCATGCCGCCCGATAGCGTGCGCGCATAGGCCTCTGCCTTGTCCGACAGACCCACGAGATCAAGGATCTCCGCCGTCCGACGGTCACGCTTTGGCACACCATAGAGTCCGGCCTGCACCTCCAGCGCCCCGGCGGGGCTAAAGAACGGGTCGAGGTTTAACTCTTGCGGCATCACACCGATGGCCGCGCGGGATTGGCGCGGATTCACGTCTTGATCGAAGCCCCAGATTCGCACCTTGCCGGCCGTCTTGCGGACCAGCCCGGCCAGGATGTTGATCGTCGTGGATTTGCCCGCCCCGTTGGGGCCGAGCAGGCCGAAGATCGAGCCCGTGGGGATCGCCAAGTCCAAGCCCTTGAGCGCTTCCTTCGGCGGGGTTTTCCCATCGCCCGCATAGACCTTGCGCAGAGCTTCGATTTCGATGGCGTTTCCAGCCGTCGCCGTGGTGGCGTTCGACATGCGTCCTCCGGGTGTTGCGCGTCCCCCGGCCCGTGGCGCATAAGCCGGTTGGGGCTCACCTAGCGGGACCCCGCCCACGCGACAACCCGAGGTCTCCCAAATGACAAGCGGCACTCCGACCGACCCTGGCCAGAGGCCGGACATGGATCCGCCTGAGGTGGAGATGGTGACGACGACGCGGATCTCCTGCGATGGCGGCGGCGGGGCCCTGGGGCATCCGCGGGTCTGGCTGAGCATTGATCCGAGGATCGGCTTCGTAGAATGCGGCTATTGCGACAAGCGGTTCGTGCTAGAGGACGACGGGCGCTAGAGCCCTTCGCGTTTGATCTAAACCACCAAACGCTACCTCTCCCATCGGTCGACCGCGCCTTGCGATGAACTTGCTTCAGATAGAACGCAAAATCTTCTGGATCGCTTCCGAAACCGCCGCATGAAGGCCCCGGAGGGATCAGCCTGGTACGCTCGTCGGATCGCTGCCCCGCCCGGCCACGCAAACAAAAGGGGCGGTCCGAAGACCGCCCCGATGTGAAATGAGATGAGCGCATGCGCTGGTCCAGTCAGCCGATTTTACCACCACCCTGACGGGTGATCGTCACCACCGACGGACGCGGCGGCATGCCGTCGGCGAAGTCAGGCCAGCGGGTGGATGGATCGTCGAAGGTCGACGTCCGGCCGAATTCCGGCCACTCGTCGCCGCCGTCCCCCGGGTGCTGAACGGCCACGAACAGCGCTTCGTCGTCAGCGGTGAAGTGCGGACCGCACAATTCCGCGCCCACCGGCACCTGGTAGAAGTGCTTCGACGTGCCGCGCAGGTCGCCCTCGGTCTCCATCGACCACAGGCCGTCCGAGCGGCCGGTGCGGTCGAAGGCATTGCCGTCGGTCGAGATCCAGAGGCGCCCCTGGGCATCGACCGCGCAATTGTCGGGCATGCCGAACCAGCCATCCTCGGACGTCTCTGCCGAGAAGGTCGCGCCGACCTCGGCCACCGAGGGATCGCCGCACTTGACCAGGATATCCCAATCCATCTCGTCGGCGGCGAAGTCGCCGCCCGGCGCTGTGATCTCGATGATGTGACCGAAAAGGTTCTCGGCCCGCGGGTTCGCCACGTTCTCGTCGCCCACTTCGCGCCGCGAATTGTTGGTCAGCATCACGTAGATCGTCCCCCGCTCCGGGTTCGGCTCCACGTCCTCAGGACGGTCCATCGGCGTGGCACCCAGCAGGTCCGATGCGCGGCGGGTCTGGATCATGACATCGCCCTGGCTGTCGAAGCCGTTCTCGGCCGTCAGAGGGCCTTCACCGAAGACCAACGGCAGCCACGTCATCTTACCGCCTTCGTCGAAGCGCGCGACGGAAAGAACACCGTCATCCAGGATGTTCGGATCCGGGTTGGCCGGGTCGTAGGCGCGTGTGGTCACGAACCGATAGGTGTAGTCGAAGCGCTGGTCATCGCCCATGAAGGCCACGATGCGGCCGTCGGGGGCTTGGGCGACATGCGCGCCCTCATGCTTGAAACGACCCATGGAGGTGCGCTTGACCGGCGTCGAGGTCGGATTCGACGGATCGACTTCAACCATCCAGCCGAAGCGGTTCGACTCGTTCGGCTCCTTCGAGGTGTCGAAGCGGTCGTGATAGCTGCCCCATGTGTACCAGCCACCCGGCACGCCATAGCGGGCCTTCAGATCGCCATC
>JBCDCW010000132.1:0-10527 GCA_039180995.1 Pseudomonadota bacterium
ACGCCACCCTACGGCCTGAACCTCTATGTCGCATCCGGTGTGACTGGGGTGCCGTATTTCCGCCTGCTGCGCTACACGTGGCCTTATCTGCTGGCTTTGATCACGGTATGGATCACCGTGGCGCTGGTGCCGACGCTGTCGACCCTCCTTTTGCCGGATAACTTGTAGGTGCGACGATGGACGGGGATAGCCCGCGCGATACCATTCCGACGAACCTAAGACTTCTGCTGGTTCTGGAGGAGGTCGCCAAGGCTGGTGTCCCCGTCACCCCGACCGAGATCAATGCGGCATTGGATCTGCCGAAGCCGACGATCCACCGGCTGTTCGCCACGCTGGAAGACGAGGGGTTCCTGCAGCGGGACATCGATGGGCGGGCCTATTCGCCGGGCCCGCGCCTGCGGCAACTCGCGTCCGGTATCCTGTCGTCTCTGCGCATCCGCACGGCCCGGCAGGCGATCCTGCGCCGTCTGAGCCGCGAAATCGGAGAGACCTGCAATATCGCGCTGCCCGACCGCGATGCGATGATCTACCTGGAACGGGTCGAGACCGAGTGGCCCCTGCGAATCCAATTGCCCCAGGGCACCCGGGTGCCGTTCCATTGCACGGCCAGCGGCAAGATGTATCTCAGCTCGCTCGCTGCGAGCCATTTGGAGCGGTATCTGAACGCCGCCGACCTGAGCGAGCGAACCGCGAACACGATTACCGACCGGGAAGCGCTTCGCGCTGAGATCGCGACGATCAAGGGGCAAGGCTATTCCCAGGATCGGGAGGAGTTCATGCAGGATATGATCGCGCTGGCCGTCCCGATCCTGGATTCCCGCGGGCGGCTGATGGCGACCCTGTCCTTCCATGCGCCGACGCAGCGGTTTGACCCTGCCGCGTCGCTGGATCATCTGGATGCGCTGCGGCTTGCGTCTTCGGAACTGAGCCTTCTCGTGCAGGCCGATCCGGATCCAGCGACGGGCAAGTAGCGCCCGACGGCCCTTTCCCGTCAGGTCGCTTTACCTTCGCCGCCGAGGGCGGCCGACAAATCCTTGGCCGCCTCTGTGACAGCCCGCGCAAAGATCGGTGTCTGCGCCGTCGACACGCGGCTGACCGGCCCGGATACGGACAGGCCCGCCACGGCTTCGCCATGCCAATTGAAGACCGGCGCGGCGATGCAGCGCATGCCGTCGTTCTTTTCCTCGTCGTCGATCGCATAGCCGCGGTCGCGGGTGACCTGAAGGTCGGCATGGACCGCGTCATGATCGGCCAAGGTCCGGTCGGTGAAGCGTTCCAAAGGCGATGCGGATAGAATTTGGTCGAGCCGGGTCGGCGACATCTGGGCCAGAAGGGCCTTGCCAATCCCCGAAGCGTGCATCGGCGACAGCGTTCCGGGCGGGAAGAAGGCCCGGATCGAGGCATGGCTTTCCACCTGGCTTACGAACAGGACATGGCCGTCCCGTGCGATCCCCAGATTGGCGGTTTCGCCGGTCGCTTCCATCAATCGGCGGAGGATCGGTCGGGCCCGGTCCACGACCGAGGTGCGGCGCAAGTAGCGTGCCCCGATCAGGAAGGCGTGAGGGCCGATATGCCAAAGCTGTTCGACGGCGTCGAATTCGACCAAGCCGCGGGCCTCCAGCGTCACGAGAACCCGGTAGACTGTCGCCGCGGATTGATCGAGATCGTCGGCGATTTTCGACAGCGTCGCACCGGGCAATGTGGAAAGGTGATCGAGGATCGAAATCGCTCGGTCGAGCGCCTTGACCGTGTTCTGACCGGTCTTGTCGTCCCAGGCTTTCGGCCGCCCTCGGTTGCGACGTTGCTGGCTTTCTGTCGCTGATCCATCTGGTTTCGGATTCATTTTTAAAAATCTATTTCGCCAGATAAAAAAATCTAGATATTTGAAATATCAACATTTTATGAGGATATCCTCTTTTTGAAAAACGATTTCAAAAAAATTGTCTGCCGCGAACCCACTGTGTAGTCAAGGGCTAGCGGAGGAGGAGACCGTCGAAATGAGCTTTCAAAACCCCGTTTTCATTCCGGGCCCGACCAACATGCCGGAGCGTGTGCGGCGCGCCTGCGACATGCCGACCTTGGATCACCGGTCCAGCCTGTTCGCGGACATTCTCCACCCGGCGCGCGATGGCGTTCGCGCCGTTCTGAAATCGAACACGGCCGAGGTGTTCATCTTCCCGTCGACCGGCACGGGCGGCTGGGAAACGGCGATCGCGAACACGTTGTCGCCCGGCGACAAGGTATTGGCCGCGCGCAATGGCATGTTCAGCCGCAAATGGGTCGACATGTGCCAGCGGCACGGTCTGGACGTGCAGATCATCGACGTCGCCTGGGGCGAGGGCATCCCGGTGGATCGGTTCGCCGAGGTTTTGGCTGACGACACCGATCATCAGATCAAGGCGGTTCTCGCGACGCACAACGAAACGGCGACCGGTGTCCGGTCCGACATTGCCGGCATCCGCAAAGCGATGGACGGGGCGCGGCACCCGGCGATGTTGTTCGTCGATGGTGTCAGTTCTATCGGCTCGATGGATTTTCGGTTCGACGAGTGGGGGGTCGATGTCGCCGTAACGGGATCGCAGAAGGGCTTCATGATGCCGGCCGGTCTGGGGATCGCCGCGTTCTCCGAGACGGCCATGGCGGCTGTCGACGGGGCCGGTCTGCCGCGGACCTATTTCGACATCCGTGACATGGCGGCCGGATACGCTGCCGATGCGTACCCCTATACCCCAGCCGTTGGGTTGCTGAACGGTCTGAAGGTCGCTTGCGGCATGCTGACGGACGAAGGGTTGGACAACGTCTTCGCCCGCCATGCCCGCATCGCCGAAGGCGTCCGGGCCGCGATCCGCGCCTGGGGGTTGGATTTATGCGCCGCCCGGTCCGAGCTCTACTCCGACACAGTCAGCGCGATCCGCACCCCAGTGGGGTTCGACGCGGCCAAGATCGTGACCCGAGCCAGCGAAACCTACGGTGTCGCTTTCGGTGCCGGACTGGGGGAGGTGGCCGGCAAGGTCTTCCGCATCGGACATCTGGGAAGTCTGACCGACGTGATGGCGTTGTCTGGTATCGCGACGGCGGAAATGGTGATGGCCGATCTGGGGCTGGACGTGACGCTGGGGTCGGGGGTCGCCGCAGCGCAGGATCATTATCGCGGCACGGTCGAGACCGTGACGCTGGCAGCAGCGTGATGGAGGGAGACATGAAGGATATCATCGAACCGACCATTCCCACCTGGGACGATGTCGTTTCGGCCCATGACCGGATCAGACCGCATATCCACCGAACCCCAATCTTGACGTCGTCCTATTTGAACGAACGGACCGGAGCGGAATTGTTCTTCAAGTGCGAGAACTTCCAGAAGGCAGGGGCCTTCAAGGTGCGCGGCGCGTCGAATGCCGTCTTCGGCCTGTCGGATACGGACGCGCTCAAGGGCGTCGCCACCCATTCCTCTGGGAACCATGCTTTATCGCTGAGCCATGCCGCGGGGCGGCGCGGCATTCCGTGTCACGTCGTCATGCCGCGCACGGCGCCCGAGGCGAAGAAGGCGGCCGTCCGGGGCTATGGCGGGATCATCACCGAATGCGAGCCGTCGACAACCAGTCGCGAAGCTATCTTTGCCGAGGTGCAGGCCCGAACGGGTGCGAATTTCGTTCATCCCTATAATGATCCGCGCGTCATTGCGGGGCAGGCCACCTGTTCGCGGGAACTGACGGAACAGGTAGATGGACTGGACGCCGTGATCGCGCCCATCGGTGGGGGCGGCATGGTTTCGGGCTGCTGCCTGACGCTGTCGAATATCGCGCCGGAGATAAAGATCTATGCCGCCGAACCCGAACAGGCGGACGATGCGTATCGCAGCTTCAAGGCGGGTCATGTCATCGCCGACGACGCGCCCGAGACCATCGCCGACGGTCTGAAGGTGCCGTTGAAGGAGATCACCTGGCATTTCGTGTCGAACCACGTGACCGATATCTTGACGGCCAGCGAAGACGAGATCGTGGATGCGATGAAGCTGACCTGGCAGCGCATGAAGATCGTCATGGAGCCGTCCTGCGCGGTGCCGTTGGCGGCGATCCTGAAGAACCCGGACGTCTTCCGGGGCAAGCGGGTTGGTGTGGTCATCACTGGCGGTAATGTCGACCTGGCCAAGTTGCCGTGGATGACGGCCTGATCCCGGGCCCCTTGCAAACGCAATTCAGAGACTTGGAGAGAGATGATGAAGGATGTGATCGACTACGCCGACCTTGAAGTCGGATACGACGTGCCGGCCTTGCCCGGCATGGACGAAGCGGATATCCAAACGCCCAGCTTGGTGCTGGACCTGGATGCGCTGGAGCGGAACATCAAGAAGATGGGTGACTACGCCAAGGCCCACGGAATGCGCCACCGGGTGCATGGCAAGATGCACAAATCAGTGGATGTCGCACGTCTGCAGGTCGAATTGGGCGTCGCCTGCGGTGTGTGCTGCCAGAAAGTGTCGGAAGCCGAAGTCTTCGCGCGCGGCGGCATCAAGGATGTGCTCGTCTCCAACCAAGTTCGCGAGCCCGCAAAGATCGACCGCCTGGCGCGCATGCCGAAGCTGGGCGCGCGGACGATCTGCTGTGTCGATGACGTCGCCAATGTGGCCGATCTAAGTGCGGCGGCGCAGGCGCACGGCACCGAGATCGAGTGCCTGGTCGAGATAGATTGCGGCGCCGGCCGATGCGGCGTCACGACGACACCGGCCGTGGTCGAGATTGCCAAGGCTGTCGACGCCGCGCCGGGCCTGAAATTCGCGGGCATTCAGGCCTATCAGGGCGCGATGCAGCACCTGGACAGCTATGACGAGCGCAAGGCCAAGATCGACATTGCCGTGGCCATGGTGAAGGACGCCGTGGACACCCTGAAGTCCGAAGGGATCCACTGCGATATCGTCGGCGGCGGCGGCACCGGCTCCTATTACTTCGAGTCGAATTCCGGGGTGTATAATGAGCTTCAATGCGGCTCCTACGCGTTCATGGATGCCGATTACGGCCGCATCCTCGACAAGGATGGCAACCGGATCGACCGCGGCGAATGGGAGAATGCGCTCTTCATCCTGACCTCCGTGATGAGCCACGCGAAGGCTGACAAGGCCATCGTGGATGCCGGGCTGAAGGCCCAATCCGTGGATAGCGGTCTGCCGGTCATTTTCGGGCGCGACGACGTGGAATACGTAAAGTGTTCGGACGAACACGGGGTCGTCGCCGATCCGGATGGCATTCTGAAGGTGAATGACAAACTGAAGCTGGTCCCAGGCCATTGCGACCCGACCTGCAATGTTCACGATTGGTATGTGGGCGTGCGCGGCGGCAAGGTCGAAACGCTCTGGCCCGTTTCAGCGCGCGGGAAGGCCTATTGATGGACGGCATGGCTCAGGATGGTCATCGGCTGACCATCGTCCCGGAGGGAATGATCGCCGATCTGGTCACGCGGCAGGCGGCGTTCGATGCGGTGGAAAAGGTCTTCGCCGCCATGGCAGCTGGCGACGCCTACAACTTCCCCGTGGTGCGCGAGGCCATTGGCCACGAGGACGCGCTCTACGGGTTCAAGGGCGGGTTCGATGGGGCAGGCGGCGTCCTGGGCCTGAAGGCTGGGGGATATTGGCCGCACAACTTGGATCGGCGCGGCCTGATCAACCACCAATCGACGGTCTTCTTGTTCGATCCGGATTCCGGTCGCGTGACGGCGATGGTGGGTGGCAACCTGCTGACGGCCCTGCGCACGGCGGCGGCTTCGTCGGTGTCCATCAAGCATCTGGCGCGCCCCGAGGGGAAGGTGCTGGGCATGGTGGGGGCCGGTCACCAAGCCACGTTCCAAATGCGGGCCGCGTTGGAAACCCATCCCTTCGAGAAGGTCGTGGGCTGGAACCTGCATCCCGACATGCTACCCAACCTGGCCAAAGTCGCCGACGCGGCCGGCGTGCCCTTCGAGGCGGTCGACCTACCCGACATGACCCAGGCGGATGTCATCATCACGATCACGTCGTCCTTCGCGCCCACGCTGCTGGCAGACCATGTCAGTCCCGGTACCCATCTGGCCTGCATGGGGACGGACACGAAGGGCAAGCAGGAGGTCGACGCGGCACTTCTGGCACGGGCAACGGTCTTCACCGACGAGGTGGCGCAATCCATCTCGATCGGCGAGGCGCAGCATGCAATTGCGGACGGGTCGCTTGCCGAAGGCGACGTGGCCCAACTCGGTGCTGTCATAAACGGCAGGCATCCGGGGCGGTCGAACGCGGATGAGATCACGCTGTTCGACGGAACCGGCGTGGGACTTCAGGACCTGGCCGTCGCGGCCTCGGTCGTCGATGCAGCAATCGAAGGCGGGACCGCGACCATCGTCCCGCTCTAGCCGCGCTCGGGGGCAGGCGGCGACGCTGCGTGGCATCGGCCCTTATCGGCCGATGCCGGAGCGGTTCAATCGCTCGACCGGAACGTCAGCGCCGCGCCGTTGATGCAATAGCGAAGGCCCGTCGGGGCCGGGCCGTCCGGAAAGACATGGCCCAGATGGCCGTCGCACCGGGCGCAATGCACTTCGGTGCGTTTCATGAACCAGGAATTGTCCTCACTTTCGCCCACCGTCTTCGATTGGACGCCGTCCACGGGTTGATAGAAGGAGGGCCATCCGGTGCCGCTTTCGAATTTGTGGGCTTGATCGAAGAGCGCCGTCCCGCAGCCTTTGCACGCATAGCTGCCCGGGTCCTTGGGAAAGGAATCGTGGGTGCCTGCCCGTTCGGTCCCGTGCTTGCGCAGGACGCGATACGCCTCCGGGTCCAATTGCTGTTGCCATTCGGCATCCGACTTGACGACCTTGTCCATGGGCTCTCCCTTGCGCATCACCGGTGGCACCGGCCATGGGTGCGGGGTCAGACGTAGGGGACAGTCGGGTGCTGGCCAAGGGGCAGAACGGGATCGAAGTGCGGGCGGGCCGCTGGACGGTGCGGGTGAATGGGCCAGATCGAGCCGCTGACGCCCTGGCATTGCGTGCCCGCGTATTTCGCGGCGGTGGGTCGGATTGGGACCCTTGGGATGCCCGCGCCCGGCATCTGACGGTGTCCGATGGCGCGGTTGCCGCCTGCGCCCGGCTCTCGGTCGGCGATCCGCGGTCGGGCTACACGGCGGAGCTCTATGGGCTGACACCCTTCGCGACACGCTTCCCCAAGGCGCTGGAGATCGGGCGCATCTGCCTGGCTCCCGAAGTCCGGGACCCGGACCTGCCAAGGCTGATCCTGGCCATGCTGGCCCGGATCGTCGTGGAGGAAGGGGCCGCGGCCCTCTTTGGGTGCGCGTCATTTCCGGCCGACGGCGCAGGCCTGTCGGCTTTGGCCTCCCGTGTGGCCCCGGCCAGCTGGCGGCCCAGGCGGATCGCCTCTGAGACGACGCCGCTATCGGGGCCGCCCGGTCTGCTGCCGCCCCTGCTGCGCGGCTACCTGTCCCTTGGTGCGTCGGTGTCGGATCATGCCGTGATCGACCGCGATCTGGGCACACGCCACGTCTTCGTTGCCTTGCCTGTCGCCGCAATTCCACCAGGGCGGGCTCGGTTGCTGACGGGCATGCTGGACGCCGTCTGATTGACGCGCCGCACCAAGGCGCCTAGCTGGCGCGGCATGGCCCGCGCACCGCTTCTGCAACTCTCCGATATCTCGCTGACCTTCGGCGGAGAGCCGGTCTTCGCCGATCTCGATCTGGTGGTTCAGCCCGGCGACAGGGTCGCCTTGGTCGGTCGAAACGGATCGGGAAAATCCACCCTTATGAAGGTGATGGCCGGTCTGGTTGAAGCGGATCACGGAATGCGTGTGCTCTCGCCCGGGACCTCGGTCGGCTATATGGAACAGGAGCCCGACCTGTCGGCCTTCGCGACCTTGGGGGATTACACGATCGCAGATCTGGGCCCTGCCGAGGCTTGGCGGGTCGAGGCGGTTGCCGAAGGCTTGAAGCTGCGCCTGGACGCCGATCCGCAGGCGGCCTCGGGCGGAGAGCGACGGCGCGCGGCCTTGGCCAAGCTGCTGGCCGAAGCGCCGGAGCTGATGCTGCTCGACGAGCCGACGAACCACCTGGATATCGACGCCATCGCCTGGCTGGAAGCCGAGCTGATGGCCACGCGGACGGCCTATGTCCTGATTTCCCACGACCGGGCCTTCTTGACAGCGCTGACCCGGGCGACGCTGTGGATCGACCGCGGCCAGGTCCGACGGCAAGAGAAGGGATTCGAGGCTTTCGAGACCTGGCGGGACACGGTCTGGACCGAAGAGGACCTGAAGCGGCACAAGCTGGATCGGAAGATCAAGGCCGAGGCGCGTTGGGCGGTCGAGGGCATCTCGGCCCGCCGTAAGCGGAACCAGGGGCGGGTCCGAGCCCTGCAAGGCCTGCGGGCCGAGCGGGCCGGACAGATCCGGCGGGCTGGAACGGCCGCGTTGGAGTTGGAGGCGGGGCAGTCTTCCGGCAAGCGTGTGCTCGAGGGGCGCGGCCTGTCGAAATCCTTCGGGGAAACGGCGATCGTCCGCGATTTCGACCTGCGGGTCCTGCGGGGGGACCGTGTCGCCTTCGTCGGGCCGAACGGTGTGGGCAAGACGACCCTTTTGAAGATGCTGCTGGGAGAGGTCGAGCCCGATGCGGGATCGGTCAAGATCGGCACGAATGTCGAGGTCGCCGTCTTCGACCAGGCACGGGCCCGGCTCGACCCAGAAGCGACCTTGTGGGATTCGCTGACGCTGGATCCGATGCTGGGTGTGTCCGGTGCGTCGGATCAGGTGATGGTCCGGGGCGCGCCCCGGCATGTCGCGGGATATCTGAAGGATTTCCTGTTCGATGAGCGGCAGTTGAAGGCGCCGGTGAAGTCGCTGTCGGGCGGCGAAAAGGCGCGTCTGCTCTTGGCGCGGATCATGGCGCTGCCCAGCAATCTGTTGGTCCTGGACGAGCCGACGAACGATCTGGATGTCGAAACGCTGGACCTGCTTCAGGACGTGCTGGGGGAGTATGACGGCACCGTCCTGCTGGTCAGTCACGACCGGGATTTCTTGGATCGCGTGGCGACGCAGACCGTGGCGTTCGAGGGGGACGGCCGGACCGGCGTTTACCCGGGCGGGTGGTCGGATTACGTGGCGCAACGCCGGGACGTCTCGGCCCCGTCGCCGCCCAAGCCGAAAGCGACGGGATCGAAGGCGCCGGCCAAGACGTCGGCACGCGCCACGGCGGCTGGCGGGCTATCTTATACCGAACAGCACCGCTTGGACGAACTGCCCGCGGAGA
The DNA here is from genome assembly GCA_039180995.1 of Pseudomonadota bacterium. Lineage (GTDB taxonomy): Bacteria > Pseudomonadota > Alphaproteobacteria > Rhodobacterales > Rhodobacteraceae > Jannaschia. Next base: position 9,273 of record JBCDCW010000132.1, read on the forward strand.
TGGACCGATTGGGGGCGGAGATCGGCAAGCTCGAAGCCTTCTTGGCCGATCCGGAGCTGTTCCAGCGGGAACCGCAGGCCTTTTCCAAGGCGTCCGAGGCGCTGGTGGATCGCCAGGGAAAGATGGCTGCTGCCGAGGAGGAATGGCTTACGCTCGCCGAGCGGGCCGAGGAGGGGTGACGTGGCCCCGGTATAGGCCCGTTTAAACCTGCGGGTACACACCCGTTGTCATGGGCCATCAATTGATCTGTTCCACGGGGGCGCTGCTCGCGAACCATGATGGCGGGTTCCGGGGGCAGCTCCGGCTCATCCATCCGCTGAACAGATAGCCGGCCTAGGTCAGGCGCAGATCCCCACGAGGTCTTCGGTATAGGGGACGAAGACGGGGCGCGCGAAGGTGCGCGGCTCGGCCACGGGCATGACCTCGCGCAACTGGTCGCGCAGCCGGAGGGTGCGGGCCCCGTCCGGATCCAGCGTGGCGCAGCAGAGGTATTCCTCGACCAGGCTGGCCTGAACCTCATAGCCCTGGGCCAGAAACGGCTCCCGCGCATCCGGTTCGAACAGGTAGGGGTCGTCGAAGATCACCTGCTCGGAAAAGCCCTTGATCGGGTGGTAGCCGGTGATGTGCCGGTTCTGCCATTGCCAGACATGGGTGGCCTCGTGGACCAGGAACATGGCTGTGGGCAGGTCCAGCCGGCCGTCGCGCAAGGGGGCCGCGTAGTCGGGCAGGGTCACTTCCGAGGCGGTGAACATGCTGTTGAAGATCACCAGGCCGGCGGTGCGGGTGTTGATGCGGCCCGTGCGCGGCGGACCGATCTTTTCGCGGCAGGTGACGCGGGGGCGGGCATCGAAGGAGATCGGGAAGGCGCCGACGATGGGCGCCTCGGCGATGCGCATGCGGTCGGTATCCAGCGTATCGCCGTGGAGCGGCTGGAGCAGGGCGGTTTCCGCGGGCGTGAGGGGGCGGCCGCAGGCGGCCAGGGCGAGGACGAGGACGAGGACGAGACGCATGGATTGGACGGTACTTCCGAGCCCTGGGGGCGCAAGGGGAATTGCTGCGGCAGGTGAGCGCGCCGCTTGACCGTGGTCAAGGCCGGGCGGTGTGGGGCATGGCAGGGTGTCGGGGATATTGGAGGGAGAGCTAACCCATGCGTCTTGCTGTGATCTTCGCCTGTCTCGCGCTGCCCGTGGCGGCGCAGGACGATGCCCTGGTCGCGGAGGGCGCGGCGTTGTTCGGGGCCCATTGCGCGGCCTGC